>SVME01000026.1 GCA_015067605.1 Oscillospiraceae bacterium
TTGAAGGGCACATCGATGAAGTCCCTGGTGTCTGCTTTTTACGCCCAGTTTAGGGTGGATGCTGGGGGTTAAGGATTCCGGGCGCGCTCCAATGGCATGGGGCATACGACCCGGTTTCCGTGGAGACTTGAAGCTTGTGCGACGCAGGTGCGAACTCCGGTATGGAAGCCTCCTGCGCGTACGAATCAAGTAAGAACCTGCAAGGCGGTGCACAGAATCGTGTGCTGCGTGCAGTGTAGCCTGCCTTGAGTGAACCTGCGGGGAAGGGAGAACAGGCGCGACGGCGTTATGGCCATAACGTGTTGCGTCATCGCTCCCGGAAACCATGCTTGCAAAAGAGGCTAAGACTATGACGCATCTTGTCGTGGAAATCACCTAGGCTGTCGTAATTGGGCAGGCAGGGGATTACAGTACGGACTAAGTGGCAATCGGGTAGCCAACTTCGGCAACGTTTGGACGGACGGATTAAATGGAAACGGCCCATGCGGCAACGGTGGGTTTCGTCCGGGGAAAACCAACCCGACCTAAGCCGTAAGATTTATCCTGCCTGCTACCGTTTTATTAACATTAAGGAGTTACTTCCGTGTCGAAATCAGACCCATCCGCAGCGAAGAAGGAGCGGAGCAAGACGATCCGCTGGGTCGTCACTATTTTTTTCGTAACCATTCTTGTGTCCGGCATCATTTCACTGCTGTCGGATGTTCTTATGTCTGTTAGTGGAATTATTGTAGCGTTTGTTGTTTTGATGGTCATCATTCTGGTGGGCATCATTTTTGATATCATCGGCGTAGCGGTAACCTCTGCGGACGAAAAGCCCTTTCATTCCATGGCGGCCCGCAAGGTGCCTGGTGCGCAAGAGGCCATTAAGCTACTACGCAATGCGGAGCGTGTTGGCTCCATTTGCAACGATGTGATTGGCGATATCTGCGGTGTTGTATCCGGCTCGGCGGCTGCGACTATTGCAGCGCAGGTAATTGCCCGAACGGACTTTCCCATTCCCAAGCTAATCGTGTTGCTGATGTCCTCGCTTGTTGCGGGCTTTACGGTAGGCGGCAAAGCCATTGGAAAGTCTATTGCCATTGAGTCCTGCACCATAATTGTGTCCGGTGTAGGCAACCTAATCTACTTGCTGCGTCATCCCTCGAAGATATTCAGCAAGAAAAAGAAAAAATAACGATAGGTCGTGTAGCTTCGTGAGTATATTAGAGAGCATCAAGGATCACGACGATTTGGTATGCCTGTCCGATAAGGACAGACTGTTGTTATGTCAGGAAATCCGTGATTTTTTGATAGAGAGCGTTTCCAAAACAGGCGGTCACCTTGCCTCCAATCTGGGCACGGTGGAATTATCTGTGGCGCTGGAAACGGTATACGATACTAAAAAAGACAGACTGGTGTTCGATGTGGGACACCAGTCCTATGTGCATAAGTTGCTTACCGGTCGGCAGGCTGAATTCAGCAATTTGCGCCAGTTTGGTGGCATGGCCGGATTCCCTAAGCCCAGCGAAAGCGTGACGGATTCCTTCGTGGCCGGACACGCCTCCAGCTCTGTATCCATTGCGCTGGGCATGGCCCGTGCCAGAACGTTGTCCGGCAATACACACGATGTTGTGGCGGTGATTGGCGACGGTGCGGCCACCGGCGGCATGGCATACGAGGGACTTAATGATGCGGCGGAAAGCCGTGAGCCTATTCTCATCATTCTGAATGATAACGAGATGTCCATTGACCGGAATGTGGGCGGCATGGCAAAGCACCTTTCCCGCATCCGCATCAAGGAAAGCTATCTGGGCATGAAGGCTCATTACCGCAGTTTTATGTCGAAGAATCGGGTCAGCCGTTTTATCTACCGAAAGACTCGCTCCATAAAGGATTGGCTGAAGCGGATGGTGCTTCCCACCACTATATTTGAGAATATGGGACTGACTTACCTTGGTCCTGTGGACGGAAACGATGTCAATGAGCTGATTGGCCTTCTGCGCATCGCCAAGGAGATGCGGGAGCCTGTGTTGCTTCATGTGATGACTAAAAAGGGACTGGGCTACGCTCCTGCGGAGCAGGATCCCTCCAAGTTCCACGGCATCGGAAAATTCAATCCTGCCACCGGCGAAACCAACAGCAAGGGCGGCCCTACGTTCTCCAGCCGTTTTGGTCAAACTATGATGGATATTGCTGAGAATGATACCCGTGTTTGCGCCATTACCGCTGCCATGCCCGGAGGCACCGGCCTACTCAATTTCAAGAAGACCTATCCGAAACGCACCTTTGATGTGGGTATTGCGGAGGAACACGCAGTGTCCATGGCTGGTGGCCTTGCGAAGCAGGGGATGGTTCCGGTGGTGGCGCTGTATTCCACCTTCCTGCAGCGTTCTTACGACATGATTATGCAGGATATCGCCATGCTACATCTTCATGTGGTGCTGGCCATTGACCGTGCCGGACTGGTAGGCGAGGATGGCGAAACCCATCATGGCATTTATGACGTGGGCTTTCTGCGTCACGCTCCGGGTATGACAGTGCTTTGCCCAGCCAGCTTGAACGAGCAGGAGGATATGCTCCGGTGGGCGGTCAAATCCTGCGATGGTCCTGTGGCAATTCGCTACCCTCGAGGCGGTAACCGAAGCTTCGAGGGCAGCAACTGGAATGGCGAAATTGATATATGTAAGGCCGGTGCGTTGGCTTGTCACCGAATGGGCAAGGATGTGACCCTGATTACCTATGGCACCATGCTGGATAATACCATGAAGGCAGCTGAGCGTCTGGCGGAGCTGGGCATTGAAGCTACAGTGCTGCGACTGCTTACCGTGTCGCCGCTGCCGGTATATAACGTGCTTACCATGATGTCTGACAATGAACACGTGGTGGTAGTAGAGGAAATTGCCGGCGGTTGCGGTATCCGTGAGGAATTGGCGTGGGATTTGCAGCATATCAAGCCCAATATCCGGGTGGACGGCATTGATTTGGGCCGCCAGTTTGTTACCCACGGCGATATGGATTCTTTGTACCGGCATTATGGGCTAGATCCGGAATCCATCGCAAAATTTGTTCAGGAGGCAGTAAGCCATGAAGATTAAGAAACGGCTGGACGTACTGCTGACAGAGCAGGGCTATGCGGATTCCAGATCCAAAGCGCAGGCAATTATTATGGCGGGATTGGTTTATGTAGAGGGCCAAAAGGCGGATAAACCAGGGATTTCCTATGAGGAAAATGTATCCATTGAGGTGCGTGGGGGCGTTTGTCCCTATGTGAGCCGTGGCGGACTGAAGCTGGAGAAGGCGCTGCGTGATTTTGGCGTAAAGCCGGAGGGCTATGTGTGTAGCGACTCCGGTGCATCCACCGGTGGCTTTACGGATTGCCTGCTCCAGCAGGGAGCGAAAAAGGTTTTCGCCATCGACGTGGGCTATGGCCAGTTGGATTGGAAGATTCGCAGTGACCCCCGGGTGGTGGTCATGGAGCGAACCAATATCCGTTATGTAACACCGGAGGAGCTGGGTGAACCACTGGATCTTTCGGTTATTGATGTGAGCTTTATTTCCCTGAAAATCGTCCTTCCCACCATCAAAACCTTGCTTAAGGAGGATGGTCAGGTGCTTTGCCTGATTAAACCCCAGTTTGAGGCAGGTAAGGAAAAGGTCGGAAAAAAAGGCGTGGTTCGGGAACCAGAAACACACAAAGAGGTTCTGGATATGTTCGTGGAGCTGGCAGGAAATTTGGGCTTTACGATTCTGGGGCTCACTTTCTCGCCGGTGAAGGGCCCTGAGGGAAATATAGAATTTTTGGGACATTTGACCCTGCGTCCGGTGGAGGGCATCCAGCTGGACACGGCGCAGGTGGTACGTCAGGCTCATGAAACGCTAAAGGGGTGAGCGCATGATAAAGCGTGTTATTTTGACTCCAAATCCATATCGGGATAAAAATTTCCAAACTGTGCGCAGCGCTATGGCCATCCTGCAGGATGCGGGAATCGAGGTGCGGCTGTGCCTGCCCTTTGAGGTGGATCGTAGCTACGATTTGCCACGGGATTTGCGCTTTCATAAGCTGGATCGTGAGATTCAAAACACAGATTTGGTGATTTGCTTCGGTGGCGACGGAACCATATTGCATATGGCCAAGGCGGCCACCCGCCATGGTGTTCCGATTCTGGGCGTTAATATCGGTACCATGGGCTTTATGGCGGAGCTGGAGAGCAGTGAGCTGAACCAGCTGGCCCGTCTGGCAGAGGGAGATTACTCCATTGACAGCCGAATGATGCTGGATGTGACCGTCCGTCGTGACCGTGACCTCATTTACCATGATATCTGCCTGAATGACGTGGTGCTTACCAAGGGCGCTGTGGCTCGCATCGTCCATTTGAAGGTGTCCTGCGATGGGGTTCAAGCGATGGAGTGCGGCGGCGACGGTATCATTGTGGCTACGCCCACCGGTTCTACGGCCTATAATCTCTCCGCTGGCGGCCCAATCGTGGAGCCGGAGGCACGGAGCATCCTTATCACGCCCATTTGCGCACACGATATGGCCAGCCGCTGTTTAGTAGCGTCTGACGAGCGGGTGATTAGCGTGGAGTTGACTCGCAATATGCGCCGCAATGCCTTTTTGTCGGTAGACGGGGGCAAGGCCGTGCGGTTGAACATGGGCGATGTTGCGACGATTCGCAAATCTGACTTGCAAACTAAGCTTCTGCGCCTGAAGGAGCGGAGCTTTTACGATGTATTGAATTTGAAATTCAAAGCCAATTGATGGGGTGAAAATATGAAAACACAAAGACAGGCTAAAATTCTGGAGATCGTCGCAACCCGTGATGTAGAAACACAGGAGCAGCTGCTGCAGGAACTGCAGGACGCAGGTTTTTACAGCACTCAGGCAACCATTTCCAGAGATATCAAGGAACTGCGAATCGTCAAGGAACTGACAAATTTCGGTACTTATCGTTATACAACTTCTGCGAAGGAAGTTACCGGAACCTTCTCCACACGGCTCAATACCATCTTCCGTGAATGTGTCACCGGCTACGATTATGCGCAGAATCTGGTGGTTATCCATACGTTACCGGGATTGGCTTCTGCGGCAGGCTCTGCGGTGGATGCTATGAATATGAGCTTCGTGCTGGGCACGCTGGCCGGAGATGACACTGTGATGATTGTGATGCGGGATACCAATGCTGCCGCTGCGTTTTGCAGCGAGATTAAAAATCTGCTGAATTGAGGTAGATACTATGCTGAGTTTGCTGCACATCGAGAATATCGCTGTGATTGAGCAGTCAGACATTTCCTTCGACCGGGGCTTCAATGTACTGACCGGTGAAACCGGTGCCGGTAAATCCATCGTTATAGATGCAATTTCTGCCATTTTGGGCGAGCGTGCATACCGGGATATGATTCGTACCGGTGCCAATAAGGCATCTGTTCGGGCGGTGTTCACCGATGTTCCACGGGTGCCGTGGTTTGAGGAAAACGGCGTAGAGTATGACTCAGAAACCATCATCCAGCGAGAGATCCACTTGGACGGCAAGAATGTTTGTCGGGTCAATGGCACACTGGTAACAGTGTCCATTCTGAAAAAGCTGGGCATCCAGCTAATCAACATCCATGGTCAGCATGATTCTGCGTCGCTTCTGGATGAAGCCAACCATCTGAGCTTTTTGGATGCCTTTGGAGATAATGAATCCCTTCGGGCGGATTATTCCGAAAAATATAACACTGTGTCCGCATTGCGCCGTGAAATCGAGCGGATGAGCATGGACGAAAGTGAAAAGCTGCGCCGGATGGAAACCCTTCGTTACCAAATCGAGGAGATTTCCAAGGCGGAGCTGGAGGTTGGAGAGGACGAAGCGCTGGAGGAGCGGCGGAAGATTCTGCAGAATGCGGAGAAGCTTTCTGATGGCATGAACGCTGCGGTGGAGTGCCTGTACGGCGGCGACGAAACCGACGGCGCTGCAACGCTTTTGGCGCAGGCAGAGCGGGAACTGGCTCGTTTGGCTCGCTATACTGATGCCTTTGCCCAGTTCCATGAGCGTGTGTCCGATTTGATGTATCAGGTGCAGGACGTTGCCGAGGAGGTTCGGGACGCACGGGATGATTTGAGCTATTCCGCTGATGAGCTGGAGCGCATCGAAGCCCGACTGGATGTGATTCACCGGCTGCGCCGGAAGTACGGCGTTACCTGTGCGGATATTCTGGAGTATCTGGAAAATGCCAAGGCAGAGCTGGATCAAATCGAATTTGCCGATGACCATGTGGAGCGGCTGAAAGGGAAACTAAAGGGCGCTGAGGAGGCGGCCTTTGATGCGGCGCTGGTGCTGCGTAAGAATCGCAAGCAGACAGCTGAGATGCTCTCAGAACGGATTCTCACTGAATTGGCTCAGCTGGATATGCCCCGTGTGCAGTTTTCCTGCCAATTTACGCCTACGGACTTAACTGCCGATGGTGCAGACAGCGTTGTGTTCTATATGTCTGCCAATGCGGGGGAGGCGCTGAAATCCATGAGTAAGGTGGCCTCCGGTGGCGAGTTGGCCCGTATCATGCTGGCTATGAAAAATGTGCTGGCGGAGAAGGATCAGGTGGAAACCCTGATTTTCGACGAGGTGGATACGGGCGTGTCCGGCCGTGCGGCTCAGAAGGTGGCGGAAAAGCTGCGCAGCGTTGCAATCCATAAGCAGGTGCTGTGCGTGACCCATTTGCCGCAGCTTGCAGCGCTGGCTAATACGCATTTGCTGATTGCCAAGGGTGAGCGTGATGGTCGTACTTATACCACGGTTACACCTTTGGATATCGAAGGCCGTAAGCGTGAGCTGGCTCGCATCATCGGAGGTGCCAATATCACAGAAACCACCCTGAAAAGTGCAGAAGAGATGCTGTCGTAAGAGGGGGATATTATGAAGAAGAACCTAAAATGGTTGATACCGCTGGTGAGCGTTCTTGTTGTTGGTCTTGTGGTTGGTGGGGTGCTATTGGTCAAGCATTTGACGGATAGCAAGACCCCAGAACCCCAGACTACAGAAGAAATTGCTATGCTGTTTGTTTTGGATGAGTATGGATTGTCCAGTGGCGACGAGCTGTCGGTCAGTGCTGTGCGCACCTATGAGGATGAAACCGCCGTTTACTACACCCAGTCTTATAAAGGTGTAGAAATCTACGATTCCAGCATGATATGCGTGGTGGGCGATGAAAACTATTGCACTGGCACGTACTATGACCTAACATCCGCTTTTGGTAATGAATTTGATTCGTTGGTTGCAGAGGCATCCAAAATCCCCGAATGGATGAAAAATGAGGATAATAGAATTCAAATTCAAGAACGTTCTGTTCGTCCTGTTATCTACATTACCGAAAATGATGAGGCACGCATTTGTCGCTGCTTCACAGCGGATGTGCAGGTGGATGGTTATCAGACTGTCGTAGAATTCGTAACAGGAGTGAACGATAAAACCGTATATTCAGCCAATGAAGTAAATCCAAATTACTATTTTTCTGATGCGCAGATAACTGCCAATAATCAAACGTTCAACGTTAGTCAGGACGATGGTGTGTATTATGCGTATAATTCTGAGTACAACTTCTATGTGTTCAACAAAGTATTTGAAGATGCCGAGAAATTGGAACCTAGCGACTATATGAAACAGTCCGGTCGGTATTGGAGGGTAACCAAGGACAAAAATTTGATGTACAGTACCTCCAACGCGGACTGGAGCAGGGGTACGGACTACGACATGTACTGCGTAATGCGTTCGTATTATGACGTTCTGCAATGGTATGATTCCAGCTTCGGATACACTGGACTCGATGGCAGTAACGGAACGAGCATGCTGTTTTTATGCGGGAAAATCGATGGCACCGCTGCTAATAGCAACGGTGTGGCAGTGGTGCTGTCTGCGGACGTAGCCAACTCGCCGGAGGTTCTTGCCCATGAGGTGGGTCATTCTGTATTTCAGTATGGTCTTTCCAGAAGCGGTGCCTCCCGTAATCAGACAGGCGCTTTGAATGAGGCGTTATCCGATGTATTTGCTTGCCTGTATATGAATGACGGTAAATGGAAAATCGGAATGAACGTGGAGGGCGGCGGAAGAAACATCGCCGGCACCAAACGGTCGATGGATGATTACGTCTATGACCGGGCCTACGAAAGTGATCAGTATGATGATGATAATCCGTTAGATAGTCTGGTTATTATTGCGGACTTTATTTGTGGGCCGATTTACGCAGATACCAGCAATGAGCATAAGTACACGAATTCTTTTATTATCTCCCATACTATGTATGAGATATGGGATCGGGTGTTCGAGCGGGATAGCAAAGCGTTTGGACGAATTTTTTATCGAAGCTTTCGCTATATGCCCCAAAGTCCGGATTTTTCTGACTTTAGAGATGCGTTTTTACACTCTATGTCCAGACAGTATAATACGGATACTGTGGCATGGACATCTACCTTCTTTGATGTGGCGAAGGTGTCTACCAACAAGATGGTCAACATCAAAAAAAGTACCGCACCTGTTGAGCGCGATATGACACCCCTTTCAGACATGACTGATTCGACGCTTGAACTGTTGTCCAAAATGAAATGGGATAGATTTTGGTCGATTGGTACGGTGGAGGAAACTACATACTACTACGAAGCTGTGCTTGGGGATATGGTCTATGTGTTTGGAGCTTATTCCGAAGAGGATCCCATGCAGGAAACACCATTCTTTTTGGAGATACACACATCTGCGGAAAACGTTGAACAATATCCCATCACAAAGGACATTTCCACCGGAATGACTGGAACCCAGCTGGAAGATGTCATCGGCACTTTGATGATACAGAGCGAGAACTCTGAGTGGTGTGACTGCTATACGATGATAGATGTTGATGGTCTGGAAATCAGATTGCTGTTCCGCAATCGTGGCGAGGATATAGTTGTCATCGGTGCCCAGATTAGCTTGGTATAATGTCCTTGACAAAAGGACTTTTTGATGCTAAAATATCCTAAACACAGTGATGGGAACAAGTAAGCGCATCATTTCCCGCCAGAGAGCTGCCGGTGGGTGCAAGGCAGTGGGGGAACGTGCTGAAATACCTCCCGGAGTGGCTTTCCTGAACTAGAGTAGGGAAGGACGGGTGCGCCCGAAACAGCGTCAGGCGTTGTTGGACGCCGTGAGGTCTGCACCGTGAGATGCAGACGAACCAGAGGTGGTACCGCGTATTTTACGCCCTCTGTCCGTAAGGACAGAGGGCTTTTTTGTAGACAGAGAGAAGGGGAATGCCTGTGATTTCAAAGCCTATGGATGTGCTGGAGAATCATGAAATCCGAAAAACCAAAAAGCAAAAAACAGCATTTATTGAGGCTGTTACCGGCTATGCTGAACAATTACGTTATCCATGCAATGTTGAAAAGGGGAGCCTTGGCAGTCGGAATATTGTGTTTGGAAATCCGGAGCAAGCAGAGTATCTGATTACCGCACATTATGATACACCCGCCAGTATTGGCCTTCCGAATTTTATTACGCCTTGCAACTTTATTATGTTTATTTTGTATCAGATTCTGCTGGTGGGCGTATTTGCTTTGGTTGCAATCGGTGCAGGTGTACTGGTCGGTGTGCTGAGCGGCAGCTCAGCGCTGGCGTTTGGGGTCGCATATGTGGTTTACTTTGGGGCGTTGGTTCTGCTGATGATTGGGCCAGCGAACCGTCATGCTGCCAATGACAATACTTCCGGTGTGGTTACAGTGCTGGAAACCATGGCTTCTGTGCCGCAGCATTTGCGTCAACGGGTTTGCTTTGTGCTTTTTGATCTGGAGGAGGCGGGGCTGATTGGCTCCAGTTCCTATCGAAAAGCCCATAAAAATTCAACGAAACACCAGCTGGTTTTGAATCTGGACTGCGTGGGGGATGGAAACCATATTTTGCTGTTCCCTGGCAGAAAGGTGAAGAAGGATGACTCGAAAATCACAGCACTAAGAAGTTTGGTGTCTGATGATGGTGAAAAGACTGTGTCCGTGGTGGAAAAGGGGTTTGCCTACTACCCTTCCGATCAGAAAAATTTCCCCTTCGGTGTGGGAATTGCGGCATTGCATCGTACAAAAGGAATCGGATATTGGCTGGGACGCATCCATACCTGTCGAGACGTTGTCCTTGAGCAAGAAAATGTGACGCTGCTGCGTAATAAACTGTTGCGTTTGATAAATAACACATAAATGACATTTAGGAGGAATACCAAATGAAATTATATGATGAGTTGGTTGCCCGTGGCCTGATTGCACAGGTGACCAATGAAGAAGAAATCCGTGAAATGATTGACAATGGCAAGGCCACCTTCTACATTGGCTTTGACCCCACTGCCGACTCTCTCCATGTGGGTCACTTTATGGCTCTGTGCCTGATGAAGCGGCTGCAGATGGCCGGAAACAAGCCTATCGCCCTGATTGGCGGCGGTACTGCAATGATTGGCGACCCTTCCGGCCGTACCGATATGAGAAGCATGATGACCAAGGAAGTTATCGACCACAATTGCGCCTGCTTCAAAAAGCAGATGGAGCGGTTCATCGAGTTCGGCGAGGGCAAGGCTCAGATGGTGAACAACGCTGACTGGCTGCTGAACCTGAACTATGTGGACTTCATCCGTGAAATCGGCGGCTGCTTCAGCGTCAATAATATGCTTCGTGCCGAGTGCTTCAAGCAGCGGATGGAGAAGGGCTTGAGCTTCTTGGAATTCAACTACATGCCCATGCAATCCTACGATTTCTACTACCTGTTCCAGCACTACGGCTGTAATATGCAGTTCGGCGGTAACGACCAGTGGAGCAATATGCTGGGCGGCACCGAGCTGATTCGCCGGAAGCTGGGCAAGGATGCCCATGCCATGACCATTACTCTGCTGCTGAACTCCGAGGGTAAGAAGATGGGCAAGACCGCCAAGGGTGCGGTGTGGCTGGACCCCAACAAGACCACGCCCTTTGATTTCTATCAGTACTGGCGCAATGTGGAGGATGCAGACGTGCTCAAGTGCATCCGGATGCTGACCTTCCTGCCTATGGAGCAGATTGATGCCATGGCTGATTGGAAGGATGCGCAGCTGAATGTGGCGAAGGAAATTCTGGCTTACGAGCTGACGAAGTTGGTTCACGGCGAGGAAGAGGCGGATAAGGCTCAGGCCGCTGCCAAGGCTCTGTTTGTGGGCGGCGGTGATGACGCCAATATGCCCACCACTGAGATTACTGCCGACAAGCTGACCGATGGTAAAATCGGCATCCTGAATCTGATGGTGGCCTGCGGTTTGGCGCCTTCCAATAAGCAGGCACGCCAGTTGGTGGAGCAGGGCGGTGTTCTGGTCAATGACGAGAAGGTACCCTCTGCCCAGTTTGCCGTCACTGAAGAAATGCTCAAGGATGGTGTCAAAATCCGTAAGGGCAAAAAGGTATTCCATAAGGCCGTACTGGCCTAATATCGTAACGCCGCCCAGTCGGGCGGCGTTATTCATTGGAAATATGCATCCAGCTTAGAACGATTCTCTTTGCTCAGCTCCGTCAATGGCAGTCGGCACCCGCCGCAGTCAAACCCCAGATACTTCATCGCCGCTTTCACAGGAATGGGATTCGGTTCACAAAATAACAGCTCGTTCAACGGCTGAAGCTCCTGCTGTAATGCGGCGGCAGTGTCCAAATCTCCATCCAGCGCTGCCTGTACCATCGCCTGCGTTTGGGCCGGAAACAAATTCGCCACTACTGACACAAGGCCTTGGGCGCCTACCGAAATCGCCGGAACCGCCATATCATCGTTACCACTCCAAACAGAAAAGCTATCGCAGCAACGGCATAGCTTCGTGATTTTTGTGATGTCCCGTCCGGCCTCCTTAATGCCAGCGATATTTGGAATGGGTGAAAGTCGCTGACATACGGATACCGGTATGTCCACGCCGGTTCGTGTGGGTACATTGTATAAAATGATTGGCAGACTGACGGTGTGCGCAATGGTCAGATAGTGAGCAATGAGCCCTTCGGGGGTGGCTTTGTTGTAGTAGGGACTGACAATCAGTAGCCCATCCGCACCTGCTTGCTCCGCCGCATAGCTGAGCGAAGCGGCGTGGGAGGTGCAGTTTGTGCCGGTGCCGGCGATAATCATGCAGTCGTTTCCCACAAAGGCTTTTGCCCGCCGAAACAGCTCCAGCTTTTCGTCATCGGATAATGTTGGCGCCTCTCCGGTTGTTCCGCAGATAACAACGGCACGGATTCCTGCATCGATTTGCCGCCGCAGGAGCTGTTCCATCATGGGGTAATTCACCCTGTCATCCAGAAACGGCGTGACCAGTGCGGTGCATACACCGGTAAAGAACGGTTTTTTCATAGCTTCATCCCTCCACGCCAATCTATGCGACGAAAGGGGATTTTGCGTGTTGCAAATTATGTGGATTTGGGGTATAATCGAGGAAATGCGACGATTCTGGAGGAACGGATTTGAAAACCCACGATTTTTATTATGACCTTCCGGAGGAACTGATTGCCCAGACACCACTGGAGCAGCGGGATACCTCTCGTTTGATGGTACTGGATAGAGTGAGCGGACAGGTGAGCCATAAGTATTTTTATGATGTGATTGATTATTTGCAGCCCGGTGACTGTCTGGTGATGAACGACTCTCGTGTGTTGCCCGCAAGACTTCTTGGTCACCGTCCCACCGGCGGTGCGGTGGAGGTTTTGCTGCTGCGTGATTTGGGTGATAAGAAATGGGAGTGCTTGTGCAAGCCCGGTCGAAAAATGCAGGTGGGCAACGAAGTCATTTTCGGTAACGGCGAGTTGACCGCTACGGTCACTGCCGTACAGGATGATGGCAATCGGGTGGTGGAGTTCCACTATGAGGGTATTTTTCTGGAGGTGTTGGAGCGTCTGGGCAAGATGCCCCTGCCGCCCTATATTAAGGCGGAGCTTGCAGATCAGGAGCGCTACCAAACGGTCTATTCCAGAGAGGTGGGTTCTGCCGCCGCCCCAACTGCCGGATTGCATTTTACCAATGAATTGTTGGAAAAAATTCGGAAGAAGGGCATAAAGACGGCTTTTGTGACGCTTCATGTTGGCTTGGGAACCTTTCGCCCTGTGAAGGCGGAGAATATTCTAGAGCATCATATGCACGCAGAGCTTTGTATGATTTCCGATGAAACGGCGAAGATCCTGAACGAAACCAAAGCCAACGGCGGGCGTATCATCTGTGTGGGTACCACATCCTGTCGGACACTGGAGAGCCTCGTGAACGAGGATGGATTCTTCGAGGCTAAGTCAAAATGGACGGAAATTTTCATTTATCCCGGCTATCAGTTCAAGGCGATGCAGGGCCTGATAACCAATTTCCACCTGCCGGAAAGCACGCTGGTGATGCTGGTGTCCGCCTTTGCCGGACGGGAAAATGTCTTGAACGCATATAATGAAGCTGTTACGGAGCGCTACCGCTTCTTTTCCTTCGGCGATGCGATGTGTATTGTGTAAGGAGTTACTATGTTTGATAGAATAAAGGCCGCTATTTTTTCTCGGGTGATGTTCAGTCGCCATGACATCAATAAGGCCTATGCCATGGTTGGCCCTGAGGATTCGTGGTACGACACCATCACCACAGTCCATAACTCTCTTGCTCAGATTCAACAGCAACCCCACGAAAATTGGGAGATTACCAGCCATGATGGTCTTGCGCTGAAAGCGATTTATTATCCCAGAAAAAGCGATAAGACCATGATTTGGGTGCACGGCTATACTAGCCATGCAGAACGGGAATCCGCATTTCCTGCGCTGTTCTATCAAAGCATGGGATATAATGTTCTTATTCCTTACCTGCGTGCCCACGGCCCCAGCGAAGGAAAACATATTACCTTTGGCGCACTGGAATATCGGGATGTGATGGGTTGGGTGAATCGGATAAATGAACTGCATCCCACCGGAAAAATCCTGATTCACGGGCTCAGCATGGGTGGCGGCATTGTGCTTGACCTTGCCACAAAGGAGATGAAGAATGTTCGTTGCTTGATTGCGGATGCGCCGGTTGGTGATGTGGCCGGTGCTTTCCGAGAGATGTGTAATCATATTTTCAAGAAGCATGGCAATCGGGTTTGTGATTTGGTAGTGGAACGGTTCCAAAAGCAATTTGGAGTGGATTTGGCTGATTTTAATCATCCCCAGACGATTAAGAAGGGGAGATACCCGTTGCTTGTATCCGCCGGCAGTATGGAAAATCAAGAGAAATTACTGGAATTACTCAAGGAAAACAACCCTATGGAAACATCTGTGGTTATTCTTCCAGGATGCAATCACGGCAATGGAATGTACAAGCAAACACAACTGTATCAAGATGCTATCAGAGAGTTTGACGGAAGACACATGGTTTGAGGAGTTAATGAATGTTCAAGTTGATTAAAGCAGAGGGGAAGGCACGCCGTGGCGAGTTTACCTGTGCCCATGGTACGGTGCAGACTCCGGTATTTATGAATGTGGGCACACAGGGTGCCATCAAGGGTGCATTGAGCGCCGAGGATTTGAAAAACATCGGCTGTCAGGTGGAGCTGAGCAATACCTACCATCTGCACCTGCGTCCCAGCGATAAGCTGGTGAAGGAGTGCGGTGGTCTGCACAAATTCATGACCTGGGATGGCCCGATTTTGACGGATTCCGGTGGATTTCAGGTGTTTTCCCTGTCATCCTTGCGGAAAATCAAGGAGGAGGGCGTGTATTTTTCCTCCCATATCGACGGTCGCAAAATTTTCATGGGACCGGAGGAAAGCATGCAGATTCAGTCCAATCTGGGCAGTGACATCTGCATGGCTTTTGATGAGTGCATCGAGAATCCCGCCCCGCGGGATTATGTCCAGAAAAGTGTAGATCGGACATACCGCTGGCTGGTGCGCTGTAAAGAGGAGAACGCACGGCTCAATGCACTGCCGGATACCGTCAATCCTCAGCAGATGCTTTGGGGTATCAATCAGGGCGGCACTTATGAGGACATCCGCATCGACCATATGAAGCGGATTTCGGAACTGGATTTGCCCGGTTATGCCATCGGCGGTCTGGCGGTGGGGGAGAGCGCGGAGGAGATGTACCGCATCATCGAAGCGGTGGAGCCATATATGCCAGCCGATAAGACCCGCTACCTGATGGGCGTGGGTACACCCACCAATATTATTGAGGCTGTGGCCCGTGGTGTGGATTTCTTCGATTGCGTCATGCCCGCCCGCAATGCCCGCCACGCCCGCCTGTTCACATGGGAGGGTGCAATCAATCTAAAGAACGCCAAGTACGCTACGGATTTGAACCCCATCGACCCCCAGTGCGATTGTCCGGTGTGCCGCCGGTACAGCCGTGCTTATATCCGGCACCTGTTCGTGGCCGAGGAGATGCTGGCTATGCGGCTTGCCGTCATGCACAACCTGTATTTCTACAATAAATTGATGGAAAAGATTCGTCAGGCGCTTGACGAGGGGCGTTTTGAGTTGTTTCGCCGTGAATATTCTGAAAAATTGGCTCGCCGTATATAAATTGTGCTTGCTTTTTGGGAAGTTAATGGTATAATGGGAACGATTCACCAACGAAAGGATGTAATTTAAGATGGATGCTAGTATGATTATCATGCTTGTCGGTATGATTGGTATTTTCTACTTCATGCTGATCCGGCCTGAGAACAAGCGCAAGAAGGAAGCAGAGGAGATGCGTTCTTCGCTTAAGGTTGGCGACCAGATCACCACGATTGGCGGCATCGTGGGCATTGTGGTTGACATCAAGGAAGACCGCTTTGTTATTGAGACCAGTGCCGATCGGGTGCGCGTTGAGTTCATGAAGTGGGCGCTGTCCTCTAATGATACCGCCGTGGCCGCTGCTGCTGAACAGAAGAAAAAGGTCATGGAAGAGCGGGCCAAGGCTGTCGCTGCCAAGAAGGCTGAGCGCAGCAAGAAGAAGGAAAAGTAAGATAAAATCCGCAGGAGTCATTCCTGCGGATTTTTGTTTTGACAAAGAGCGGTATTTCTGGTAAACTGTATGATATAATTGGCGAAATTATGGAGGCGTTTCTATGCTGCATATAGACGAGAAGTTTAAGGATACAAGTCCGGAGCAGACCATCCAGCGGATTCAGGAGATTTTGAAGGGCGTTGGTATCGTTCTGGAGGAAAAAGGAAGAAATGCCGGTATTGATAATTGCTGGAGCTCCCATGTGGCTGTGGAGGGGGGCTATCCCTTTTTCTCCAACGGCAAGGGCGTTACCCAGAATCTCTCCAGAGCCAGCGCCTATGCAGAGTTCATCGAGCGTCTCCAGTGCGGCCTGTTTTTGTATAAGTTCCAGTCCATCGGACGGGATCCCGCTACGGATTTGCACCGCTTTGCACCGGATGGAAAGTTTATGACCATGGCTGAGCTGGTGGCCGAGGGCGAGTGGATGGACTATGTGATTGAAAGCTACGGTCACGGCCTTACTCGCCAGAAACTGGCGAAGCTGTGCAAGGACTATGCGGCTGCGGACGAGGATAAAATCTGGGTTGTTCCATTCTACAGCTTGTTCGAGGATAAGTATGTGTACCTGCCTGCCGGCATCGTGGAGCACGTTTATGCTACCAATGGTTGTTGCGCTGGTAATAGCCGTGAGGAGGCTTGGGTCCATGGCCTGTCCGAGATGATGGAGCGCCGTAGCACTCTGACTCGCCTGATGAGCGGCGAGGCATCGCCGGTGATTCCGGATGAGGTGCTGTCTAAGTTCACCACCGCCACGAAGATTATCGAGAAGATTCGCCAGACCGGCAAGTATGATGTGCAGGTTTTCGACCTGTCTATGGATAATGGTTTTCCGGTCATCGCCACCCGCATCATCAACAAAAAGACACAGGATTATGTGGTGAATATCGGTGCTGATCCGGTTCTGGAAATCGCCATCAACCGCACACTGACGGAGATTTTTCAGGGTAAGGATTTGGAAACCTTCAGCTCATCCCATGCCAACAGCATCCTGAAAAGCATCACCGATGTTCCCTATTCCCATAATGCGCTGAATCAGATGGAAACCGGCAACGGCCTGTTTACCGTGGATTTCTTTGCCGAGGAGCTGACCTGCCAGCGCCCCTGTACTGACTTCGAGGATAACAGCGGCAAGAGCAACGGTCAGCTGCTGGAGTATATGCTGGGGCTGTATCGGAAGCTGGGTCGTCCGGTGTATGTGCGCAATTTCTCCTTCCTTGGATTCTGCAGCTATCATTTCGTGGTGCCCGGATTCTCCGAAACCCGTGGCATGCTGCTGACGGAGCCGGTAGGGGAATATGCTATGGGTGCGGAGGCTGCGAAGGTTCTGCGAAATCCCACTGCCGCAAATGAAGCAGGGCTGGCGTTTTTGTTGATGTTCCACAATAAGATTAAGTCCATGCTTTCCCGCAAGGATAATTTCGCGGGCTTGGCAGGCCTGCCGCTGGTGGGCAACACCCGCCGACTGTTGTATGCGACGCTTTCCTATGCGGCATGGCGACTGAAGCAGTATCCTGCAGCGGTGAGCTATCTGGAGGCCCTGCGCCGTTACTCTGACGAGCAGACGAGAGATTATTTTGCCTGCGTGGGAATGTACTTGAAGCTGCTGTCCAGTGGTGTATCCGGTGAAAAGATTCGGCTGGTTCTGGGTAAGTTCTTTGATGCGGAGCCTGTGCGTGCTTTGTACGAGCGCTTGGATAACGGTCGCTCCCCCTATGACGGATATCTGCTGTCCTGCGATTTGAAGTCCTGTGCCGATTGTCAGTACCGAGAGAATTGCTCCTACGACCGGGTCAAGGAAATCATCGCCAGTGTTGGCGCAGTGTACAGCACCTTCACCGACGGTCAGAGCAAAGATAATTTTCTCTTTACATAATGCTCTGTTTGGGCTATAATATATCGGAATGTTTTGATTTGGAGAGTAGACTGCCATGAATATTGAATTTGACAGCTATAAACAGAAATTGAATGACTGCCGTCCTGCGCTGGACGGTCTTGCGGCTTCGCTGAATATCGAGGGTCTGAAAAACGAGCTGGAGCGACTCCATGCCATGCAGGAGGCCCCCGGCTTCTGGGATGATCCGGAAAAGAGTCAGAAAATCGTGGTCAAGACCCGTCAGGCGGAGAACAAAATCGAGCGCTATCAGAAGATGGTAAACGCATGGGATGATTTGATGACCATCTGCGAAATGGCCGCCGAGGAAGATGACGATTCTATGCTGGACGAGCTGAAAGAGGGTTACGCCGCACTGGCTTCCGAAATGGAATCCTGCCGCCTGGAAACTCTGCTCACCGGCAAGTACGATAAGAACAACGCTATGATGAGCTTTCAGGCCGGTGCCGGCGGTACCGAGGCTCAGGACTGGGCTCAGATGCTGTACCGGATGTATACCCGCTGGGCGGAGCGCCATGGCTTCACCTATAAGATTATGGACTACCAGGAGGGCGACGAAGCCGGCCTGAAATCCGCCTCCATCATGATCGAGGGCGACAATGCCTATGGTTTCCTGAAAGGGGAGAGCGGTGTTCATCGTCTGGTTCGTGTGTCGCCCTTTGATGCCAATGCCCGCCGTCAGACCTCCTTCTCTGCCATCGAAGTGATTCCCGAAATTGAGGATGACTCCGAGGACTTCGAGATTCGTCCTGAGGATTACGAGATGCAGGTGTTCCGTTCCTCCGGTGCAGGCGGTCAGCATATCAATAAGACATCCTCCGCTGTGCGACTGATTCATAAGTCCGGCATTGTGGTGTCCTGCCAGACGGAACGTAGCCAGTTCCAGAATAAGGAGACCTGTCTGCGTATGCTGCGCAGTAAGCTGGTTGAGATTCGTGAGCGTGAGCATCTGGCAACCATCGCGGACATCAAGGGTGTCCAGCAGAAAATCGAATGGGGTAGCCAGATTCGTAACTATGTGTTCATGCCCTATACGCTGGTGAAGGATACCCGCACCGGCTGCGAGACCTCTAACGTCAATGGTGTTATGGACGGTGCGCTGGATCCCTTCATCGAAAGCTACCTCAATTGCCTTGCTACAGGAAATTGGGTGCAGAAATAATTAAAATAGTACTTGAAATCCGCCGAAAGATGTGATAAGATAGTACAGCTATGTGTAAAACTCTTTATGGAGTGCTATCTTTGATGCCCCATGGGCGGAGGGAGGTTATTGATATGTTGAAGAACGTTCTGACGATTGCTGAGTTGGTTTTCAGTGTTGCGCTGATTGTTGTTGTGCTGCTGCAGTCCGGTAAAGAGGCTGGTCTGGGTGCCATCTCCGGCAATTCCGAAACCTACATGGGTAAGAACAAGACAGGTTCCATGGATCGGATTCTGGCTACCATTACGAAGTGGGTTGCTTTGGTCTGGGTTCTGCTGACTCTGTCCCTGCATCTGGTAAAGTAATGTAATATGTGCGTTGCGAGGCAGAGTATCTTCTCTGCCTCGTTTCTTTGCGTGAAAGGAGCAATTATGAGTAGTTTGAAATTGACTGACTTGGAACCTGCAAGCGTATTTTCCTATTTCGAGGATATATGCCGAATACCACATGGTTCGGGTAACACCAAAGCAATCAGTGATTATCTTGCGACATTTGCCAAGAGCCATGGACTGCATTATGTGCAAGATCAGCTGAACAATGTTATCATTTTCAAGGACGGCACTGCCGGTTACGAGAATCATCCCCCTGTGATTCTGCAAGGTCATATGGATATGGTTTGCGAGAAGGATGCGGATTCTCCCATCGATATGGCCACCGAGGGTTTGGATGTTTCCCATGACGGCCAGTGGGTTTTCGCCAAAGGTACTACCTTGGGCGGCGATGATGGCATTGCTCTGGCTTATGCGCTTGCGCTGCTGGCAGAGGATTCCGTGGCTCACCCGCCGCTGGAGTGTGTTTTCACCGTGGACGAGGAAACCGGCATGGAGGGCGCCACCGGCATAGACCTTTTCTGCCTAAATGGTAGAACGATGCTGAATATCGACTCCGAAGAGGAGGGGATTTTCACCGTGTCTTGCGCCGGCGGTGCCAAAGCTACTATTACGCTGCCTATTTCCCGTCGTGCGGTCTATGGCCCTTGCATTAAACTGATTGTGGATGGGCTACAGGGCGGTCACTCCGGCGTGGAGATTCATAAAAACCGGGCCAATGCTAGCAAGGTCATGGGCCAGTTGCTCAGCCGTATCCAGCAGCTGATGCCCCTGTGTCTGACAAAGCTGGAGGGTGGCTCCAAGGATAACGCCATTACCCGTTCCTGCACTGCCACGCTAGTGGCTATGGGTAGCCACATCGAGCGAATCAACGATGTCATCGCCCAGCTCCAGCAGGAAATCAACGAGAAATATGATGAACCGGAGTTGGTCATCACCGGCGATGATGTGGATGCCTTTGGCGGCAACGCTCTGTCCACGCAGGATACGGCGAAGGTCATTGGTCTGCTCTGCGCTGCTCCTAACGGTGTCCAAGCATGGAGTCAGGATATTGAGGGGCTGGTTCAAACCAGTCTGAATCTGGGTATTTTGAAGCTGGAAAAGGATTACCTGCGGATGACCCTTGCGGTGCGAAGCTCCGTCAATCAGGAAAAGCAGGATTTGCTGAACCAGCTGCGTGAGCTGGCACGGTTTCATGATGCGGAGTATAGCCAAATGGGTGAGTACCCCGCATGGGAGTACCGAAAGGATTCGCCCCTGCGGGATACCATGGTGAACGTATATCGAAAGCTGTTCAATGGAGAACCGGAGGTTGTTGCCATTCATGCGGGACTGGAGTGCGGCATCCTCAGCGATAAGCTTCCGGGGCTGGATTGTGTGTCCATCGGTCCCAATATGCGGGACATCCACACCAGCCGTGAGCGTCTGGAAATCGCATCTGTGGAGCGGACGTGGCGATTTTTGAAAGCGGTGCTGGCTGCGCTATAAAATTTTAAATGACAAGTAAAAATACTTGACAAAAGGGAAAACATGGTGTATGATGTGTCAGGTGTCAAGCAAGATGACTTGACAAGGAGGCACAGATGGACGCACTGGAGATGACCCTGCTATATGATTTTTACGGCGAGCTTCTCACGGAGCGGCAGAAGATGTGCTTTGAGCTGTACCATGATCAGGACCTTTCTCTGGCAGAAATCGCCCAAGAACTAAAGGTCAGCCGTCAGGGTGTGTATGATAATTTAAGCCGTGCGGAGGCGATTCTTCGCAATATGGAGGAAAAGACCGGCTGTGTCCGCCGGAGCCTCCAGACCCGCCGTGCGGTGCGAACCATATTGGCTGCGGTTTCTGGCTTGATGGACAGCGAGGATGCCTCCATCCGTGAGCAAGCGGAACAAATTGCAGCCGCCGTAAGGACACTTGAGGAGTAAACTATGGCATTTGAAGGTTTAACTGAAAAAATCTCCGCTGCCTTTAAGAAGCTCCGTGGCAAAGGACGCCTGAAGGAGTCCGATGTGAAGGAGGCCATGCGTGAGATTCGTATGGCGCTTTTGGAAGCGGACGTAAGCTATAAGGTGGTGAAGGACTTCACCAAGTCCGTCACCGAACGGTGCGTTGGCGCCGATGTTCTGGAGTCCCTGACCCCTGCTCAGATGATTGTCAAAATCGTTAACGAAGAGCTGACCAAGCTGATGGGCTCCGATACCAAGCACATTACCATCAATCCCAACGGCCCCACTGTGGTTATGCTGGTGGGTCTGCAGGGTGCAGGTAAGACCACCAACGGTTCCAAGCTGGCCGGCTTGATGAAGCGGCAGGGCAAGAATCCGCTGCTGGTGGCCTGCGATATTTACCGTCCCGCCGCCATTACCCAGTTAAAGGTCTGCGGCGAGAAGTTGGGGATTCCCGTGTTTGATCGTGGCACTCAGAATCCTGTCCAGACTGCGAAAGAGGCAATTCTCTACGCCCGTCAGCATGGTCATGATATGGTGTTTCTGGATACCGCTGGCCGTCTGCACATCGACGAAGCGTTGATGGACGAGCTGAAGAATATCAAGGAAACCGTTAAGCCCAACGAAATCATGCTGGTTGTGGATGCCATGACCGGTCAGGATGCGGTGAATGCGGCCCAGAGCTTTAACGAGTGGTTGGATATTGATTCCGTCATGCTCAGTAAGCTGGACGGCGATGCCAGAGGCGGTGCGGCTTTGTCCGTTCGTGCCATTACCGGAAAACCCATTAAGTTTGCCGGTATGGGCGAAAAGCTGGAGGATATCGAACCCTTCCATCCGGATCGGATGGCGTCCCGAATCCTCGGCATGGGCGATGTGCTGTCCCTGATTGAGAAGGCGGAAAAGGCATTCGATGCTAAGAAGGCCGCCGAGATGGAGGAAAAGCTCCGTAGCAACCGCTTTACCTTGCAGGATTACTATGATCAGCTGGTGCAGATCAAGTCCATGGGCTCCATGGAGGAGATTCTTTCCCAGATGCCCGGTGG
>SVME01000115.1 GCA_015067605.1 Oscillospiraceae bacterium
AAAAGTTTGTAAATATTCAACGTTGTATCAGGAGATTGCCACGTCGCTTCGCTCCTCGCAATGACAGCGCCTTCGGAATGTGTCTAAATCCTTTGGGGATTGCCACGCCCCTGCGGGGCTCGCAATGACGTGTTGTTTGGTGCGCTAAACGATAATTTAGCTATTAACGATACGATTTACCCTATTTCCGCCAGGTATTCCTCAGCGTAATGGACGGCGGCGGCGCCATCGGCCACAGCGGTAACGATTTGCCGCAGCGCCTTGGTGCGAACATCCCCAACTGCATACACGCCGGCAATGTTGGTGCGTGTGGAATCGTCCGCCACCACATAACCGCCTTCATCCAGCGTCAGCTGTCCCGCCACCAGCTCCGAAGCCGGCTTCCGTCCGATGCTGATAAACAGGCCGTCGCAGGTCAGTGGCTCCACATGCCCGGTCTGCAAATTCTCCACCATCACGCCGGTGAGCTTTTGCTCATGCAGCAGCTCCACCACCGCACTGTTCCACAGAATCTCAATATTTTCCGCCTTGTTCAACGCTTCGTGATAGATTTTCGTGGCACGCAGACTATCTCTGCGATGAATCAAAATCACCCGGCTGGCCACACGGCTCAGCTGTAACGCATCTGCCACCGCAGAATTGCCGCCGCCTACCACCGCCACCGTTTTGCCCTTGTAGAACATCCCGTCGCAGGCGGCGCAGTAGTTGACCCCCCGCCCCGACAGCTCCTGCTCCTTGAGCAGTCCCAGTCTGCGAGGATCTGCGCCGGTAGCCAGCACCACGGTTTTTCCATACAACGTCCCCTCATCCGTATCCACCCGCTTCCGGATTCCGGACAGTGATACCGCCGTCACCTCTGCCAGCAGCGTTTCCGCACCGAACCGTTCTGCACCGGAGCGCATCTGCTCACCCAAGGTGAAGCCGTCGATTCCCTCCGGAAAGCCGGGATAATTGTCGATTTGACTGGTCAGCGCCATCTGCCCGCCAGCAGACAACTTCTCCACCACCGCCGTTTTAAGCCCCGCACGAGCGGCATACAGCGCCGCTGTGTACCCTCCGGGGCCGCCGCCAATGATAATCATATCGTATACTCGTTCCATAAGGTTCCCTCCTTTTTGTTATCATACCCGAAAACATCGGATTTTTCCGTGATTTTATCACTATAAATTGACAGCCGTCGCCCCTCCTGCTATAATGATACAAATTATCTTGAGAGGAACCGGCCTATGGACATGAACGAAACTCTGCGTGATGCCCAATTCAAGGATGCACGCCCCACAGCGACCGTAGATAAAATACTTTCCATTCTTCGTGAAAATGGCATTGAAACCGAGGAATTCTGGTTTGAATCCAAGGTGCCCTTCTGCCATGCCCTGCGGATTAGCATCCCCGGCACCAGCTTCAGCGTCAACGGCAAGGGTCTAACGCCGGAGTTCGCCCGTGCCAGCGGCTACGGCGAGCTGATGGAACGGCTGCAGCTTGGCTTCACCGGCGCTCCCGGTATGCAGAAGGACGGCAGCTACTCCTTCGATGAAACCAAATATACCTCCATTGCTCCTGCTGACCTCATCGCCGCTCACCCGCAACGTTATGATAAGCTGGCACAGCGACTGGCGGATTTTATGGATGTCAGACTGACACCGGAGGCGCTTTTGCAGCCCTTTGCCACCAATCAGGACAAGGTGCCCTGCGTACCTTGCTATAATATCACCACCGGACAGCCGGATTTCTTCCCCAACGATATGCGCCTGCGGGTCTACGGCAGCAACGGCTGCGCCGCTGGCAATTCCATTGAGGAGGCCATCGTTCAGGCACTCAGTGAGGTGGTGGAACGCCGTCATCAAAACGAAATTCTACTAAACAATCTGACCCCTCCGGAAGTGCCGGAGGCGGTGCTTCGCACAAGCAAAACCGCCTATGATATCATTTCCTACGTCCGCAGTCAGGGCTTCAAGGTTATCATCAAGGACTGTTCTCTGGGCAAGAAGTTCCCTGTGGTCTGCGCCTGCTTTATCCATCAGGCCACCGGCAAGTATCACACCCATTTCGGTGCTTACCCCATCTTTGAGATTGCACTGGAACGGGCGTTGACAGAAACCTTCCAAGGGCGTAGCATCCATAGCATCGGCCAGTTTACGGATTTCACCTACAACACCGCCGACAGTGCCTCTCTGACCAATGTGGTTAACGAATTTACTTACGGTGCGTGGACAAAATCTCCCAACTTTTTCACTGGTTGTCCTTCCTATCCCTTCAACGATTCCGTGGGCTTCACTGGCAATGGGAATAAGGCGCTGCTGAAAGAGTGTATCGAATACTTTGGCGACATGGGACACGAGATTCTGGTATGCAATAGCGCGACGCTGGGCTTCCCCACCTGTCATGTACTGGTGCCCGGTTACAGCGAGATTTTCATCAACCGGCTGAATCCCCGTACCAATGACCATCGCTACTACCGGCACTCCGTCGCCACATTACGCAACCCCTCCGCTGTTTCCATTCAGGACAAGCTGGGTATGCTGCTGCATCTGGAGCAGATGGATCAAATCGCCAATCGGGTGCGCCATATGCACGGTTTCCTCAACAGCGCACGGCTGTCTGCGGACTTGTCCGCCTCAGAGGAATCGGTGCTGATGAACGCCACGCTAGCCTATGTTTATTACGATTTGGGCCGGTATCAGGAAGTGATTCGCTGCCTTGCAAGCTGGGTTCCCGCTGCGGCTCCCGAGGATGCCGCCCGCCTGATTGGACTGAAGCGGTATCTGACTCTGAAGCTGCAAAAGAAGGATCCGGCATCCTCGGGAG
>SVME01000027.1 GCA_015067605.1 Oscillospiraceae bacterium
TTTCGCCATTCCCCTTCCGACCTCGCTTGCGCTCGGCCACCTTCCCCCCGGGGGAAGGTATAGCGCCTGCGGCGCTTAAGCCGCTAAACGATAATTTATCCGATGAAAGGAAGAATTTGATTGGATACCCTGATTTCAAACGTCACTGCGGTGACGATGAATGAGAAAATGGATGTGCTGTTCGGGGCTTACATCGGCATCACCGACGGCAAGATTTCCTATCTGGATAAAAAAGCGCCGGAGGAAAAGCCTGCCACCATCATCGATGGCACCGGCATGGTGGCCATCCCCGGTCTTATCAACTGCCACACCCATCTGGCCACCGCCGTGCTGCGGAGCCTGTGCGATGACCTGACCGGCGCAGAGGCGCTGGATGCCCAGCTCCAGAAGGAGGACAAAATGGACTCCCGTTGCGCCAAAGCGGCGGCGAAGCTGGCCATTGCCGAGTGTCTGCGCTTCGGCATCACCTCCGTTTCCGACCTGTACTACTACCCCAACGCCACCGCCGAAGCCATCGCCGAAACCGGCATCAAGGGCAATCTGGCCCTCAGCGCCTACCGGTTCATTGACCCCAACGAGGACTTCGATTTTGACACCGACGAGCAATGTCAGGAGCTTTGCCGGATGGTGGAGAAGTGGCACGGCCATGATGACGGCCGCATTAAGATTGACGCAGGCATCTACGCCGAGTATACCTCCAACCACCGGCTCTGGGAGGGCCTGCTGGGCTATGCCAGCGAGCAGAAGCTGGGCTTGCAGCTTCATTTGGCGCAGACCCAGAGCGAGGTGGATTCCTGCCTGGATCGGACGGGGCTGACACCGGCGGAGCTACTGGACTGCCACCGGCTGTTCAGCCTGCCCACCACCGCCGCCGGCTGCGGCTACCTCAACGACGAGGATAAGACACTGCTGGGCAAGCGGAAAATCTCCGTCGTGGCGCTACCCTTGTCCGCCCCCAAGGCCGGTCAAAAGAGTGTCGACATCCTGCCCTGCGTGAAAGCCGGCATGAACGTTGCCCTCGGCACCGATGGTGCCATCGAAAGTGGCAATCTGGACATGTTTGAAGTGATGCGTTTCGCCGCACTGAAAGCCCGTGCCGCATCATGCGATGCAGCCGCTTTGCCCGCTCCCGCGGCGCTGATGATGGCAACCGTCTGCGGTGCCAGAGCCCAGGGGCGTGCGGAAGAGTGCGGTATGCTGAAGGTTGGATTGGATGCGGATTTGGCGGTTGTGGATTTCTCCGCCCCCCACCTGATGCCCAGCCATAATGTGCTGAACGGTCTGGTGTTTAGCGCCAAGGGCGGCGACGTGGCCATGACCATGGTTCGGGGACGAATCCTGTATCAAAACGGCCAGTGGCCCACCATCGACCTGCAAGAAGTGGTGGAGGAGCTGACCTCCTACGCCATTCCGAAGCTGTTCGACGACCAAAAAGGAGGCAAACATGGCTGAAACCAAAAAGCAAAACTTTCTACATGGCACGGCGCTGCTGGCCATGTCGGTTGCCATGGTAAAAATCATTGGCGCTTTCTACTCCATTCCCCTCAAACGCATCATCGGCGATGACGGCTTCGGCTTCTATTCCACCGCCTATGAGATCTACACCTTGCTGCTGATGATTTCCACCGCCGGTTTGCCCGTGGCCATGAGCCGCATCATTTCTCAAGCCAGCAGCCTGGGCAACTATAAGCAGGTTCGCAAGATTTACTCCGTTTCCAGAGCAATTTTTCTGGGGCTGGGTCTTGCAGGCACGGCGCTGATGGTCTTCTTCTGCAAGCCTTTGGCCCGACTGCTCAACCACAACGACGCATGGGCTGCCATTGCGGCACTGGGTCCGGCCTGTCTGCTCATCTGCCTGATGAGTACCTACCGGGGCTTCTTCCAAGGCCAGAGCAACATGATGCCCACCTCTATTTCTCAAGTGCTGGAGGCTTTCTGCAAGCTGATTGCCGGACTTTCGCTGGCGCTTTTGGTGCTACATTTCACCAACGACTACGCACTGGCCGCTGCCGGTGCTATTCTGGGCGTGACTTTGAGCTGCTTGGTGGGCTCCGTGTATCTGAAATTCACCTTCCACAAGGCCTATCGGGAGCTGCCCAATACCGGAAAGCAGACCGAAAGCCGTGGAACGATTGCCAAAAATCTGTTGGCCATCGCCATCCCCATTACCATTGGCGCTGCCGGTCTGCAGCTGCTGACCGTGTTGGAAACCGGTGTATATATGGGACGGCTACAGGATATGATGTCTGAGAATCAGGCCAATATCCAGAAGGGCATCTACAACTTCACCCAGAAGATCTTCAATATGCCCTGTGCCTTCATCACCCCCGTGACCATCAGCATCATCCCGGCCATTACCGCCCAGCTGACCACAGGAAACCGGCAGGCTGCCCGTGCCACGGCAGAATCCTCCGCCCGGGTCACGGCCCTGATTACCATGCCCTGTGCGGTGGGACTGGCAGTGCTGGCGGAGCCTGTGACGGCGCTGCTGGGCGGCTACTCCGGCGAGCGACTGGAGCTTGCCTCCAGCCTGATGTGCGTGCTGGGCATCTGCATCGTCTTCAACGCTACGGTGCTTCTGACCAACGCCATCATGCAGGCCAACGGCCATGCGGTGCTGCCTGTGGTGAATATGTTCGTGGGCGGCTTTATCAAATTGGCGGCGGTGCTGATTCTTACCGGCAATCCCCACATCGGCATCCTCGGTACTCCCCTTGGCAGCTTGCTGAGCTATTTTATTATTACGGTTTTGAATCTGATTACCATGAAGGTGGTGCTGAAAGATCCTCCGGCAATCGTCAAAAATATGCTCCGGGGGCTGCTTTCTGCCGCTGTCATGGGCGGTGTCACCTTCGGCTGCTGGTACGGTTTGAAAATGCTGGGCATCAGCAGCAACATCATCCTCTGCGGCGGCCCCATCGCCGTTGGCGCACTGGTCTATCTGGTCTGCGCCGTGAAGCTGCGGGCCTTCACCCGTGAGGATTGCGTACTTCTTCCAAAAGGCGAGAAAATCGCTGATATATTAAAATTATGAGGTGTAAACATGAACAAGACAGAACTGATCAATGCAGTGGCGGAGCGCTCCGGCGTGACCAAGAAGGATACCGAGAAGGTCATCTCCGCAGCCATCGACGCCATCACCGCCGCTCTGGCTGAGGGCGACAAGATTCAGCTCACCGGCTTCGGCAGCTTCGAGGTCAAAGAGCGTGCCGCCCGCACCGGCCGTAACCCCCGTACCGGCGAGGCTACCGAAATCGCCGCCTCCCGTGTGCCCGTGTTCAAGGCAGGCAAGGCGCTGAAGGACAGCGTATCGAAGTAATGCGGCTGGATAAATATCTGAAGGTATCTCGACTGATTAAGCGCAGAACCGTGGCCAACGAGGCCTGCGACAATGGGCGCATCAGCGTCAACGGTCGTGTGGTGAAGGCCAGCTACGAGGTGAAGGTGGGCGATAAGATTGAAATCGCCCTGGGCACTCGCACCGTGGCGGTGGAAGTTCTGCAAATTGCGGAAACCGTCCGCAAGGACGACGCTTCTGCCATGTACAAGGAAGTATAACAAAAAACACAGCTGCCACACCGGCAGCTGTGTTTTGTTGATTGGAGTGTAAATTATCGTTGTGAGTTCGCAAGCCAACTAGAAGCATTGACAGCTTCTTCGCTACGTTTTTGTTGTTTTATGATTGTGCTTACTTAAGGGGATAACCACAATTATCGTTTAGCGGTTTAAAAGTACGCACCGTCCCTTGCCCCCCTCATTTTGAGGGGGCTGGCAAAAATCTTTGATTTTTGACTGGGGGAGAGATGCAGTTTTGTACCAACGAAGTGGTAAATGCAACCTTTTCTCTCCCTCCGTCAGCCCTCCGGGCTGCCCACCTCCCTCGTCAGAGGGAGGCCGCCTTGCGTAGTACTGTAAACGATAATTTATTGCCTCATACGGCGGTAGAGTTTTGCGGTCAGATTACGCAAGGGCTTGAACAGCAGCAGTGCGATCACGAAATTGCCGGCGCAGTGCATCAAATCGAAGGGAATACCGGAAATCCACTTAGCTACCGCATAGCTCCAGCCGCCGATAACCACATCCACCGGTGCGCACAAAACTCCGAAGGCCAGTCCGAAGGTGCCGGACAGCACTGCCCAGCCCAGTGGATGCTCCATCCGACGCAGGCAGATGGCGGCAACGGCCAGCACGGTCCAGATATACAGGTAATTGAAGTTCCACGTCCCCAGACCGTAGAACAAAATCTCCGCGGCAACATACACGCTCACCGGAAACAGCGACTTCCAGCCGAACACCGCTCCGAATACCAGCACCATCAGGCTTACCGGTTCGATGTTTGGCAGCGGGGCCATGACCCACTTGGCGCCAAAGGTCATGGCCGCCAGCATTCCGAAAAGTGTGATTTCCCGAACGGTCAGCTTCTTACCCAATGGTGTACACCAGCTTGAAGCTGTCGCCGTCGTTGATGGGGGTGTCGTCAACGCCCTGCATGGCGTATTCCTCGCCTACGTATAGTCCCCAGTAACTCTTGTTTTCGTTCCAATCCGCCTTCTCGCCGTCAACGATGTTAAACATTCCCTCGTCCGCGCCTTCGTTCTTAATCAGCCCCTTCTCGTAGAGGACCTCGCCCAGATAGTCGGCGTTGGTATCGTAGGTGAAGGTTCTGCCGGCGCCGTCGCTGTGGATCACCTGCACGGTGATGGTCTTGTAGTAAACGGTGCCATCCTCGCCGGTGGATTTTGGGGTGGTGTCGGCGTCTACCGGCTTCGGGGTGGGGCGATTGAACCACCAGATGCCCAGCATGGTTGCTACCATTGCCAAAAATGCTACGACAGCGACGATGATAATCAATGTATTTTTTCGTTGTTGCATTATTTTTTAACCTCCTGAAATGCAAAGTGCCGTGGCACCCCCAAGGGTGCCACGGCCGTTTTTCGTGACAGTCACGTTCCGTAGCGCGCGGAACGCAGGAGCAACGTATTTCGTAGGTCTTCTGACTTGCGCATCTGAGGTCTGGGGAACCTCACGACATCCTCTGCCTTCCCAGTTGCCCAGTGGCTGACTTTCGTCAAAAGAGGACGGCTCTGCGTTTACAGCGGCGGTACCGTTCGGGAATCGCACCCGATTATCTTGTTCAGCAGGGGAGCCATACGCCCGACCTGCCACGAAACACTATCCAATTGTCCAAGGTATTATACCATAGATTTCACGATCCGTCAAGCGTGTGAAGGTATGGGATATTTAGGGAGAATATGGGAAAATACAGGTTGCACATGGTCAAATCTTGTGATAAAATGTAGGAAATGATGGATTTGACCCACGAGGCAAATCGGAAAGGCGGTTTACAATGGAGCCAGGGATATGGCTATTGCTTGCGTTGCTCGCCACGTTGGTGGTTTTAGTTATTTTACAGGTGCGGCACGCCAAAAAAGAACGTGAGGAGCGGGAATGGGCAGAGATGGCTGCGAAGCGCGGCACCACCGGCTACCCAACCACCGGCTACCCAACCACCAGCTACCCAACCACCAGCTACCCCACTACCAGTTACCCAACGGGTAGCGGTGCGGCACCGGTGGTCAAGGTACGAATGACCCATACGGCTACGCCAAAAGCGAAAACGGTGAGTCGGTCAGCCGGCCAGCCGGCCAGCGCCCAGCTGACGCTGTATCAACAGCCACCGGTAACAGGTAAGCTGGTCTGCCCCGGCTGCGAGGGCGAAAATGATTCCAGTTATTGCTTCTGCCTGATTTGCGGGCAGAGAATACGTTGAGAAAAGAGGGAATGAGGATGATATGTAAATGGTGTGGCGGTACGGTCAAGGCGGGGGACAAGAAGTGTGCCCGTTGCGGTCGAGAGATTCCCGCCCTATCGGATTGCGGAGGATTTTACGGCTTGGTGTCCAATCCCGCACCGCTGGTGGCAGCGGCGCCTGTGGCAGCGCCGGCGGCACCTCCCGCGCCGGATCCTCAGGAACTGGCACGCCGTGCCGCCGCCAAGAAGAAGGCGGAACAGATGGCGTTGATGCGGTTGGGCATTTTTGCGCTGGTGGCGCTGGTGATTGTGATTATGCTGATCGTGCTGATGGTGCGTCAGGGTGATTTGGACAAGCGCCTGAACGGTATGGAAAAGGATATGGACATGCTCAACAGCAAGTTCTCCTCTCATTTGCAGGATAACCAGATGCCGGAGCGGCCGGATGACAGACCTGCCCCTGTGCCCGATGATAAGTTCGAGCAGTTCCCCAATCAGGACGATAAGCACGAGCAGCAGAAGCCCACGGAGCCTTCCACGGATGCGCCGGTGGAGCTGCCTCAGGAGCCGGAAGTCACCGTGCCCGATAGCTGGGGCTTCACGGTGCAGGAAACACCTGCGAACGGATCCATGTTCATCAAGGACAAGAGTCGCTTTGATGGCCTTGACGCTCTGCGGGAAGCGCTGATCAGTGAGAAAATGGAGGGCGGCATTTGTTTCGCCAATTACGTAGAAAATGAGGACGGCAACCAAGTGTACGGCAATCGGGTGGAGGTCGTTCCCACTGAGGATAACGGGGTCTACAAGCTGGAGATCAAGCTTCTGGAATCCTTCATCGATAACTACGATGAATTCCAGGCAGGCACCTCCGAGGACTTCGATGATGCGGTGCTGAGCGACCGTCAGGGAAACCCTCTCAATTGGCATTGCCAGTACGAGCAGGTAACCAGTATCCAAACAGGAGAAACCATCACTGCCGGTGTACGTTATACGCTGGAGGTTTCCGAGGAGATTTATACCTTCTTCACCAATATCATGGACGGTGAACAGGAGGCGGCCGCCAGTTGTGTGCTGGAGGTCGTCCAGACGGAGGACGGCAAGAGCCAGACCTTCGGCATCGATTTCCAGCTGGCAGATGCAGCCGAACCCGAGCAAAATACTGAGGCGCAGCCCGATACGGGCGTTGCCGTGTGACATTTAAGGAGGAAAAGAAAATGAACGAAATGAACTACCCTCAGACCGCCCCTGAAACCACCAGCCATTCCATGGACTACACGGTGGATATGGTATTCTGCATCGACGCCACCGGCTCCATGGAGGACGTGTCCGGCTCTCAGACCAAGATCATCAATATGGTCAAGCAGAACGCCATGAATTTCTATAACGACTTCATCCAGATCATGCATAAGAAGCAGAAGCGTGTCCACCAGCTGCGTGTTCGCGTGGTGGTGTTCCGTGACTACATTGCCGATAAGGAGAATGCGATGATGGTCACTGACTTCTTCCTGCTGCCCCAGCAGACGGCGGAGTTCGAGGCCTGCATCCGCAGCATCCACGCCGACGGCGGCGGCGATATCCCCGAGGACGGTCTGGAGGCTCTGGCCTACGCCATCAAGTCTAAGTGGAACACCGCCAGCGCCCGTGGCCGTCAGGTCATCGTGGTCTGGACCGATGCGGGTACCCACGAGCTGGGCTACGGCCGCAGATCCAAGTACTATCCCAACGGTATGCCCCAGAATATGTCGGAGCTGAACGACTGGTGGGACGGCATGAACAGTAACTCCAAGCGTCTGGTGCTGTTCGCTCCCGATGAGAACGGCTGGAGCTACATCTCCCAGAACTGGGACAACACGGTGCATATTCCCTCTGCTGCCGGTAACGGTCTGGCGGAGAAGAGCTATAACGAAATCCTCAACGCCATCGCCAATTCCGTGTAAAATAATCATAACCGAGGTGATTTCCCTATGGGAAGCAAGCTGCCGCTGAATTTCATACTGTCGTTCAGTCGGGAAATGATCCCCGAAAATGGCGAGGATAGCTACTGCCATTGCTTTTGCGACACTGCGGGCATGGTGGCGGTTTTCGACGGCTGCGGCGGCGCCGGTGCCCGAAAACACGCCCATTATTCGGATAAATCCGAGGCCTATATGGCATCCCGATTCTGTTCCGGCGTGTTCTTCGACCAGTTTTGCCAGACCTTCCCCAGTGAAATGACAGCGGAGGAGTTTGTAAAAGATTGCCTAACTCCCGCAGTGAAGGAGCGGCTGCATGAGTACCAGCCGCCGAAGGAGGGCTTCGAGATTCGAGGTTCCATGGTGCGAACGCTGCCCACCACCGTTGCGGCGGCGTTGATCCAGCAGGAAAAGGATGGCACCCAGACTGTCAGCGCCATTTGGGCGGGCGATTCCAGAGTGTACATTCTGGATGAGAAAGGTTTGGCTCAGCTGACGGTGGACGATACCTCCGTGCCGGATCCCATGGAAAATCTTTATGAGGACGGCGTGCTGAAAAATATCCTCTGCGCTGACCGGGCTTTGACGCTCCATTGCCGCAGTGTCCGGATGGATAAGCCCTTTTTAGTGTTCGCTGCTACGGATGGCTGCTTTGGCTATGTGACTACGCCCATGGAATTTGAAGGCCTGCTGCTACAAAATTTGATGGCGGCGGAGAGCCTTGCCCAGTGGGAGGAACGGCTGTATCAGACTATTGGACAGGTGGCCGGTGACGATTACAGCCTGTGCATGGCGGCCTATGGCGACTTGGATTTGAAGCGGCTGCAAACGGCACTGGCCGGACGCTTCGCCATGCTACGGGATACCTGTCTAACGAAACTGGCAGGCCTGCCGGTGGAGGATCGGCAGACCCGTATAGAATTGTGGCAGGGCTATAAGGATAATTATTTAAGATTTATGAAGGATGGAAATACCTGATGGAAATGCTGGGAAACTATCAACTGACTGGCGAGCTGTCCAGTCAAAACAGCGGCTATTCCGTTTGGGGCTACGGCGTAAAGGATGGCCGAGAGTATTTCATCAAGCAATTTTTGAGCCCCAAATATCCCGAAAATGATACCGTGTCCAGCCCAGAGCGGTTGCAGCGGAAGATTGAAAAATGCCGCCAGTTCGAGCAGCAGAAGAAGACGCTGTATCACCAGCTGAATATCAATTCCGACGGCAATGCGGTGCGGGTCACGGAATTTTTTCGCATCGGCTCCAAGTATTATATTTCTATGCCGAAGATTCAGCCGCTGTCCATGAACATCTCCAACATCAAGCAGTTGTCCGACCAGCGCAAGCGGCGGCTGTGCGCCATCATCGCCCACAGCGTTGCCAGCTTTCATCGGGGCGGCATCGTTCATGCGGATTTGAAGCATGATAATGTGCTGTTCACCCGCACCTCCAGCGGTACGGTAACGGCAAAAATCATTGATTTTGACGCCAGCTTTCTGGAATCCGCCCCTCCTGCGGCGGGAGATGAGATCGTGGGCGATTTGGTCTACTTCTCGCCGGAGGCATGCCGGAGTATCTGGGGCGAGTCAGTGAGCCTGACCTGTAAAATGGATGTGTTCTCTATGGGCGTGCTGTTCCACCAGTACTTCACCGGCGGACTGCCAGCCTTCGACCATCGGGAGTGCAGCTACCCCGGCGAGGCGGTGGCGAAGGGGTTGCCCCTGACCATGCTGGACGGCATCCCCGCAGACGTGGCGGAGCTGATTGGCAGAATGCTTTTGCCGGAGGCAGCAGATCGGCCCACAGCGGAGGAGGTATTTCAGGCGCTGTTCGTGCCTGCGGAGCAGAATGTCCCTGTGGCGGCGGTACCGGTGGCTGCGCCACGCCCCTTTGTGCCGGATGTAATCCAGCCCACCACCCAGAGCGGAAACCCATTCTTCCGCCCCGGGGATCTTTGATATTGTAGTTGTGCGATTGAATTGTTTCAAACGGATGCATTCCGGAAACGATGATTAATTAAGAGGAGGGAACATACATGATATGTAATCAATGTGGCTGCAAGGTGCCGGACGGCGTGTACCGGTGCCGTGTGTGCGGAAGCTCGGAGCTGGTGGTCAGCCGTGGCCCTGTTCGCATGGACAGCTCCTTCGGCGCAGGTGCGGATTTGGGAGCGGCCCGTCCTGCTCTCTGTGCTGTTTGCGGTAGACCTTTGACTGCTGGAGCCAAATTCTGTAACGGCTGCGGTTCAAAGGTGATGGCCTCTGTTGCTCCTGCGGCCTCTGTCAGTCTGTGTACGGCTTGCGGCAAGCCGTTGAAGTCCGGTGCAAAGTTCTGCAACGGCTGCGGTGCCCGGGTAATGGCCCCTCCTGCGGAAGCTCCCGTGGCAGCACCGGTGAGTACCCCTGCGTCTGTGGAGCCTCGATTTAGTTCGTCCTTCAAGCCTGCTTATCTGGATGAAGAGTTGGGTTCCGGTTTGGAAAACGCCTATGCGGAGCCAGCTGTTCCTGCCGAGCCTGCCGTGCCGGATATGGAGGCTACCATTATCTTCAAACCGAAGGCGGTGGAGGAAACTCCCGCAGTTGATCCGATTATTCCGAAACCGGTGGAGGAAGTGAACCCTGTTTTTGAGCCGGTGATTCCTGCGGTGGAGGAGCCTGTGGTTCCGGAGGTGGTGCCTGTGGAAGAAGCTCCTGCGCCTGTGACAAAGTCCTGCCCCGTCTGCGGCAACCTGCTGGACGAGGAAGCGCTGTTCTGTAATCTGTGCGGAGCCAGCATGACTGCCGCACCGGAGGTGGCAGTCGCACCGGAGCAGCAGTGTCCCGTTTGCGGCAAGTCCCTCTCTGCGGAGATGAAGTTCTGCAACAGCTGCGGCGCAGCCTTGCAAACCGCTGCGGCAGCCCCTGTGGAAGCGGTGAAGCTGACTAAGAAATGCCGCGTTTGCGGCAACGAGCTTGCCATGGGCGTGCGGTTCTGCAATCTGTGCGGCGCTGATTCCGAATATGTGCCGGATGAAACGGCAGAAGCCAGCACGCTGGAGCCGGAAAAGACCGTAACGATGCCGGTGGTGTCTGTGACCGATCCCCATCTCAAGACCGACCGGAAGGTAAAGAAGCCCAAGAAAGCAAAGAAGGAAAAGCCCGCTGGGAAAAAGAGCAAGAAGGGCTTGATTATCGGTATCGTGATTGCGTTGGTGCTGGCCTTGGGAGCCGGTGCGGCGGTGGTCTGGTTCGTGGATCCCTTCGATTGGTTCGAAAGCGCGTCGGAGAAGGCTGCGGTGGACAACGCTGCGTCTAAGGTGGCAATGGATTGCATGGGCAGCTTCTATTCCGGCGACTTTGAGGGTATGCTGGGCAAGACCCATAAGGGTGTGCTGTCGGGCTATTGCAAGGCCAACGCCATTGAGCGCAATGACCTGCTGGAATCCCTTGGGGAGATGTATGCTGTCAGCACCGAAACGGTTAGCGGCAGTGCCACGGTGGATATGACCTCTAAGGCTGTTAACAAGCTGACCGATGACGATTTGGATAAGCTGAAGAAAACCTATTCCGATGACTATGGGCTGGACTTTAAGGATGCCCGAAAGGTTACGGTGGAGTGTAAAATTACTACGACCGTGGTTGGCAATCCCGTGACCACCACGGAAACCTCTACGCTGATTGTCTGCAAAATCGGCGGCGAATGGTATGTTGACGTTGCATCTATGATGGAATAAAATAGATAAAGAGCAGCCGGTTTCGGCTGCTCTTTGTCACATATTGGATTTGATTGTGGAAATTAGGATGTCACCGGCCACCACCCGATCCTCGGCGGCAAAGCCCTCGGCGAAATTGTCGGAGTACAAAATCTGGGCGTTGGGCGGGAATTCCTCGTCCCCCTCCCAGACCAGAATCTGCATCTGGTAGCCACCAATCAGTTGGAATTGGTAGCCGGCATCGCCGTGGCTGATGGGTGTCGCGCCCATTTTTTCCGCCGCCGCCTTAAAGGCGGCAAGGCGGGTGCCGAAGGTGAACGCCGCACGGGTCAGCACCCGTCCGGTATAGGGCTTGATGTACATCTCCCCCCAGGGCATCTCACGGAAGGTTTTCCACTGGCCTGCCCACGCCACGTTCTTGCTCTCCAGCAGGTAACGCAGCAGAAATGTCTGCACCGGCAGCGGCGGCAGTGCGCCGCCATCGAGCGGTTGCAGTGCATATTCCGGATGGGATATGGCATATTCTCTGCCTAAAAGGTTTACATAAAACTTATTTCCATCCCATTTTGCGCCGGTGCGAGCCGCCGCTTCGGCGGCATCCAACTCCCGAAACCGCTCCTCATAGTGGGCAAAGGGTACTTCTTCTTTGTGATTCTCGACTTGCATTTCTTTCTCCTAGGTTTGTTTGTTGCGGTAAATTATCGTTTACGTTACAATAAGGCTGTCATTGCGAGGGCCGCAGGCCCGTGGCAATCCGTTCTCTACACGTTGCCAATTAAGCGGATTGCCACGCCAGTGTGCGCACTGGCTCGCAATGACGTGCGTGTTTTACGGTGCGGCGCTTAAGCCGCTAAACGATAATTTATACTTCTTGTTTACTGTTGGGAAACAGGCGGGCGTCGGTGTGGGGCAGGAAGCAAGCCGCCACGAAGGAATCCATATAGCCCGGATAGGTGGAAAGCTCCAGATAGGTCATATTCGCTGACACTTCGGCGCATTTTTCGATGGCCTGGTCGCTGACCACCATGGCGTATGCACCGGTCAGGCTGGAGTTGCCGATATAGCTGAACTTCTCCAGCTCCACATCCGGCAACATTCCGATATTCACGGCGTTTTTCATATTGATGCCGGAGCCAATGCCGCCGGCCACATACACATGGTCAATCATATCGATGGTCATATCTACGCTCTGGAGCAGCGTATCGATGGCGGAGAAAATGGCGCCCTTGGCGCGGATGAAATTATCGATATCCACCTCGTTAATGGACACCTCCCGACCGGTATCAGATTCGGCGGCGGTGGCAAGAATATAGCGTCCCATGCCGTGAGCGTCCCGCTTCACACGGTCGCTCTCCCGAACGAACAGGCCCTTGGCGTTGATGATGCCGCAGCGGAACAGCTCGGAAATGATATCAATGATGCCGGAGCCGCAGATACCCACCGGTTTCTGACCGTCATCACCCACGATGGTCAGAGTCGGCTCCATGGTAATTTTGTCAATAATGCAGGCCTCCACTGCGCCGTCGGTGGCACGCATACCGCAGGAAATGTCGCCGCCCTCGAAGGCAGGGCCGGCGCTGCAGGCGCAACTCATCAGGAAATCCCGATTGCCAAACACCAGCTCGCCGTTGGTGCCCAGATCGATGAACAGGCTCATCTCGTCCTTGTCCCAAATGCCGGAGGCCAGCGTGCCTGCGGTGATGTCGCCGCCCACATAAGAGCCAATATTCGGGGCGATGACCACAGGTGCCAGCGGATTGGCAGGAAGCTTCAAATCGCCAGCCAGCAACCCCTCCCAGCCGAAAAAACTAGGGATGTAGGGGTCCATGCGAATTGGGTCTGCGTCCACGCCCAGTAGCAAATGGTTCATGGTGGTGTTGGCACCAATGCTCAGTCGCAGGATGCTCTGCGCAGAAATATCAGCCGTCCGGCACAAATTGGCGATGATGGGCGTAAGCGTTTCCTTGATGATAGCATCCTGCAATTTCTTCTTGCCACCGGTGCGGGATTGCTCAATGATTCGGTTGATCACATCCGCACCATAGCGAATCTGACCGTTACCGGAGGAACCCTTTGCCAGCAGCTTGCCGGTCTGCAAATTGGTCAGCACCATGGTGACGGTGGTGGTGCCGATATCAATCGCACAGCCCACAATGGACGTATCCGCCGGATCGCAAATTTCCATGCAGTGGAAGGTATCCCCATCGTGGATGCCCTTGACGCAGACATGGAAATCATGCTCCCGTAGGGTGGAGGCCAGCTTTTTCATCACATTGAAGGGAACACGGACGTTCTCCACCTCGATGACCGACTGGACACCCCAAATCAGCCGCTCTACGTCCGGCATGGTGTCGTCCATGGACGGCTCTGCCATCACCACGTCCAGCGCCAGAAAATCGTTGTCGAAAGCGATTCCGCTTTCCTTCAAAGCGTTCTGGCAGTCCTCGAAAATGGCGATTTCCTTGGGGGAGGACAAATCGGCGGTTTTCATCCGACTCTGGTAGGCACTGGCGATGTCCGGCACGAACACCGTGCAATCGCTGACCACCTTGGAGTTGCAGCTCAGCCGCCAGCCGGCTTCATATTCCTCGTCGGTGATATGGCGGCTCTTGATGGTGTCCAGTTGACCATCCACCAGCTTCACACGGCATTTGCCGCAGGAGCCGTTGCCGGAGCAAGGCGCATCAATCGCCACATTGGCCCGTCGAGCCAGCTCCAGCAAATTATCACCGGCGTTACATTCAATACTAACAGGGGTGCCCCCCTCGATTTGGAAGGTTACTTTCATTCTATGTCCCTTTCTAACTTAGATACGAACTACGAGATATGAGATACGAGATATTCTGGCAACCAAATATCTCATATCTCGTATCTCATATCTTAGCACTGCGGCGGCAACGCCGCCGCAGTGCGGATATCTGTTACATCAGCGGATCCATGGCGAGGACGGGGTGATTCTTCTCCGTCAGCCAGTTCAGCAGCTCCTCGCAGTCGGAGGTGATGGTTTCGTCAGCAATGTAATCCGTGAAGTTCTCGATGCCATACAGCTCCAGCGCAGTCTTGTTCAGCCGCTCGCCTACGTCATCTTTCAGCTCCTTGGGCATCCAGACGATACGCTCGATGCCGCCCTCGGCGGAGATGAACTTCTTAGAGCTGATGAAGTGCCGGCCGTGGCCCATATAGCCGGGGGTCTGGACACCGCCGCCGGTGCAGGAGGCCAGCTCGCCGAAGGTCATGCCGGCAGGGGTCATGCCCTTGAACTCACGGTTGACCACGATGAAGCCGTTGGACATGGGCTCGATGCCGCAGATGCACTCGAAGCAGCCGCAGGAGGTCATGGGATCCTCCAGAATGGAGTACAGCGTTACACTCTCCACAGCGCCGTGGGTGGCGTCCTTCACCATCTTATCAACGGACTCAAAACGTCCGGTACGCTCGTCGGTGCAGCCCTCCTTGAAAATGGGCTGGCAGGGACCGTTGGGATCCAGCTCGTTGGTGGCCTTGGCATCCAGCCAGCTCACCGCACCGCACAGACCCAGACGCTCAGGAGTGACCACGCAGCAATGGGCGGGGGCAAAGGACTGGCACAGGATGCAGGTATAGTAGCGGTCTACGCTCTCATCGGTCATGGAGGACAGACGGTCGTCACGCTGGGCATAGCGCGGCATGGCAATCTCATCACGGAACTTTCCTGCCTCCACAGCATCGGTAATCAGAGTGACCTGACACTTATCCACCACCGCGTCGAACTCGTTCATGACCATAACGTACAGCACTTCCGCAAAGTCCTTCAGCCGCAGACCAGCATCGTAGGCGGCGTTGGACACACGGACACGAACCTGATTCCGCTGACCGGTGTGCATGACACCTTCCATGTAGTTGAACCATGCGTGGAACTTCCGCTCGATGACGGACTCGAAGTCCACCTGCATCTTCTTGCCGGCCACTTCCACAAAGGTAGCCAGTGCCAAGTCCTTGGCTTCATCAAGGTCGGGGCCGATGACGGTAATCTTATGATCCTCTATTTCGTTCAGCTCACGCATGACCACCAGCTCGGCGGTGGGGTTCTTGGAGGACCAGAACTCGTTGTGCATATCGGCCTTGCGGATGATTTCACCCTCAAAGGCGGCGGCGAAGGCCACGGGGATGGGCAACTCGGTGGTCTTGATTTTAATATTGCGCAGCTCCAGCGACTTTTTCACGGTGTCATTATGGTCGCAGACGGATTCCAGCGCACCGGGCACCTGATTTTCGCCCAAATCGATGTCCACCACCACAGGGAAGCCCAGTGCGATGGCACCGGCACCGGCAGAAACCACCACCGCATCGATGGCACCGAAGGTATTTACAAAGGCCGGAACACGGTTCTTGGTATAATCCAGCAGGCCTGCCAAATCACCGGGCTTGACGTTGCCGAAAATCAGCGCCGCACGGACGGCTACGGTGACAACATGGATGACGGAAGTCACATCGTGACCCAGCGGCACCACCCGGTACTCCAGACCCATCTTCACGCCCTCGGCGCACTGCTCGATTACATCGCCAATCAGGAAGGTCAGGATGCCCTTGGACTGGTAGTCCTTCACAACTTTGATTACATTGGCGGCATCTTCTGCCTTGCCCAGTACCACCGCCACGCCGGGAATATCGCCGGTGACCAGCGGTACGCCCAAAGAACGGATGATGGGGTCAGGAACAAAGCCGATGCCGGAGTCGTTGGCATAGGGATCGCTGCCTTCCACCCATTTCAGACCCTCGATAATCTCAGCGCCCACTGCAGTGGCAAGACCGGCATTCAACGCCTGACCCAAATCTTCCTCGTTGGTAATCAGGCTTTTCAGCACGCCAACGCAGGCAGTCAAGTCGCCCAGCGTCTTGACCTTCACGCCGGTGGCGGCATAAATCGTGGGGAAATAATATGCAGTGTCAGGGAACGCAATGGGATGGTCTGCGCCATATTTCGCAATGGCATCATTGACAGCGCCTTCAGTGAGTCCCGCAACGGCATTACTACCGCCATAAATCAAATCAGTTAATACACTCATGATAATTTCCTCCTAAAATATTGTTATAATCAAGCCATTTCGGCTGAATTTACTAATTTAGGCTTCTCCTTGAGGAGAAGCTGGCAAAAATCTCTGATTTTTGACTGATGAGGTGTTACATCGTCACAAATTTAGACAGCTCCATATATCCTGACATACATCCTGAAATCTTTGGTTGACATCCGAGTTGGAGTAACGCAAAACCGTGATGCCCATATCCTTCAAATAGGAATCGCGTACAAAATCTTTCTCTAACCCCTCAGATTCATAGTGTTGTGAACCATCCAACTCTATCACAATTTTTGCATCTGCAATATAAAAGTCCACAATGTACTGACCCATCACCTTTTGACGGTGAACGGTAACGGGTAGGGTTTTGAGAAAATCATACCACAGATGCCGTTCCTCTTTGGTCATATTCTTACGAAGGAATTTCGCATTGTTTGTCAGTTTTACGTTCCTGTAGGAATTCATTTTGACACCTCATCCGACCTCGCTAACGCTCGGCCACCTTCTCCTCAAGGAGAAGGCTTTTCTACTATTAAGCTATATGCAAACTGGCTGGGAGGGAGATTTCCCTCCCAGCCAGAATATGCGTGGGATATGTTCAAATGACGCCACCGGCAAGGCTTCTCTTTGAGGAGAAGCAGTCAAAAATCTTCGATTTTTGACTGATGAGGTGTCGGATGCGAAGCATCCGTATCTGCAATTATGCCGCTTTGCGGCTACACCTCATCCGGCGCTACGCGCCGCCTTCCCCTCAAGGGGAAGGTTTTTGCACATCCTTACAGATCCAGATAGGAATCGGAGTACAGGACGTGGTTCTTGAAGATGTCGCAGGACTTGATGGTTTCCATCAGCCGCAGGTCGTTGGGGTTGACGATGGCGGAGGTCAGACCCTGCATCATGCACATAGCGACCAGAGCGGAGTCCATGATGGGACGGACGTTCTTGGGTGCGCCGTTGGAGTTATTGGACAGACCGCCGGTGGACTTCAGACCCTTGTCGGAGAACATCTTGATGGCCTCCAGAACCTCCATCTGCTTATCCTGCATACCCTTGACAACCAGGAACAGGGGGTCAAACCACAGGTCGTCGGAGGTCATGCCCAGGGACAGACCACGCTCCAGCATGTTGTCGCAGTGCATCTCACGCTCGGCGTTGTCCTTGGCGATGCCGTCGGCAGAACACAGAGCGATACAGATAGCGTCATTGGCAGCGGCCAGATCGATGTAGCCAATACGTGAGCCGGCATCGGCAGAGTTGACGATGGGCTTGCCGTTGGTGCGGTTATAGACCTTGATACCGGCCTCGATGGCCTTCATGTTGGCGGTATCCAGAGCCAGAGGCACATTGTTGAAGTTCTCCTGCAGCAGCTTGACCGCCCACATCATGCGCTCGGGGCCGTCCTTCTCAGCAGGTCCGATGTTCACGTCCAGATAGGTGGCACCGGCCTTAATCTGAGCAGCGGCACGCTCCAGAATGGGAGCGGGATCACGCTCGTCCATAGCCTTACGGATGGCCGGAGCGATGCAGTGGATGCGCTCGCCGATGGTGACGAAGGTCTTGGACTCGGGGTTGTAGCCCTTGTACTTAACGCCCATGTCAACAACCTCAATCTTGGGCACGCGGGTCTGCAGCAGTTCCTCGAAGCTGAGCTCCTTGACCTCTTCCACGGGACCGGTGGCCTTGGCGGCACGCTCGGCCTCGGCAGCCTTAACGCCAGCCTCGTACTCCTTGTCCTTCATGTACTTGGGCAGCTGGACGGCCTCCAGAGGACCAACAACCACGTTCCAGTTGGGCAGCTTCTCCTGAATTTCGCCCTTCATGACGGCAACCTTGCCGGGGATAATCAGGGTGCGATTCTTAATCTTGTTCTCGATGTCCAGCTCCTCGAAGGTCTTCTTGACGGTGGAGGAGGACAGCTTGCCGGCGGCCCAGGCAGTCAGGACGGACATACCGGAAGCATCGGTAATAATCAGGTTCACAGGCTGGTTGCTGCGCTCCAGCTCGCCGGAAACCAGGAAGTAGGTCAGGGCGAAGTCAACAGTCAGGGCGCAGGGGCTGTTCTCGTCAGCGCCGTTCAGGGGGTAGATCTTAGCCTCCACCTTCATGGGCTTCTGAGGATCGGTATAGATATTCTGACGCAGACCGTACAGAGGCAGAGCCTGAGCGTAGGTCATGTTCTCCATAACGATGATGGAGGCGTACTTCTCGGTGAACATGGAAGCGTAAGCGGTCTGCAGGTGAGCGTCACCCTTAGCCAGCTTGGCAACATTGACAATGGAGGGGTAGCCGAAGGAACGGTCGCCGTCCTTGATGGCGGTGCGGCGAACCAGAACGGCGTTGGCCAGAGTTTCCTTGGCAGTAGCACCGGTGACATCCAGCACCAGATTCTTGTTGCCGGCGGCCTCCAGATTCTTCACGGTGTCGTACAGGTCGGAGATATTCTCAGCCCACACGCCCAGCGTCACGCCAGCCTCGGTGGCCAGAGCGTTCATAGCCTCCCAGTTGGAGGGGGTAGCACCGTCCAGAATCACGTTCTTGCCAGCAACGGCCAGAGCAGCCTTGGCGCAGTCCACATCCCAGCACTCCAGAATGATATCGCGGCCGGTAGCCACAGCCTTCTCAACCAGAGCGGCGTAAGCGGCAGGGTCGTTGCCCTTGTTGCGGACGAACACGAACTCAACGTACATCCGCTCGCCGATGCGCTCGTAGTCAATCTTCTGCAGGTCGGCCAGCTTCTTGTCCGCATCGCACTCAGAGCAGATGCACACGGCGTACAGGTTCTTATTGACCAGAGTCTTTTCGTGGCGGAACAGGACGGTTTCGCCGCCCAGCTTGTGCTCGCCAACGGTGATGGTCTTCATGGCGGGAGCGGTGGCCTCGTTCAGAGAAGCCTTCGCATCCTCGGAGAAGTAGGGGCACTTGTCGATGGACACTGCGCCCTGAGCCACCTTCATGCAGAATGCCATACAGGTGGGGCTGCCGCACTCCTTACAGTTCTTCTTAGGAGACAGCTTAAAAATGTCAAGACCTTTCAAAGCCATAGTATGTATCCTCCTTCCGAATTAGACGAGCTCAGTGATGAACTTCTTAATGGTGGCGATGGCGACAGGATGACGCATGATGACAGCGTCAGCACCGCCGGTCAGGTTAGCGGCAGCGGTGGAAACTTCCATGCCGATGGCGCGCTCTTCCTGATTGCCCCATGCGGGCTCATCTTCCTCAGAAGCGGTGGATTCCTTCACACTCCAGGTATCGGTGGATACGGGAGCGATGATGGGCATCTGCAGGTCGGCGTCGGACTGGGCCAGAGCGGCCAGACGGATACGATCCAGAGTGGATGCCACATACTCATAGCCATAGCCAACGGCAGCGGTGCCGATGTTCATGACGATGTTCTCGGGAGCGATGGACAGGCCCTTGAGCATGATGTTCAGCTGCTTGGCCAGGTTGATATCGTCAGCGGTCTCAGCGCCAACCTTCTGACCATAGGCCAGAGCGACGGAAGCGCCGACGGTCTTGTAGTCCTCGTTGCGGGCGGACATCACAGCGATGTTCTTGCCCTGCAGCGCCTCGGAAATCTTAGCGAACAGCTCGCCGTCCTTCTCCATGTTCTTGCAGCCCATGATAACGATGGGCAGGTCAATAGCATCGGCAACAGCCTTGGCATCGGCAACACAGTCGGCAACGGAACGATTGGCACCGTTGGGATCGGCGGACTCGAAGTTCAGCGCGATGAAATCAGCGCCTTCCATGGTAGCGGCCTTCTTGGCACGGTCAGCCATGGTGGTGCAGCCAGCGTAGAACTCTACCAGACCGGGAGCGGTCCAGCTGTCGGCGGCATCGGAAATCTCCACACCAATCTTAGGTGCGTTTTCGATGGGAGCATCGAAGGTGTAGAAGGGCAGCACGTTCTGACCGCCGATGACGATTGCCTTGTCACCGGTGCCCAGCGTTACGGCGTTAATCTTGCCGCTGTACGCTGCCGTCTTGGGAACGAAAGACATTGGTAATTTCCCCCTTAATAAAATAAAGATATTTAAGATATGAGATATGAGATACGAGATATAAGATATGAGCGAACGGACAATATCTCGTATCTCATATCTCGTATCTCTTATCTCAGTTATCTACGATTTACAGTCCGATGGACTGCATGATGCCCTTCAGGGCAGTTTTCATTGGGTCGGTATCCGGCAGCTTGGCAGAGGGCGAACCCTCGCAGTCGCAGCGATACACCGCATCGTCGTGGGGCAGAACACCGAACAGTTCCAAGCCGTGCTTTTCGATTTCAGCCTTGATGCCATCATCCAGCACGCCGTCCGGCGCACGGTTGACGATTAGACCCATCTTAGTGGGCTTCAGGCTCAGCTCATTGACCATCTCAGCGATGCGGGCCACCGCTTGAATTCCACGGCGGGAGCAGTCAGAAATCAGCAGCATGGTGTCCACATGG
>SVME01000028.1 GCA_015067605.1 Oscillospiraceae bacterium
ATTTTCAAGTGCCGTTGGGACGAAGGTAATTTTGAGTTTGGTCTTTTAAACAGCAAAGAAAGTTTCGGAATTGCTTATGTTTCTCCAAACGATATTTTTGTCATCGGCAACATCCATGACAACCCCGAACTGTTAAATCAATAATTTACTTAGGAGGAAAATGTTATGAACTATGTGAGTGAAAAAATGGGATGCTGTGAAGCCAAGGAGACGCGTGGAATTCCACGTCCCGAGGAATTACCTCCCGAGCCGCTGGTGGAGTTGATGAACAGAACCAAGGAAGTAGGTTTTGCGATCCTCAATATGGCGGAGAAGATTGAGAACAATCTTTTCGGTGAAACAAGCAGACGTGAGGAAAAGCCCGCTTCGCCTATGTGCCATCGGGATGCACTGGAACAGCACCATGATGTCTTGTGTGACGCGGCGAATACGCTGAGCCGGATTTGCAATATGCTGGGCGTGTGAGGGCTGACCCCATGAAGATTCCGGAAAGTGTACGCATTGGTGGGGTGGAGTATGCTATCAAGTACGAGCCGAATTTGCGGCTGGGTAATGACCTGTGCTATGGGCTTTGCAAGTACGATGACAGCGAAATCGTCCTATCTACCACCGATGGAACGGGGCATCAGCGTCGGTGCCAGACCCTGTGGCATGAGATCCTCCACGGCATTCGCAATCACGCCGGTCTGGCCATTGAGAACGAGGAGGAAGTGGTGGAGATGTTCGCCAAGGGGATTTATCAGGTACTGCAGGACAATGGAGCGAGGTTGTTTGATTTGAAGACGGAGTAGGAGGTAGGGAGGTTATGGGCAAGTTTAGGGTCAGCTTGAAGGTCAGGTGCTTATACTACGACGGAGAGCGAAATCAAGAGATATTCTGCAAGGGGCTGATGGACAACTCCAGAATCCATCAGGGTTTCGCCCATCCGGGGCTGATGGACACCTGCAAAGAGCGGTTTTGCGAAACACAGAACTGGCAGGATTGCCCGATAGCAAGAATGTTGGCATCAGAGGGCATTGAGCCTGACAAATAACAGAGGACAGGAGGTCGTATCGGCCTCCTGTTTTTTGCGGCTTGGTGGGAGTGGACGAGCGATGCTCGCCCCTACAAAAAGAAATATCTTATATCTCATATCTCGTATCTTATATCTCAAGTTAGGGGGGGCTTTTTTTATTTTCTCAGTTCACTAAAATGTTTTATATATCAAATCTGCAGGAGATTTTTGCCTTGCGCCGGCGGCGGTTGAGTAGATGACACCCTCTCAGTCACCGCCTTCGGCGGTGCCAGCTCTCCCAGAGGGAGAGCCAAGGCGACTTTGCTGTTGGTGGGATGACATTAGCGATTTTTAACTTTCAATTTCTAACTTAACGGGGGGAGGCTTGTGGATTGGCAAAAGATCAAAACAGAGTACATCACTACGGATACCAGCTACCGCAAGCTGGCCCATAAATATGGGGTCGATCAGGCTACCGTTGCCCGTAGGGCAAAGAAGGAAGGCTGGCGTGACAGCAAGCAACAGCACGACAGCGACGTGCAAGCAAAAATCATAAAATCCCTGGAGGCTCAACAGGTCAATCGGGCCAGTCGACTGCGCAATGTGGCGGACAAGCTGCTGGGCAAGGTGGAGGGGCTTCTGGATGAGGAGCTGGACTCTCAGTCCATGAAGCACATCTCCGGCGTTCTCAAGGACATCAAGGATATCCAGATGATTCGCTCCGATGCGGATATGCGGGAACAGGAGGCGAGGATTGCCAATCTGCAACGGCAGGCGGAGAAGGACGAGAAGAAGGACAACAAAATCACGGTGGTTTTGGAAGGGGCGCTGAAGGATTATGCCCAGTGAGAATGAACTGGTATTATCCATGCCTGTCCCCAACGAAAAGCAGGAGCTGGCCTTTCGGGAGCAGCACCGGTATGTAGGCTACGGCGGCGCTCGAGGTGGCGGAAAGAGTTGGTTTGTCCGGTGGAAGGCCATTCTGCTGGCGCTATTTTTCCCCGGCATCAAGATTCTGATTACCCGTAAGACCTATCGGGAACTGCTGAACAACCACATTGTGCCACTGCTGGCGTTGCTGAGAGGTATCGCGGTATACAACAAAAGCGATAAGTGCTTTACCTTCCGGAATGGCTCCACAATCTGGTTTGGTTACTGTGCCAATGATGGAGATTTAGGGCAATATCAGGGCGCTGAGTACGATATCTGGTTCGCCGATGAGGCTGGACAGTTTCTGGAGCACTGGATTGTGACCATTGATGCCTGTGTCCGTGGTGCCAACGATTTCCCGAAGCGTACCTATTTCACACTGAACCCCGGTGGGCCAAGCCACGGCTACTTCAAACGGCTATTCATCGACAAGCGGTACACCGAGGATGAGTATCCGGAGGATTACGCCTTTATTCAGGCACTTGTCACCGACAATGTAGCACTGCTGAAAGCACAGCCCAACTACAAGCGCAGTCTGGAAAAGCTGCCCCCTAAGATTCGGGCGGCGTGGCTCGATGGACGGTGGGATGTGTATGAGGGGCAGTTCTTTGAGGACTTTTTTGACAAGCCGGAGCATTACGGCGACCGGCAGTGGACACACGTCATTGATCCCTTCGAGATTCCGGATGGCTGGAAGATATACCGCTCCTTCGACTGGGGCTACAACAAGCCCTTCTCCTGTGGCTGGTGGGCGGTGGACTACGATGGCGTGGTATACCGGATACTGGAGCTGTATGGCTGCACTCAGACTCCCAACGAGGGCGTGAAATGGACACCGCCGCAGGTGTTTGCAAAGATCCATGAAATCGAGAGGGAGCATCGGTGGCTGGCTGGTAAGAAGATTCTTGGTATTGCGGATCCGGCTATCTGGGATGCAGAGACCGGTGAGAGTATCGCCGATGTGGCATCCCGACATCAGGTGTACTTCACCCCCGGCGACCACAAGCGGATACCCGGCTGGATGCAGGTCCATTACCGGCTGGCTTTCGATGACAACGGATTCCCGATGATGTATGTATTTTCAAACTGCAAGGCGTTTATCCGCACGATGCCACTTTTACAGTACGACGAGCACAAGCCGGAGGACTTAGATACCGATGGCGAGGACCATGTGGCGGATGAGGTGCGCTACTTCTGTATGTCCAGACCCATCAAACCGGCCCATGCAGCGGCTCCGGATGGATATGGAAGTACACCAATGGCAATGTTTCTGGATATTCCCAAGGAGGATATCAGGAGCAGGCCGAAACGGATGAGGATGGAGATAATTGATGGATAACACGATGCAATCGAATATGCAGCCTGGGGTATCTCCTGAAGGGGCGGTGGATGGTTTTCAGGCGCTGAGGAAGGCAATCGGGCCGGAGCAGGTGCGCAAGGCCAATCAGGTCTTTCGGGATTACAAGGCTGGCAAAAAGGCTTTGGAGGAACGGGTAATCCAGAATGAGCAATGGTTCAAGCTACGGCACTGGGAGTACCTGAGAAAGCAGGAGGACAAGGATCAGGTGGAGCCGGTATCGGCTTGGCTATTCAATTCCCTTGCGAACAAGCATGCTGACGCTATGGACAATTTCCCAAGTCCCAATTTTCTGCCCAGGCAGAAAGATGACCAGGAGCAGGCGCAGATGCTTTCATCCATCGTGCCGGTGATTCTCCAGCAGAATGAATTTGAGGAGTCCTACGACACCGAGGCCGGGGACAAGTTCAAGGAAGGTACCGGCGTATATGGGGTTTTCTGGGACAGCAGTAAGCTCAATGGGTTGGGCGACATCAGCGTGGAGCCGGCGGACATCTTGTCCCTGTTCTGGGAACCGGGTGTCACCGACATCCAGAAAAGCCGGAATTTCTTCAGCGTGATGCTGGAGGACAACGATGTGCTGATTGCTCAATACCCTCAGCTGGATGGAAAACTTGGTTCTACTGCATCAGAGCTGAGCCAGTACATCCGGGAGGACAACGTAGACACTAACAAGAACAAGAGCATGGTGGTGGACTGGTACTACAAGAAGCGCGTGGGCAATCGGACGGTGCTGCATCTTTGCAAGTATGTGGGCGAGGAGGTGCTGTTCGCCAGCGAAAATGAGCCGGACAAGTACCCCGATGGCTGGTATGAGCATGGGCTGTATCCCTTCGTATTTGATCCGCTGTTCAAGGTCAAAGGCAGCCCCTGCGGCTTCGGCTACATTGACGTTGCTAAGAGCGCTCAGGAGTACATCGACCGTGGCAATCAAGGCATTATGGAGAACGTGCTGGAGAATGCCAGCCCCCGTTATTTCTACCGTGAGGATGGCGCTGTCAACGCCAAGCAATTCCTCGACCGCAAGCAGAAGCTCGTCAAGGTGGACGGCAATATGGGGCAGGACAGCCTGCTGCCGATACAGAGCAAGCCACTGCCAGAGTCCGTGATCGCGGTGGTGAATAACAAGATTGAGGAGCTGAAGGAGGTCACCGGCAACCGGGATGTTTCCACCGGTGGAACCACCGCCGGCGCAACAGCCGCATCGGCGATCGCCGCTATGCAGGAGGCTGGCAGCAAGCTCAGTCGGGACAGCAATAAGGCATCCTATCGGGCATTCCGGAAGGTCTGCAAGATGATTACGGAGCTGATTCGGCAGTTCTATGAGTTGCCCCGTTATTTCCGAATCCTCGGAGCGGATGGAGCAGAGCAGTTTGTCAAGTTTAGCAATCAGGGCATTCGCCCTCAGCATCAAGGCGTGGTGGCAGGCGTGGACATGGGCTATCGGGTGCCGGAGTTCGACATCGAGATCACCGCCCAGAAGCAAAGCCCCTACTCCAAGATGGCGCAAAATGAGATGGCCCTCCAGTTCTATGGACACGGATTCTTTAATCCCCAGCTGGCGGATCAGGCACTGGCCTGTCTGGACATGATGGACTTCGACCGAAAACAGTTCGTCGCTCAGAAGATTGCCGCCAACGGTGGGATGTATCAGCAGATGATGGCGATGCAGCAGCAAATGCTGATGATGGCCCAGCGGCTGGATATGCACGAGGGAACCAACATGGCGCAGCAGATGGCTGCCTCCATGGGCGGTGTACCACTGCCCGGTGGTGGAAATGCCGACCTTTCTCAGACGGAAGGGCTGGGCGGTAAAGCCGGTATAGGAGAGCATCACTCCACGAAGAACGCACGACAGCGTGTGGCAGAGTCCACCGCTCCCACGTAGCAAAAAAAGCTGTCATTCTGAGCGAAGGGCGTAGCCCGAAGTCGAAGAATCCGCTTCCTCTCGTTACAGCAGGGGACAGATCATTCGATTCGCTGTCGCTCGCTCAGGATGACATAACTGGAGGTGTCAGCATGATTTTTGCAAAATTTGATACACGCTCTGACGGCAGCATCCGGCTGGTCATGAAAGGTCATGCAGGAGCTGCTCCAAAGGGTGAGGATTTGGTCTGCGCCGGTGCCACGACGCTGGCATACACGGCGGCACAGGCGGTGTTGACCCTTCAAGAGCAAGGCAAGCTGACCCGTAAGCCCAAGATGGCACTATCGGAGGGCAACGCCCTGATAATTGCCACGCCCACGCAAGAGGGGCGGCAGGAGCTGGAGCAGGCCATTGGAGTGGTGGGACTGGGGCTGGAAATGCTTAGCCACAACTACCCCCACTGCATCCGGCTGGAAAACACGATGTAAAGGCATAGTGCCTGTACATAAATACAGGATCGTCCACTTTAAGGACAGAAAGGACTACTTATGAAGCATTATCCCATCATCTCTGTTCGCAGTCTCCAGCTGTTCGCCGATGGCGGTACGGCTGGCGGCAATGGCACCGGACAGGGTACGGGCGTAACGGCACCCGACGCCGGGGTGCAAAAAGGCAGAAACCCTCTGGCGGACGTCAAATACGGCGTTCAGAAGGAGGAAGCACCTGTCGCCGAGGTGCAGACCAAGACCACCGAACCGAAGCCCGACCGCAAAGCCCAGTTCGAGAAGCTCATCAAGGGGGAATACAAAGACCTTTATGACGAGCGGATGCAGAGCACCATCCGGGAGCGACTGAGAGGTCAGAAGGAGACCTTGGAGCGCTATGAGGCACTGCTCCCCAGTCTGGAGATTCTTGCCCAGAAGTATGGCGTGGATCCCACCGATGCAAAGGCACTGAGCCAGGCCATCGAGGATGACGATTCCTTCTTCTCTGCCGAGGCGCTGGAAAGCGGTACCTCCGTGGCGGAGCTGCGGCGAATCCGCAAGATGGAGCGTGAGAACGCCAACTATAAGCGGCAGGAACAGGAGCGTGACCGGCAGGAGCACGCCACCAAGCAGTACGCCACATGGATGCAGCAGGCGGAGCAGGCCAAGGCCATCTACCCCCAGCTGGATTTGGAGGCGGAGGTCAAGAACCCTCAGTTCATGCGACTGCTGAATGCCGGTGTGGACGTGGGCTCTGCTTATCTGGTGCTCCACAAGGATGAGGTGATTCCTGCCGCCATGCAGCACGTGGCGCAGCAGGTGGAGGACAAGCTGTCCGGTAAGATCGCATCCGGTGGCGGCAGACCTGCCGAGAACGGCATGAAGCCCCAGAGCGGCCCGGTGGTCAAAAGCGATGTGTCAACGCTGACGAAGGAGGACCGTGCGGAAATCAACCGCAGGGTCATGAGAGGAGAAAAGATCAGCTTTAGTTAGCTGAACACCGCAAACAACGCACGTCATTCCGAGCCTGCGCAGCAGGCGTGGGAATCCGCCCCCTTCTGGATATTACGGATTGCCACGTCGCTTCGCTCCTCGCAATGACAATATCACTGAAAGGAGATTGAGTATGAAGAAATTTATCACCATTTGGCATCTGCAGCTCTTTGCGGAGCCGAACACCAACGTGACCACCGATGCCGGTCTGTCCGTGGAGAACAAGATCCACTACGACAAGACCCTCATCGACGAGGCCACCCCCTATCTGGTCCATGACCAGTTCGGTCAGAAGCGCCCCATCCCCAAGAATGGCGGCAAGCGGATCGAGTTCCGGAAGTTCGCTAACCTGCCCAAGGCCACCAAGCCCCTGACCGAAGGTGTGACCCCTGACGGCAAGAAGCTCACCGCCACCAGCATCGAAGCGGAGGTTAGCCAGTACGGCGATTACGTCTGCCTGTCTGATGTGCTGGATCTGACTGCCATCGACCCCGTTGTGGTGGAGGCCACCAAGGCTGTGGGCTCTCAGGCCGGTCTGACGCTGGAAACCATCACCCGAAACGTGCTCCAGTCCGGTACCAATGTGTTTTACTGCCCCGAGGTGGATGCGGACGGCAAACTCACCGGCGTCAAGCCCACTGACCGCTCTGAGCTGACCGCCGGCTGCAAGCTGACTGTGAATGTGGTCAAGCGAATCGTCACCATGCTCAAGGCAATCAACGCCCCCAAGATCGATGGCAAGAACTATGTGTGCATCCTGCATCCGCACTGTGGCTACGACCTGACCTGCGACCCCAAGTGGGAGGATATGCACAAGTACAGCCAGACCACCGAAATGTTTGAGGGCGAGATTGGCAAGGTTGCCGGCTGCCGGTTCGTGGAGACCTCCGAGGCGGCAATCTACACCGGTGCGGAGAACGACTGTCCCGAGGGTCTGGCGGTATACGCACCTCTGTTCCTGGCGGCTGGTGCTTACGGTGTCACCGAAATCGAGGGCGGCGGTCTGGAGACCATCATCAAGCAACTGGGCAGCGCCGGTACCGCTGACCCCCTGAACCAGCGCTCCACCGTCGGCTGGAAGGCCACTAAGACTGCTGAGATTCTGCTGGAGATGTACATGGTCCGCGCTGAGTGCTGCGGCGAATTTTCTCCCGATGCGGAGATGAACTGATAGGAGGTATCACGGATGGCTGAGAACAAGAATCAGACTGCAAAGGCTGTCAAGCCCAAGAAGGTAAAGATCAAGCTGCCCCTGACCCGTACCGAAAAAGACGATGTATATGTGGGGCTGAACGGCAAGAGCTACCTGATCAAGCGTGGCGTTGAGGTGGAGGTGCCTCTGGGCGTTGCCAAGATTTTGGAGCGCAAAGAGAAGATGCTCTCTATCGCCATGGAATACGAGGCACAGGCCGCCGCTCCGCTGGAGGAGCTGGCAAAGCAGTAACAGGAAATGGGGGGCACCGCGCTCCCCATTTTTTAAAATGACACCCCAAGAGCCGGAGTGAAGCGATGGCGATTGGTCGGTGGAATTTATGCACAGCGCAAAAGGAGGCACCAATATGAAAATTGCAGAAGTAATCGCACGGCTGGACAGTCTGAAGCACAACACCTTCGGTGTGGAGGAAAAGGTGGCATGGCTGTCCAAGGTGGACGCAATGATCAAAAAGCACATCATCGACACCCATGAAGGAGCGGAGAAGGTCATCTTCAACGGGTACACTCCGGACAAAGATATGCAGACCGAACTGCTGGCACCGGAGCCTTTTGACGAACTATATCTGCGCTATATGGAGGCGCAGGTGGACTACCACAACGCCGAGTACGACGGCTACAATCAGGCAATCCTGATGTTCAAAGCGGAATACAACGGTTATGAACGCTGGTATAACCGAACCCATATGCCCATTGGGGGCAAAATGAAATACTTCTAGGGGGGGAAACCATGATTGATTATCCGACGCTGAATCACAGACCCGTCAGCAGGGAAATGCTGGATGTGTTCAAGGGCTACAATAAGGAGCTTCGCATCGATGAGGGTGAGTTCCGGGACATGGAAAACCTGTCCAGCGACGGCTATCCGGTACTGTCGGTGCGGAAGAAAAGAGGGTTCGTATCTTCTGGCGTAGATATCAATGCGGTGGCTTATGACCATGGAAATGGCCTGATTTACACGGATTACGGCTGTATGGTTACTCCTGACGGAACAATCCCAGGCTTTTACCAGCCGGAGGAGCATCATAAGCAACAGCTGGTTTTTATGGGCCGTTATCTCATCTTGTTGCCTGAAATGCGCTGGGCTGATACGCATCTGGGCGGTTTGGTCGAGGAGGCATATGAGTACGGAGATATCGATGCTCTGTGGGAGACCGACAGCAAAAAAGTGACCTTTGAGCTATGCCGGGAGGATGGGACGGTGTACAGTGGCGCTACCGTTTCGGATACTCAGCCGGAATCGCCGCAAGACAAGGCGTTGTGGCTGGATACGTCCGGTAAGCCTTACAGTCTGAAGCAGTATTCGACGGCGATGGATCAGTGGGTGAGCATCACTTCTACTTACATCCGTATCAGCGCAGAGGAGCTGGATGTGGTGGCGCTGAAGCAGTATGACGGAGTGACGATATCCGGCATCAAAAACGAAAAGCTTCAGGACTTGAATGGGTCTGCGGTGGTTTGGACGAGGGGGCAGGGCAGCGGTCACGTCAACTATATTGTGGTGTCCGGGCTTATCGATGAGACGGTCGTGCAGGATTGCGCCACGGAAGGGAAAATCACCATAGAGCGTAAGGCACCGAAGATGGACTTCATGGTGGAGGCCGGGAACCGGCTCTGGGGCTGCCGCTATGGGACGAATCATGCCGGCGAATTCGTCAATGAGATTTATGCATCTAAGCTGGGGGATTTCAAAAACTGGAGCTGCTTCATGGGCATCGCCACGGACAGCTGGGTTGGCTCGCTAGGATCGCAGGGGCCATTTACCGGTGCAGCGAATATTGGTGGATGTCCGGTATTTTACAAAGAGAACATGAAACACAAGGTGTGGATTAGCAACACCGGTGCTCATCAGATAAGTTCGACCCCCTGTCAGGGAGTGAAGTTCGGCTGCGACCGCAGCGTAGCGTCCGTAGATGGGGCGGTAATCTATAAATCCTCAAGAGGATTTTGTATCGATGATGGCGGATTGCCGGAGGAAATCAGGGATACGATTGATGCTGTAAAATATTCCGACGCAGTGGGATGTGTCCATGACGGCAAGTACTATGTTTCCATGATGGACGCACAGGGGAACTGGCATTTATTCGTTTATGATTTCAGGAGAAAGCTTTGGCACCGGGAGGATAGTTTACACGTCAGCGCTATGTGCTCTGACGGAGATGCTACGGTATATGCAGTCGATGCGGATACGAATCAAATTATTGACTTGTTGGGCAAACAGGGCACCCTTGAATCGGCCCCCGTCCACTGGATGGCGGAAACTGGTGAAATTGGGCTGGAAATGCCGGACAGGAAGTATATCCTCAGGTTGGATTTGCGGCTGTCCATGGAGGTTGGCGCAGAGCTGACTGTATACGTCCAGTACGACACGGAGCCGGAGTGGGTGGCGCTGGGCAGTATCCGGGGCACCAGCCTGCAGAGCTTTTCCCTTCCGCTACGGCTGCGTCGCTGTGACCATCTGCGTCTGCGCTTTGAGGGAGAGGGGGACATCAAGATCTACTCCATTACCAAGACCATTATGAAGGGGAGTGACCGGCGGTGATTGGAAGAATCGAATATCCCCATCTGCCGGAGGGTGTATCGCCGCAACTGAAAAACGAGTTGCGGAAACTGGTGGATCAGATAAACGTGGTGATTCAAGAGGTTGAACACCGCTTGGAGGAAAATAAGGAGGAATAACCATGGCAGGACAATATCAGTTTGGAAAGCAGAAAGAGCTGGACGAGTTGACCGACAGAATTCTGAATCGGGAGAAGTTCAGCTATGACCTGAACGGGGATGCTTTCTACAACCAGTACAAGGATAAATTCACTCAGCAGGGTAAGCTGGCCATGATGGACACTATGGGGCAGGCGGCAGCCCTCACCGGCGGCTACGGCAGCTCCTACGCTCAGCAGGTCGGGCAGCAGACCTATCAGGGATATTTGCAAGGACTCAATGACAAGGTGCCGGAGCTGTATCAGCTGGCACTGGACAACTACGACCGGCAGGGAGATGCGCTGACCCAGCAATACGGCCTACTGGCAGATTTGGACGCAAAGGATTACAGCCGTCATCGGGATGCGGTGGCAGATGCCCAGTGGCAGACGGGAAATAAGCAGTCTAAAAACCCCAGTGGCTCTGGGACGATTGCTCAGATTGGCGGCACTTTAGGGAATGTGACCGGTGGCGTAGCGGCCGGTGTCACAGCACAAACAGCGAAGAAAAATTCCGGACTGGGTGCTGGCATCATTAAAATGCTCCAGCGAATCATCGGCACCACAGAGGACGGTGTTTGGGACGAAAACGACAGCCGCGCTTGTGGCGGTAGAACGGCGCAGGACGCTTATCAGGCATATCAGAGAGGTCAGCTGCAAGCGTATTATCAGCCCGATAGGTTCACCGGAACGACTTACGATGCGGCGGTTACGCACATGAAAAAGCTTGGCGTTCCCGGGAATCAGGCGGCAGCGGTACTGTCGGAACGAGAATGGAAGGCGCAGAGAGCGGCGTATGAGGAAAGCGGCGAGGGCGTGGCAGAGGTCACGGATTACAGCAGCTATGTGGATTATCTGAATGCCTATATCCGCTGGGCACAGACCCACAAGGAAAGCGTAGCCACCAAGACATACGCCGGCTAGGGACAACAGGAGGTGCGGCATGAATTTTGCTGAGTGGAGCAAGGCACGGAAGAAAGAGGAAAAGAATAAAGGCCTGGGAAAGGCAGCAGAGCAGGTGGGAAAGGGTGCCCTAAAGGTTACCGGCGAAAGTGAGTTTGCCCGCTGGAGTCGGAAACAGCGGGAGGATACTCCGGCCAACTGGGGCAGCTCCAGCAATGATTTGATTAAGCAGATTCAGGAAACGGTGGGTGGCGGCTGGGTGGATGCCGCCACCATCGACAGCTATCGCAAGCGGGCAGCGGGACTGGCGAACCGATCGGCGGATATGCGTAGAAAGACCGCTGGCTATATGTCTGCGCAGGAGTCTATCGATTCCGTGGAGGCGGCGCTGGCCAGCGCCCAGAAGTATCTGGACGGCATGGGGGAGTACTACGGCCAGTGGGATTCCAAGGATGCTTACGACGAATATCAGGTGTGGAATGGCGTGGCAGATCCCAACTCCCAAAACTATGACAAGGATTTTAAGCAAAAAAGTCAGTATGTCAGCACAAAGAATGATGCGGCGTGGTGGGAGTTTTGGGATGATGAGCCCTACGATGACTACAAATATGAATATCTGAACACCCGAAACAGCGGATTGGTTGGCAATCAGCTTGCGGGCGCGACCGACTATATGTTTGACTATGAGTGGGGCGATTTTAATGAAATGACCGACCACGAGCTGGCAATCTACAACTACTACTATACTACAGCTGGCAAAGGCGTTGCGGATGAGTATTTGGATACAATTAAAGAACAATTGGCATACCGAAAGGGTGGAAAGATTGCGGCAGAATTTAAAGAAAGGCCGACGGCGGATAAGCTGGTATATGGTGCATCTGCTGGGTTGATGCAGTTTGTTGATGGAATGCGCAACTTTACTAATACTAAGGATGATTACATTCCGGTGTCTTCGACGCAAATTGCTTCCTCAATGATTCGTGAGGATCTGGAAGATGTGGGACCGAATCTGCCGGACTGGATGGGCGGCAGCTCCCTTGGGCAGATGGGATATGATGCGGCATCAACGGTTGCCAATATGGCACCTTCGATGGCCATAGGCTATATCAATCCGGCGGCAGGTGCGGTGCTGATGGGCGCGTCTTCAGCGGGTAACTCTTATCAGGAGCTGCTGAACGAGGGCTACACAAAAGAACAGGCTCGGGCCTATGGTACGCTCAATGGCATATCTGAGGCTGCGCTGCAGTATGCGCTGGGTGGCGTGAGCAAGCTGGGCGGCAAGGTGTCCGGCAATCTTATCAGCAAGACGGTAGGGCATGTGGACAACGCCATTGTGCGAGCCTCAATCAAGCTGGGCGGCAATATGCTCTCTGAGGGCGCGGAGGAAAGCGTGCAGGAGATGCTGACTCCACTGTTTAGAAGCATGGTCACCGGCGAGGATTATCAGGTACAGAGTGAGGACGTGATTTATGCCGGATTGATGGGCGCTGTGACTGCCGGTATTTTGGAGGGTGGAGGCACCATCTCCGGAGAGGTTGGGCTTTACAAGACCGGCAAGGCATTGCAGGCGGAGGGCGTGACTGCCCAGCAATTGGCTGAGGTGGGCAAGGGGCTGTCCGCGGAATCCGCTGCCTATCAGCTTGCAGGACGTGTTAATGAGAACACCGGAGCCTACACCATGGGGCGGCTTTACCTTGAAATTGGGGCGCAGTTGACTGCGGAAAATGTTGCCGATATCCAGAAAAGTCTGGAGCGCAAGGGCGTAAGGGCTAAGGATGCCAAGATTCTTGCGGAGGGCTTTGCGGCGGTGGCTGCCGGTGCTCAGTTGACGGATGCACAGATTTCCGCTATTGAGGCCAACGACATTCTGGCACAGACGGTGGTGGATGTGCTGCTGAATCCAAAGTCTACGGTAAGCCAGAGGACGGCAGGATTTAACACGGTGCAGTCGGCAATGCCGGAGGTGCAGAATACGGTCAGTGCCAAATTCAACAAAGTGCTTGCGAAGAACACAAAGACAGATAAAGTGGCGACAAGCAGTAAGGACACCAAGGTGGCTGCTGTGGATGCTCCGGAAACAGCCACAGAGGGGGTTGGAGCGATTCCAAAGGCTGTGGAGGATACTGCGGTCGGGGAAATAGCGGAGGCCTCTGAGAGCGTTTATGAGGCATCTGAGGATGGGAAAACACGGCTCAAGTCCTCCGGTCAGGCTGTGACCATTCAGAAAATCGCCAGTGTTAAGAATGGCAAGATGACGCTGCAGCTGGAGGATGGCAGCAAGGTAGACGCATCGGAGGTGGAATACGGGTCCGCGGATGACGCAATCGTCTATGAAACGGTGGCCAGCCTTGCCACCAATGCGGCGGCCGCCAACCTGATGCTCAGCACCTATAAGGGCAGTGGTGTGCCGGCGCAGGTGTTCGCCAAGGGTATGGAGGAGGCCTATCGCTACGGCTCCGTGGGAATGCCGGCAGAGCAGATGCTGGACCGGGGATCCTTCTTGGATGACCTGACGGACTACCAGCTCAACACCGGCTATGAGCTGGGCAAGATGTTCGGCGGCAGAAAAATCGCAAAGGAGCAGGGAAAGACAGTTGCGAAGACTGACACTGGCAGCAAGGTCAAAGCTGTACGCAAGAAGGGCAGAGTTAAGGGCTACGGCGTCAAAATGAAGGACTTGGGCAAGGCCTTCAACACTGCTCAGGAGCAGGCATACAGGATTCTGTGCCAGATTGCAGAGGTTACTGGTATCGATATCGTGCTGTTCCAGTCAAAGCCAGATGCCAATGGCAATCTGCGTGGTGGAATCATAGACGGCATCGACATGAACGATTCACAGGGTGCATTTTCGTGGAAAAATAATAAAATCTACATCGACATCAACGCCGGTGTGCTGAAAGCATCCGACTTGGGAGATGTAGCAAAATACTCCATGCTGCGAACATTTTCTCATGAATTTATCCATTTCCTCGAAAAGCACGATGCGCAGCAGTATAATGTGTTCAAAGATATCGTGTTTGATGTGATGCGACGCAATGGCGTTGACCCTGACGCACTGATTGAGGACTACATGAAACGGCACAAGGGCACTACCCGAGGTGCCGCAAGCTGTGAGGTAGTGGCGGAAGCCATGACGGACATCCTGCCGGAATCGAACTTTATTCAGGAGCTGGCCCAAAAGCACAAAAACATTTTCGAAAAGCTGCTGGACAGGCTGAAGGAGTTCGTGGCGGAAATCAAGGCGCACTTCAAGTCCATGGGCGGCAACCAGTCCAAGGAAGCCGCTGCAGTGAAGGACTATATGGGGGACGCTATCCAGTACGCAGAGGGGCTTGTGGAGGCTTTCGACCGGCTGGCGGTGTCGGCTGTGGAGAACTATCAGAAAGCAGCAACGGCACAAAAAAACACCGCCACTGAGGGCGGTGTGCAGATGCAGACACGCTCCGTTGACGGGAATCAAGTCGTGTGGATTGAGGCTAATATCCTCAAAGAAAATACAGGGCAGCCTGTCCATCAGTTTATTGCTGATTATATTGCCGAGCATATTGGTGAGGTGTACACAATCATCGAAAGCGGTCAAAAAGTATACATCGGTGAGGATTTGCCTGGAGAATATACGCAGTCGAAATATACACAGGCGTTGTTGAAGAAGAAATCCAGCGTTTTGAAGGCTAAGAACCGAGCCACCAGCAACCTTGGTGAAATGATTGAAATTGCAACAAATCGCCGGTGGGAGAAAACTCAACATACGCATTCAAAGGACGCAAAGTACGGTATGTACCGTTATGATACGCGCTTTGGGTTTCCGGTAAAAAATCATAAAGGGGAAACCGTAGGGGCCAATGTATATCGTGCGGAATTGTTAATCAGAAATGCGTCCGACGGCAAAAAATATCTGTATGACCTTGTAAGCATAAAAAAAGACACCGCCTCGTCTGGTTGGCTTACCCAAAGGGTTGCCAGTGCGGCAGGAAAAACTGCCGGACAGAAGGGCAATGTCTCTACAAACAGTATACGCAACAATAGCGGAAATGTCAACAACAATTCTTCCGAGGAACAGCATCAGGAGCGCACCAACACGCTGACGAACTGGGATGTGCTGGAGCAGGCGGCACAGATGCTTGAGGGGCAGAAGAAATTTAGGACCAAAAATCTAAACGGTAAGACAGACCTGAATGCATTGGAAAAAGAAAGAGCAGAGCTGCAGGAACGTTTGGCAAAGCAGAAGGAGCTTGGGAAGGAGGCTGCCGATACCGCTAAAATCAGGAAGCAAATCAAAGATATTGATATTGCTATTGAGGCGGCACGGGCTACACTGCAACTAACCGACGGACAGCGTTACGCGCTGAACGAATTTAATAGGCGGTTGAAAAACGTCAGAGAGTTGAGCGCCCAAAAGGCAGATCAGCAGAGAATCCTCGAGGAACAAAAATCTGGTGGTGCCGAAGCAATCGAAGTGAATCGTACCAAGAATCGAATCGATACCTTGAACCGGATGATTCGGAAGGGGACAGAAGAACTGCTGGACATCGAAAACAAAGCGGTCTTGAAACAGGTGCTGAATAAGGCTCGGACAGTAATCGAGAAAGAACAGGCAGCCCTCCGTCGCGAGGCGGTCGAGAAATACCGTGACCGGCGGAATGAAAATCAGAAGAAGACCGAGATGCGCCGGAAGATCCGCAAGACCATCCGTGACCTGAGTAAACTGCTGAACCACGGCACCAAGGAGCGGAACGTCAAGGAGGGCATGAAGGAGCTGGCGACCAAGACTATTGAGTCGGCGGAGGTGCTGTTCATCGACACCTATACCACCAATGACATGATCCGCAACGGCGTAGGCGTGGAGCTGACGGAAGCGGAAAGCAAGCTCCTGAATCAGTGCATGGATATCCTTGCACAGCTGGACAGCGCACCGGCGGTGGTGGATGCCGGGGGGATGAGCGAATGGAGCCGGACGGAGAAAAAGCTGGAGGACAAGCTGGCCCGTATGAAGAAGGAGCTGGAGGGTGTGTTCCAGCGAGAGCGGAAGCGGCTGGACGGCACCACCGTGACCACCATTCTGGGCAATCTGAGCGATGCCTACGGAGCGCTAAAGGATTCTGAGGACGGCTACATCAGTGGCGCCTATGACGAGAATGTGGATTCGTATCTAAAACAAATCCGGCAGGGGTTGGGTGCCACTCGCATCATGGATATGCGGCTGGATCAGCTGGAGGCACTGCACAAGGCCTACACTATGGTGATGACCACCGTCCGAAACGCCAACAAAGCGTTTGCGACTAATCTGAAGGAGAGCCGGCAGGAGCTGGCGCAGAATGTGGTGGGCGAGGTTCGGAAAGCCGGTGGCGTTCACGGGAAGTGGACGAATGGACAGCTGAAACGGGCCAGAAGATCGTGGAACAACGAAAAACCGGTATATGCCTTTGAACGGTTAGGCTCTGTCACCATGATGAAGCTCTACAACAATCTGCGCGGTGGCGAGGATGTATGGGCGAAGGATGTGGTGGAGGCCAGAGAGTTCTTCCTGAAAAACGCCAAGAAGTACGATTTCAATTCGTGGGACTTCAAAAAGCGGCACAAGTTCACCTCCAGCTCCGGCGTGGAATTTGACCTGGATCTGCAGCAGATCATGAGCATCTATGCCTACTCCAAGCGTGAGCAGGCACTGGACCATCTGCTGAAGGGTGGATTTGTATTTGACGCATCCACGGAAGTGGTGGTCGAGAAGGGTATCCGCAGGACGTACCGAATCGACAGCGCCACCGCCTATGGCCTGACACTGGAAACCTTTAGCGAGATTACCGGCAAGCTGACCGCAGAGCAGAAGGGCTTTGCTGATGCGATGCAGGAGTATCTTTCCAGTACCATGGGTGAAAAGGGTAATGAGGTTTCCATGCAACTGTATGGCGTGAAGCTGTTCAACGAGAAATTCTATTTCCCTCTGCGTTCCTCCGGTGCGTACATGGAGAAGGCCAAGGTGCAGGAGATGCAGAAGGAGCAGGGCGCTGTCAGTATCAAAAACTCCGGCTTTACCAACGCCACTACCCCCAAAGCCAGCAACCCCATCGTTCTGTCCGGCTTTATGGATGTGTGGGCCAATCATGTCAACGATATGAGTCTGTATCACGCCTTTGTGCTGCCGCTGGAGGACTTTACGAAGGTCTATCACCACAGCACACCTCACATCGAGGGCAAAGAAAGCCATTCGGTGAACCAGACCATCATCGACGCCTACAGCAGCGCGGCCACCGGCTACATCGACCAGCTGCTCAAGGATATCAATGGCGGCGTGCTGGCGGATCCCAGAGAATCCGATTACAAGGCATGGATCAGCAAATTCAAAAAGGCATCCGTCATGGCATCTGCGTCGGTAGTGATCCAGCAGCCCAGCGCAATCGCTCGGGCGCTGGCGTACATCAATCCCAAGTACTTCGGCGCAATGACCATCAGCAGGGGTGTGGGCAGGGCATTGGGGAACAAGTTCACCGGAAACCACACCAAACTTTACGAGGAGCTGGAGCGTTACGCACCGGTGGCCACCATCAAAAAGATGGGTTATTTCGACACCAACATGGGCATGACGGCAGTGGACTTCCTGACAACAAAGGAGTACGAAGGCTATAAGGAATCTGGCAAGGGCCTGTTGAAGGATAAGCAGTATCGCAAACGCAGAGTGGATGACTTTATGAGTTTTCTTGCCAGCCGGGCAGATGAAATTACATGGGTACAGATTTGGCAGGCGGTCAAGAACGAGGTGGCGGACAAGCAGAAGCTGGCCGTCGGCTCCGAGGCCCATCTGAAAGCGGCCGGACAGCGCTTCACGGAGGTCATCACCAAAACACAGGTCTATGATTCTGTGTTTGCCCGTTCTGCTAATATGCGCTCCAAGGGTGCATTGATGAGCATGACCACATCCTTTATGGCAGAACCGACCACCACGGCCAATATGATTACTGACGCGATTCGCAAGGCAAAGAAGGGCGATGTGAAATTCTTTGCTCGCACCGGAGCGGCTGTTGCCGGCTCCATCGTATTCAACAACCTCCTGCGCTCGATTATCTATGCGATGCGTGACGATGACGAGGATGAAACCTACATTGAGAAGTATCTGCAGGCGCTGGGTAATGGTATTGTGGATGACGCGAATCCGCTGAATTACCTGCCGTTCTGGAGGGATATCTGGTCGCTGGCTCAGGGCTACGATGTAGAACGGGCTGATATGTCGGTCATCTCCACGGCTATCGATGCATCAACCAGTCTGGCAGAACTTCTTCGTAAGGACACCAGCGAGATGACAGAGGAGCAGCTGGAGGCTCATAACAAAAAATTGCAGGAGGCTGGCTGGAGGTTCGTTGATGGCATTACTTCTCTGCTGGGTGTTCCGGAGAAGAATATCCGTCGGGATATTATGGGCGTTGTCAATTTCTGCGACACACTGACCAAGGACTTCGGCGGTCGGGCAACCACTGCCAACAGCCTGAATGATAAGGTTTGGGAGGAAGTGGTGGATTCAATTCCGGGTATCAATATCGTTGTGGAAAAGGACAGCAAGACGGATAATCTGTATGATGCCATCGTCAAGGGTGACAAGGCATATGTGGCACGGTTGAAGGCCGGATACAAGGATGATTCCGCATACCACAAGGCCATCCGGACAGGCCTACGGGAGAATGACCCCAGAATCAAGCAGGCGGCGGTTGCCAGAGCCGGAAAGGATATCGAGGAGTACAAACGCATTGCCCTTGAAATTATCGGTGAGGGGCACTTTTCGCAGGATGATGTGGTGCTGGCAATCGTGGCGGAGGTCAACGCCATGGAGAATGGGTCCAGTTCCACCACCTCCGCAAAGCACAAGGGTATATTCACAGGCGATGATTTTGCCGCGGCTGTGGGGCAGGACGATTATAATCTTGCGGATGAAATCAAGGAGGATATCATCAAAACCGGGAAGAAGAATGGAAAGACTGAGGAGAAGGCGCTTGAGAGCTTTGTCAGCACAGCGACATCGGCCTGCAAGGAGGCGTTTCTGGTTGGTGATTTGTCCGACGAACAGGCCGCACGTGTACTAATGTCCTACTGCGACAAGGAGGAGTATGATGCATGGGGCACTGTGGCTAGTTGGAGCTACAAGCAGGAGAATCCGGAGTCGGAGATTCCGAATCAGTGGTTCGATACCTATTACAAGAAGGTGGAAACCTCGGGCTTGGAGTTGGATGTCTATCTGGAGTACCGTGAAAAGCGGGCGGCATATAGCCTAAAGGCAGATATCCTGAAGATTATTCACAGCCTGCCCATCGGAAAAAAGCAGAAGGATGCTTTGTATTTTGCGGAAGGCTGGAAGGAAAGTACACTGGACGAGGCTCCGTGGCGCTGAATTACACCACATTAGGGGGGGATTTTCGAATCCCTCCCTTTGTGCTATGCTTTGCAAAAAAGGAGGGAGCATATTGGAAAAGGCTGTGTTTAGAATTTCTCTAGATGCCCATCGACAGACCACGCAGGCGCATCTGGCGGTGAAAAAGGGAGACACTGCACGGAGAATTATCATTACGTTGACCGAGGGCGGAAGCCCTTACGCCATCAGGGATGGCTGCTATGCGGTATTCATGGGTAAGAAACCGGATGGTAATGTGCTATACAATGCTTGTACTATTGAAAATGGCCAGATTGTCTACGACTTCACGGAGCAGACTGTCAGTGCAGTAGGACGGATGCTTTGCGAGGTGCGGCTTTACGGCGCAGATGATGCGCTGATCACTAGCCCTCGGATTTCCATCATCATCAGCGGCACTGTCTATGCAGATTCCGAAGTGGAATCCACAGCGGAGTTTACAGCTCTGAGTGAAGCTATGACGGACCTGCTGGAACTGAAGGAACAAAGCGAGGAGTTCACTGTCACCGTCACCGGCAACGATGCGGATGGTTATGCTGCGGACAAGACCTATGAGGAGATTCAAGAGGCTCGGAAACAAGGCCAATCCTGTGTTTGCGATTGTGCTGGTCTGCTGATGCCTCTGGTAATGCTGGGCGGCGATGCTCAGTTTGACACTGTGTGGAATGGTCAGGAGTATCGTGTATACATTAGCCCCACGGGC
>SVME01000029.1 GCA_015067605.1 Oscillospiraceae bacterium
ATACCTTCCCCCGGGGGGAAGGTGGCCGAGCGTAAGCGAGGTCGGAAGGGGGATGGCGATACCTGAAATGCAATATCAGGTCTGAAAAGATAAAAAAACTATTATGTTTCTGCCCGTATTCCCCTTCAGTCACCGCCTTTGGCGGTGACAGCTTCCCCTCGGGGGAAGCCATGCGGCTTCGCCGCTAGTGCGCTAAACGATAATTTACCAACACTTTTGGGCACCGGAATTTAGTTGTACCGCAGCCGGAAAGGCTGTGATATACTGTGAACACAAAGAAGAACCCACTACAAAAAAACAAGATTTTGGAGGTAACATTATGAACTACATTAACTGCGGAAACGGACACATGTACGATCCTTCCATCACTCCCTACTGCCCCGAGTGCGCTGCCCGTGGCGGCCACACCGTGCCGCTGGACGGCCCCGCCTTCCCCCCCACGGTTCCTGTGAACCCCAATCCCAGCACCGGCGGCTGGGCGGATCCCATGAACAATGCCGCCCCCGCCGGCGGTGAATCCTACGAGCCCACCATGCCTATCAGCTTCGATCAGGGTGGCGTGTACGAGAAGGCCATCCAGCCTGTTGCCGGCTGGCTGGTGTGCGTGGACGGCCCCGAGAAGGGTCAGGACTACCGGATCCATGAGCAGAACAACTACATCGGCCGCAGCGAAAAAATGGATATCCGCATTGCCGGTGACCCCACCGTTTCCGCGGAGCGGCATGCCATCATCGCTTATGATCCTCAGAGCAAGGAGTTCTTCTTCGGCCCCATGTCCGGTGCCAGCATCATCCGCCGCAACGGCAAGGCGGTTCTTGGTACCGAAGCTCTGGAGAAGGGCGACCAGCTCCAGATCGGTAAGTGCACCTTCCTGTTCGTGCCCCTGTGCGGCGAGGACTTCCAATGGAGCTAACCTACGAAAACCCCGAGCAGGCGGAAAATCCTGAGCAGCTAGTGCCGGAAACGCCCGAGGACGAAGTGAAACCGGAAAAGCCCAACGGCCTGCCCAACTTCGTCATTGACGGACAGCCGGTGGAAAAACCCGAGGAAGACTCCAATGAACAGCAGGAGGGCGGCACCGCCGAGCCTGCCACCCCTCCTGATGATGCCCCCAAAAAAGACAAGGGCTTTGAGCTCAACCCCTGGATCATCGCTTTGTTGGCGATAGTGGCCATCATCGGCGTGGTGGTGGTGCTGAAAGCCATGAGCAAACGGAAGAAAGATCCCGTGACAGTGAAGGAAGAATCTACCGTCAAGACCAAGCCCCTCCCCGCAACCGCTCCCGTGACTGCTCCCGTTGCCGCCGCCCCCAGGGGCACTCTGCTGGCCGGCGCTATGCAGCACGTAGGTGCCCGTGAGGATCAGCAGGACAGCTACGGCTTGTCCAGCCTTACAGACACCGGAAAAGGCGTGCTGGCGGTGGTGGCCGACGGCATGGGCGGTCTGGCCAACGGCAAGCTGGTCAGCTCTACGCTGGTGAACTGCTTCTTGAATAACCACAAGAATGTGCCCGAAAGCAAGGCACCCCAGGAGGTTCTGCTGGAAACGGCGGTGCTGGCCAATGCCCAGATCAATCAGCTTCTGAAGGGCGCATCCAAAAGTGGTTCTACGCTGGTAGCGGCCATCGTGCGCCAGGGCTTCCTCCACTTCCTGACCGTGGGCGATTCTCGCATCTACCTGTACCGTGGCGGCGCGCTGCTGCAGCTGAATCGGGAGCATATCTATCAGGAGGAGCTGGCGGTGAAGGCTGTGAACCGGATGATTCCTACCCAGCAGGTCACTGGCGACCGTCAGGCTCACGCCTTGACCAGCTATTTCGGCATTGGCACCATCCCCCATCTTGACAGAAACGATATTGGTATTAAACTGGTAGCAGGTGATAAGATTCTGCTGGCCAGCGATGGTGTATTCGGTACGTTATCCCAGAGCCAGATGGAGCAGGCACTCCGACTGTCCCCCGAGGCGGCAGCACAGCAGATGAAGGATCTGATCCTCAAAGCCAACCGCCCCTATCAGGATAATAACACCGCTGTAGTTCTGGAATATCGATGAGATGACCTACAATAATAAATACCTATAATCATTACGAGAGGAAAAAATATGCCTTACTATTTAGTTACTTTGGCGGTAATCGCCGCAGTCATGGCCGGTGTTGGTTTAGTGATCAAGAACTGCCGTGCCAATAACCCGAAAAGACAGCAGCAACTGGCGGATTTTCAGCAGAGTGTCACTGCGCAGCTCCAGCCCGGCGAGGTGCTGGAGGCCTACTGCGGCTATAATCCCTGTGTGGCAGTCAGCAGCCAGCGTATTTTCGTTGGCACCAAGAAGGAGCTTATAAACTTCCCCTACGGCTATGTCACGAAGGCCGAGGGCATGGACGGCGGCGGCCGGAAGACTACCGATACAGACTTTATGCTGTGCGTCACGCTGAAGCTGGTGGACGGCCGAAGGTATACCATCAGCAACCAGTCCGCCGGCTTTGAAGAGGTGCTGGATCAGATCAATACCAAGTGCGGATTCTATTGATACATCAGGAGAGATCCTAATTCTATTTTGTTCCCGGATATGGACTAAAAAACGGCTTGAAGCTTTGCCGGAAATACATATGCAGTACAGGGCAGAGGTTCAGAGGATGCTCAAGCCCGGTGAGCAGGTGCTGGCAGTATGTGGCAGCATGTATTTGACGGCGGTTACTGACCGAGCCGTGTATATCAAGATGAAAGACGGCATCCACGAGATCATTTATCCCTGTATTCGGGAAGCTAAAGGAATGGCGTACCATATACGCACATATCAAGAATATAACTTGGAAAAAATTGAGTACCTAACATTGCTTACAGTCGGGGTACGGAACTATTATACGATCGACGGATTAAAGGGAAAAGATCCCAATTTTGCGAAGGTCGTTCAGATTATTGATGAAAAATGCGGAGCGTATGGCCCGCTGCGTGACTGATACAAGGAGGGAATGTCCATGGACATCAGGACCGGTGTGCTGACCTCTGCCGGCGGCAGAGCCGTCAACGACGATACGGTGCAGATCTTGCAACAGGATAACCGGCTTCTGGTGTTCGTGGGCGACGGTCTTGGTGGCTACGCCGGCGGTGCCGCCGCTTCACAGGTAGCGTCGCAGGCCGCACTGACCGCCCTTTCCCGGAGTAATTCCATTTCTGAGGATGCCCTCCAGAAGGCGGCGGCGCTGGCGGAGGATTCGGTGAAGCAGCTCCAGTCCACCCAACGGGGGGATATGAAAACCACCCTTGTGCTGCTGGCCATTGAGAACGATCAGGCTCGCTGGATGCATATCGGCGACTCCCGCTTGTACCACTTCCGCCGGGGCCATCTGCTGAGTCAGACCCTCGATCACAGCGTTTCCCAGCTTGCGGTGCTGATGGGGCAGATTCAGCCCCACGAGATTCGATTCCACGAGGATCGAAACCGTGTCCTGCGGGCGCTGGGCAGCGCCAATGCCCGTCCGGACATCTCCCCCGCCACGGCGGTGGAGCCGGAGGATGCGTTTTTGCTCTGCACCGACGGCTTTTGGGAATATGTGACCGAGCCGCAAATGGAGCAGCTTCTGCAAAATTCATCCAGTCCACAGCAGTGGCTGGAGCGGATGGCGCAGCTTTTGAGGCGTGCACCGGCAGACCATGATAATTACACCGCCGCGGCAGTATTCTGCTAAGGCATCGGAGGTAGAATGATGAGTAAAAACCGTTGCTACGGCTGCATGACCCCCAAAACCGCACCGGGCAAGTGCCCCCACTGCGGCTACGACGGCAGCGCCCCCAACGCTTCACACCAGCTCCCCGCCGGTACGCTCCTGAAGGAGCAGTATCTGGTGGGTAAGGTGCTGGGTCAGGGCGGCTTCGGCATCACCTATCTGGGCTGGGATATGTATCTGGACATCCCCGTTGCCATCAAGGAATACTTCCCCGGAGGCGTTGTTTCTCGGGACAGCACTGTATCTGTGGAGGTCACCAGCTACACCGGCGCCACCGGCGCCCGTTTTCAGAACAACAAAGAGCGGTTTCTGCGAGAAGCCAAAACCATGGCTCGTTTCTCCGAAATCCCTCAAATCGTTCAAATCAAGAACTTTTTCCTGTCCAACAACACAGCCTACATCGTTATGGAGTACGTGCAGGGCATCACCCTGAAAAACTACATCAAGCGTCAGGGCGGCAAGCTGCCGCCGGAGCAGGCGCTGGAGATTCTGCATCCGGTGATGGAGGCGCTGTGCAAGGTACATAAGGCGGGGCTTGTCCATCGGGACATCAGCCCTGACAACATCATGATGCAGCCCAACGGTCAGGTGAAGCTGCTGGACTTCGGCGCGGTGCGGGACGTGGGCATCGACGTGGCGGTGGATCAGGAGCTTAACAGATCCACCGAGGCCATTTTGAAGCAGGGCTATGCCCCCATCGAGCAGTACCAGAGCCGTGGTAGCCTTGGCCCTTGGACGGACGTGTACGCCATGTGCGCTACCCTTTATTTCTGCGTCACCGGCCAAATTCCCCCCGATGCGCCGGAGCGGCTGCTGGGTGAGGAGGAGCTTCCCCTTGCAAAGCTGGCACCGGATCTGCCGGAGCGGTTGACACAGGTGCTGCGTACCGGCATGGAGCTGCGGGCGGAGAATCGGTATCTTTCCATGGATGCCCTCTGCGCCGCTCTCTTTGGGGAAAAGCCGCCGGTGTCCATTCATACGGTGGTGCCCCCGCAGCCCTCGGTGCCCACACCGAAAACGACTACCGTTACGGTTCCGGCGGAACCTACCGTTGTGACCGCACCGCCGAAAAAGAAGAAACGCTGGCCCATCTTGGTGGCTACCGTTGGATTGGCAGCGGCGTTGACCATCGGCGGTGTTGCGCTGCTGGGCGGCGATAAGGAAAAGAATTCGGATTCCGACACGGAACTGAAATCTTCCGTTTCCATCTCCGGCAATACTAACCCCACCGAAGGGCAAACCGTCACAGGTGAATGTGGCGAGGAACTGGACTGGTCGCTGAATACCGCCACCGGTGAGCTGACCATCTCCGGCTTCGGAAGAATGTGGGACTACGAAAGAACGGGCAACTGCCCTTGGGAGGAATATCGGGAGAATATTCGCTCCGTTACCTTTGGCGATGATGTGCTGAACGCCGGCACCTACGCCTTCTACGGCTGCACGGAGTTGACGCAAGTACGTTTCGGCAAAGCCTTTGAGCATATCGGTATCAATTCTTTCGCAAGAACAGCTCTGGAGGAAGTGGATATTCCCGATACTGTCCGTGGAATCGGAGCAGATGCATTCGCCTATTGCGAGAGCCTGCGGCGGGTATCGCTCCCGACAAATCTGCATCAACTGGAGAGCAGAAGCTTTTTGGTCTGCTTCAATCTGGAATACCTTCGCATTGGGCCGAATACCGCGATTGAAATTGACGAAGAAAACCTCGAAACGCCTTTCAGTGCCCCTGGAGCATCGTGCCATCCGGAAAAGCTGGTGATCCACTGTGTCCGTGGCTCGGATGCCGACGAATTCGCCCAATTTAGTGGCTTTGAATACAGCTACTACGACCCATCCGGCACCGATTCCACTCAAACCTCCAATCAGCCTGAAGCGCCGGTACTCACCGGCGCCTTTGGCGAATATGTCAATTATTCTCTGAACACCGCCACCGGCGAATTGGTGCTATCCGGCACCGGCTCCACATGGGATTACACCAGCCAGAATCTGCCGTGGGAGGACTACTCCCGCTATATCCGCACCGTCACCGTGGAGGACGGCATCACCCGCATCGGCCACTATGCCTTTGCCGGAAGCGCTGTGGAAACTGTCACCATTGGCAATGATGTAACCTCCATTGGCGAAGGCGCTTTCTTTGAATGTATTTCCCTAAAGGATATCACCTTTAGCAATTCTCTGAACAGCATCGGCATAGCATCATTCATGAGCTCCGGTCTGGAGCGCGTTACGCTGCCGGACAGCCTTCAAATCATCGGAGAATCCGCCTTTATGGAAACCCCTGTCAGTCAGATTACCTTCGGTACGGGTTTGCTTCGCATTGATAAATATGCCTTTTCTTCCTGCAAGCTGACCAGCGTGACGCTGCCGGACAGTCTGGCGGCCATTGGGGAGAGTTCCTTTCAAAATTGCCCCCTGACCTCCGTTTCCTTTGGAAAAGCTCTGAATCGAATTGACAAGGGTGCCTTCGCCAACTGTAATATTGAAACACTCTATCTGCCTGACAATCTGAAAACCATTGAAGATATGGCTTTTGCTAAATGTACCGCATTGCGGATGGTTCGGTTTGGTACAGCGCTGACCTCCATTGGCACCGGTGCATTTATGTATACCGCCATCGAAAGTGCGGATCTGCCCCAGAACCTTTCTAGTCTTGGGATAGGATCTTTTGCTTTCTGCGACCAGCTAAGCAGAGTGGCTTTACCGGATAAGCTGACAGCGCTGGAACAGGCGACCTTTCGGGATTGTCCCTCTCTGAGATCCGTTACGATTGGGGCGAATACGGATATTGCGGGCAACCCCTTTATCCCCGAGGGGAACTCTATGCCCAATATGGAGGTGCTGTTCGTTGCAAAGAGCGGCGGTTCCCCATCCTTGCGTGCTTTTGCTAAACAATATGAAAGCTACGGAATTTCCATCGTGGAGGGATAACTATGGCACAGATGCATCTGAATGAGGGCATTGTTCTGGACGGGCGCTACCGACTGGATCGACAGTTGGGCATGGGAGGCTTCGGCATTACTTACAAGGCCACCGACTTGCGCCTGGATCGTCCGGTAGCGGTGAAGGAATACTTCCCCAACTATTGCGCCGCCCGTCTGCCGGAGTGGGAGGGGGAAGTGCGCCCTCTGGACGGTATGGGGCGTCATTTCGTCAAGGGCATGGATCGGTTTTCTGATGAGGCCAGACGGCTGGCCCAGCTATCCCACCTGCCCAGTGTGGTTCATGTCAACGACTATTTTGAAGCCAATGGCACCGCCTATATGGTCATGGATTTTGTAGAGGGACAGACCCTCAAGCAGATGGTTGACAAGTTCGGCGGTCGGATACGGCCGGAGATGCTCATGAGCCTGATTGGGCCGGCGGTGTCTACCCTGTGGCACGTCCACAAGAAGGGACTGATCCATCGGGATCTGAGCCCTGACAACATCATGATCCGCAGCGACAATTCCGTGTGCCTGATCGACTTCGGCAACGCTCGCAGCACCGACGGGGATAAGTCTATGACCGTGGCCATGAAACAAGGCTTCGCCGCACCGGAGCAGTACAGCACCCGTGGGCAGGATACTTATACGGACGTTTACGGCCTTTGCGCCACTTTGTACTACTGCCTCACCGGTCGTCTGCCCACCCGTGCGGTGGATCGGCTGGCGGGAAAACCTCTGCCTTGGCCGAGAGAAATGGGGGTTGTGATGGATCGGGTGCAGGAGCAGGCCATTATGGACGGTCTGGAGCTGCAAACCAATCTGCGAATTCGGAATATGGAGGCCCTCTACCGCCGGCTGTTCGGACAAAAATAAGGAGGGAATTATGGGGAAGCGTTTTGAAAGATGCGTCTATTGCTTCGGTGAAACGGACGGCTCCGGCCCCTGTCCCCACTGCGGCTACGACCATGGCCTCTGTGACCCGCCGGCCTGGTGGCTGTCACCGGGCACGGTGCTGAAGGGGCGCTATGTGGCGGGCAAAAATCTCAGCAGCTCCCCTACGGAGCTGGGCTATCTTGGCTGGGATTTGGAGCGGAACAGTCCGGTGCGGATCGTGGAATACTTTCCGAAGGGGCTGGTCACCCGGGATATCACCGCTTCGGAGCGAATTAGCTGTATCCCCGGTGGGGAGCGGCTTCTGAAACAGGGACAACAGCGTTTTTTGGAAAAGGCGAAGCTGTTTTATCAATGCGTCCGTCGTGTGCAACCGCTGGATATGGAGTTCTTTTTTCGCAACGATACCTGTTATTACGTCCGCAGCCTATAAGCAACCGGTCATTGCATTTTGTCTGCAATGACCGGTTTTTGCGTATTTTCTGGGTCTGTAAATTATCGTTTAGCGCACTAGCGGCGAAGCCGCATGGCTTCCCCCGAGGGGAAGCTGTCACCGCCAAAGGCGGTGACTGAAGGGGAATACGGGCAGAAACATAATAGTTTTTGTATCTTTTCAGACCTGATATTGCATTTCAGGTATCGCCATCCCCCTTCCGACCTCGCTTACGCTCGGCCACCTTCCCCACGGGGGAAGGTATAGCGCCTGCGGCGCTTGCACCGCTAAACGATAATTTACCAGCTTATTTCTCCCACAGGTAGACGCGGGATTCGTAGCTTTGGAGGATATCGGTAGCGGTGGGGTGGGTTTGGAGAATCAGCTCTGCCTTGGACAGGTCAAAGCCCCGGGGCATCTTCAGCTTCATAGGCTTATCGCTGAAGGAGCAGACCACCAGCAGTCGCTGTCCCTCCATCTCCCGACTGTACACATACCGCTTGCCGCTACGGGCGAAATACTCCCGATAGGTGCCGTGACGCACCACCGGCAGGCTCTTGCGCAGCTTGATGGCCTTCCGGTAGAAATTCAGCAGCGAATCCGGATCCTTCTCCTGTGCGGCAACGTTAATTTGTTTATAGTTTGGGTTTACATAAAACCACGGCTTGCCGGTAGTGAAGCCGGCATTTTCCGAGCTGTCCCACTGAACGGGAGTCCGGGCGGAGTCACGGGAGCAGCGCCACAGCCGCTCCAGTCGCTCCTTGGGCGATTTATTCAAGGCCGCATGGGTGTACTGATAGCGACTTTGCACATCCTCATACATCTCAGGATCCTCCGGCCGCCAGTTCAACATACCAATCTCCTGCCCCTGATACAAAAAGGGGGTTCCCTGTTGGAACAGGTAGCTCACCGCCAGCGTCTTGCCGCTTTCGGTGGGAAAATCCTCGCTGCCGTAGCGGGAGATGATGCGTGGATGGTCGTGATTTTCGATGTAGAGCATATTCCATGCCTGTCCCGAGAGCTTCCGCTGCCACTGGGAGAAGGCTCGCTTCATTCGCCGCAGAGAGAATTTGGTGGGCAGGTAGTCGGTGAACAGGCAGTCGGCGCACTGGCACTGGAACTGAATCATCATGTCGATTTGACCTCGTTCCTCGTGGATGTATTTCAGCGCCCGTTTTGGCCACACCAGCGGCGCTTCCGCAAGGGTGAAGCAGTCGTAGTGGTCGAATACGTCCCGTTTGAACTCCGCCAGATACTCGTGGATACGAGGGCCGTGGTTGTAGTGGCGCATCCCTTTGTAGATGGGGAAAATATGGTCGTTGGGCAGCCCATCGGGCTTGGAGATATAGGTGATGACGTCCTCACGGAAGCCGTCCACACCCATATCCAGCCAGTGCCGGAGAATCTTCTTCACTTCCTCCCGCACCAGGGGGTTGTCCATGTTCAAATCCGGCTGCTTCACGGCGAACAGGTGCAAATAATACTCCTGCCGCACAGGGTCGAAGGTCCATGCCTTTCCCTCAAAGTTGGAGTCCCAGTTGTTGGGGAGCTTGCCGTCGGGACGGGCGGGACGCCAGATGTAGTAGTCAGTGTAGGGCTCGATTCGCTGGCGGCTTTTCTGGAACCACTCATGCTCGTCGCTGGTGTGGTTCACCACCAGATCCATAATCAGCTTCATGCCCCTTTGGTGCAGGCCGTCCAGCACCTGACGGAAGGCCTCCATGCCACCGAATTCCGGTGCAATGGTCATGTAGTCGGCGATGTCGTAGCCGCAGTCTGCACCGGGAGAGGGGTAAATGGGAGAGAACCAGATGCCATCGCAGCCGAGGCTCTGGATGTAGTCCAGCTTCTCCAGCACGCCCCAAAGGTCGCCCATGCCGTCGCCGTCCCCGTCCTTGAAGCTCCGGGGCCAGATTTGATAGAATACCATGTCCTTGTACCAGCGCTTGCGTTCCATAGCAGCCCTCCTGTTGTAAATTGCCGTTTACGTTACAATAAAGCTGTCATTGCGAGGGCCGCAGGCCCGTGGCAATCCGTTCTCTACACGTTGCCAATTTAGCGGATTGCCACGCCAGTGTGCGCACTGGCTCGCAATGACGTGCGTGTTTTACGGTGCGGCGTTAGTTCGCTAAACGATAATTTATCTTCATTCTATCTCTAGCATATCATTGACAGAACAGAAAAACAAGGATAAAATAGTAAAAAAGGAGGGATATGCGGTGATTGAGTACAACGAGCGGGCGTTTGCCCTGCATGGCGACGGATTCACCTGCCTGCTGCGGATCAACGAATACGGTCTGCCGGAGCTGCTTCATTTTGGAGATCCGGTGACGGTGGAGGACGCCGAGGCACTGCGCTTTCTGCCCGGACTGGGCTGGGGCGGATCCGTGCTTTTGAAGGAGGGCGATCCGGCCAGCTGCGCCGATACCATGCCCCTTGTATGGAGCGGCTGCGGCCGTGGCGACTACCGGGAAAGTCCGCTGGAGCTGGACGGCGTGCCCACGGACTTCCGCTACAAAAACCACGCCATCACCGACGGTATCGTTCCCATGGAGGGTACGCTTCCCCAAGCCAAGGGGGATTGCCAGACACTGCGAATCACCCTGACCCAAAAGAATCTGGAGTTGGATCTGTATTTCAGCGTTTTCGGCGGCGTGCTGACCCGCCGGACGGTGCTGAGAAACACCGGCACCGCCTCCGTAACCATCACAAAAATTATGAGCGCCATGATTGATATCCATGGGCAGTACCGGATGACTACCTTCAACGGCGGCTGGATTCGGGAGATGGGCCGCCACGACGATATGGTGGGCGAAAGCCGCATCGTCAACGAGAGCGTCACCGGCGCTTCCTCCAACCGCCACGACCCGGGCTTCCTGCTGTCCGATCCGGATGCCACCGAGGAAAGCGGCCGTGTCTACGGCTTCAACCTAATCTACTCCGGCAATCATTACGGCTCCGCCCAGCGCTCCATTCAGGGCTTCACCCGCATCCTGCAAGGCATCAGCCCCTCCAACTTCCGGTGGGAGCTGGCACCGGGGGCGACGTTTGAAACTCCCGAAGCGGTGATGGCCTATTCCACCGAGGGTTTCGGCGGCCTGTCCCACAAGATGCACCGGTTCGTCAACGAATGTATCGTGCCGGAGCATTGGCAGTATCGGGCACGGCCAGTGCTGTTCAACGACTGGGAAGGGTGTATGTTCGACTTCGACCACAAAAAACTGGTGGGCCTTGCCAAGCAGGCCAAGGCGCTGGGCTGTGAGCTATTTGTGCTGGACGACGGCTGGTTCAAGGGCCGTAAGAACGACTTCGCCGGTCTGGGCGACTACGCCGTGGACCGGAAAAAGCTCCCCCACGGTCTGGAGGGTCTGTCCAAGAAAATTCGCACCATGGGACTGGAGTTTGGCCTCTGGTTTGAGCCGGAGTCTGTCAATCCGGATTCGGATCTGTACCGGAAGCATCCGGACTGGGCGCTGACCGACGGCTTCGACCCGCTGCTGGGCCGTCACCAGCTGCTGCTGGACCTGACACTTCCGGCGGTGCGGGATTACATCGTTGAAAACGTCAGCCGAATCATCGACCGCTGCGGCATCACCTATGTCAAGTGGGACATGAATCGCCACTCCATTGCGCTGGGCCGCAAAGCCCACGACTACATTTTGGGACTGTATGAGGTACTGGGTCGGATATTCCACCCCAGACCACGGGTGCTGCTGGAAAATTGCAGCTCCGGCGGCAACCGGTTTGACTTGGGTATGCTGACCTTTGGCCCGCAGGTCTGGTGCTCGGATAACACCGACCCCATTGACCGGCTGACCATTCAGGGCAACCGCTCTTACCTGTACCCCCAGTCCACCTTCGGCGCTCACGTCAGCGCCGCCCCCCATGCCCAGACCCTCCGCACCACGCCCCTTTGCACCCGTGGCAACGTGTCCTTCTTCGGCTGTCTGGGCTACGAGCTGGACTTGGATCACCTGCTGAAAATTGAGCGAAACGAAATCATCGACCAAATCGCCTTCTATAAAAAATACCGAAAAACCTTCCAGTTCGGCAGTTTCTATCGGCTGAAAAACGGCTGGCAGGTATCCCGAAAGGAATACCATATTGCGGGCGTGTTCCGCACCCTGACCCAGCCGGCACCTCCCTACGAAACGCTCCGGCTCCGGGGCCTGAAGCGGGAGCAGCATTATTACTACTGCACCCGTGGCCAGCGGCTACGAATCGGGCAGTTCGGCTCCCTCGTCAAGCACGTTCTGCCGGTGGATTTGAATCCCAACGGAGCGGTTTTGCGCACGGCCGACCGGCGCATCACCTTGCCCGACGGCACGCAACAGGGTCACGCCACCGGCGCCGCCTTGCAGGCGGGGCTGCCCCTGATTCCCAACTTCCGTGGCACCGGCTACGATACCAATCAGCGGACTCTCACCGACTACGGCTCCGAAATTTACATCATCGAGGAGGACTGGGACAGTGGAAAAATTAGATAAGCGCAACCGGCTCTGCTTTGGTCTGGGCACCATCGGGCGGGATATGTTCTACGCCTTCGAGTCCAACACGCTGCTGTACTTTCTGTCCGACGTGCTAAGCCTGCCGGTGTGGGTCTTTGCAACGGTGAGCATGCTGCTGTCGGTGCTGCGAATCTTCGATGCCTTCAACGACCCCATCACCGGCCTCGTAATCGACAACATCCGCTCCCCATGGGGCAAATTCAAGCCAGCCATTCTGGTGGGCGGCATCGTCAGCGCCATATTCTCGGTGCTGCTGTTCGCCGGCATCGGCAGCGGGTGGACGTTTATTATCCTTTTTGGCATTGCCTATCTGATTTTTGACGTTAGCTTTGGGGTCAACGACATCGGTTACTGGACGCTGCTGCCGGTGCTGTCCGCCGACCAGAAGCAGCGGGAAAAGACCGGTGCGTTCGCCCGAATCTGCGCCAGCGTGGGCCTTTACATTGTGATGGTAGCGTGGCAGCCGGTGACCTCCGCATTGGGCGATACCCCGCAGGTCTGGTTCTGGTGTGCGGTGGTGGTTGCGGTGGTTTACCTGCTGGGACTGCTGATCCCCCTGCTGGGCGTGAAGGAAAAACGCCTGCCGCCGGAGCAGCAGGAGTCCACCTCCCTCCGGCAGATGTTCCGTGCGCTGCTGAAAAACGACCAGCTGATGTGGACCACCCTCGCCATGGGACTGTTCATGGTGGGCTACTGCACCACGGTGAATTTCGCCGTGTACTACATGAAATACGTCTTTGGAAACGAGGGAATGTATGTGGTGCTGGTGGCACTGGTGGGCGTTGCCCAGCTGGGCACCCTGTCGGTATATCCCATGGTTGCCAAGCGGCTGAACCGCCGGAAGCTCTACACCCTCAGCACCATTCTGGTGGTGCTGGGTTATGTGGTTTTCTTCGTGGCCGAGGTTTCCATCATCACCGTGGGCATCGGAGCGATCCTGGTGTTCGTGGGACAGGCCTTCATTCAGGCCCTGATGCTAATGTTCCTTGCGGACACGGTGGAATACGGCCACTGGAAACTGGGCAAGCGGAACGAATCCATCACCTTCTCCATACAGCCGCTGATCAACAAGATTGGCGGCGCGCTGGCCACCGGCATCGTCAGCCTGACCCTGATTTTCTCCGGCATCAAGGTAGACGAATCCACCGCCGATGCCATCGGCCCCAATGGGCAGCTGCTGGTGAAGCTGTCCATGTTCGCCTTGCCGCTGGTGATGATTGTCATTGGCTATATCGTTTATATGTGCAAGTATAAAATTACTGAGGAGCGCTACAGCCAGATTCTGGCGGAGCTGAAAGAAAGGGAGCAAAAATGAAAGATACAAGACCCATTGAGCAACAGGTTGCGGAGCTGACTGAGGAGCAGAAAAAGACCATTTTGAAGGTGGATAAGTACGGCATGATCGTGCTGCTGGTGCTGACGGTGCCGGGGCTGCTGGTGATGCTGCTGGGACTGTTCACCATGATGTCCACCCACGGCAGTGCCCGTCAGGATGCCTATACGGGGTTTCTAATCAGCGGCGCAATCATCGTGCTGATTAGCATTTCCATGTTTCTGTTCATCCGCATCAAGTTCCCCTACTATTCCGACCAGAAATGCACCTACCTGCGCAAGCAGAAGAAGCTGGAAAAGAAGGAACAGAAGCAATAAGCTTATCCGCCACGGAATCCCGTGGCGGATTATTATTGTAGGATGGTAAATTATCGTTTAGCGCACTAGTGGCGAAGCCGCATGGCTTCCCCCGAGGGGAAGCTGGCACCGCCGTAGGCGGTGACTGAAGGGAAATACGGGCGAAAAGGTACGTTTTCTGCTGTGTATCAGGCCTAATACCAACTTTCAGATTTCGCCATTCCCCTTCCGACCTCGCCTGCGCTCGGCCACCTTCCCCTCGGGGGAAGGTATAGCGCCCGCGGCGCTTAAGCCGCTAAACAATAATTCAGCGAAGGGCACGGTGGTTGTTCGGAGCGGTTGGGTATTTCGTACAATTTTCTGCGGCGGATTTGTGGCTTCTGACACTTGCGGCAATCGGCGCTTTCCTCTATAATTAAAATGGAAAACTTTACAGATCAAGGAGGAAGATTACTGATGAAAAAACGTATTATCAGCATAATTCTGGTGCTGGCGATGCTGCTTTCCCTGATACCGATTTTGGCTTTCATGAAAGCAAGCGCTGCCACCACCCAGACCGTCAAGCTCTATTTCAAGAACACCGACGGCTGGAGCAAGGTCTACGGCTACGTCTGGGATTCCAAAGGAAACCCCCAGATGGGCAGCTGGCCCGGCACCGCTCTGTCCGCCGACAGCAACGGCCTGTATGTGCTGGAGGTAAACTACACCACCGGTACCGGCCTGAACTTCATCTTCAACAACAACGGCGGCAGCCAGACCGGTGACCTGTCCATCAGCGACACCAAGCTGGCCTCCTGCCAGAGCTGGTGGGTGGCCGGTGCTTCCGGCAGCCCCACTAAGTACGCTCTGCCCGTCAGCTCCAACGGCAAGGTTACCTTCACCTATGAAGGCTCCGCCTCCACCGTGAAGCTGGCTGGCTCTATGAACGGCTGGAGCGGTGTGTCCATGTCCAAGAGCGGCTCTGCCTTTACCTACACCTACGAGCTGGCTCCCGGCAAGTATGAATACAAATTCATCGCCGATGGCAACTGGATCAACGATCCCTGCAACCCCCGCACCACCGGCAACGACAACAACAACTACGTTATCGTCCCCGGCATGACCGGTACCACTGTGGCTGTGTCCAAGGGGGTTTCCTGCGCACTGCCCGCAGAACTGAGCTATGTGGATGAAAATGGCGACAGCACCTTCACTGCCGTCACCTATTCCAGCTCCAGCAGCTACGTTACCATTAACGGCAACAACGTCACCGTGGCCTCCGGCTTCACCGGCAGCACCATCGACTTGACTGCCACCAACGCTAATGGCGACACCTGCACTGTCACATTGTCCATCGGCACTGCCGCCGGCACAGACGTGACCATTCACTTCATCAACTCCACCGGCTGGAACGGCGTCGCCGCCCATAGCTGGGTCACCCAGAACGGCTCCAGCGCTGGTCTGACCACATGGCCCGGCACCACCGTCACCCGTGACGGCGACGGAATGTTCACCTACCAGCTGAACCACATCTTCTCCTCCGGTCAGGGTCTGGGTCTGCTGTTCCACAACAACAACGGCGCACAGACCGCCGACATCACCATCAGCGCCGCTGACATTGCCAAGGGCAGCGTAGAGCTGTGGGTGCAGCCCTCCATCAAGGCTGACGATGAAGGCAAGCACCCCGTTACCGTCACCACCACCAAAGCCGCCCAGTTCATCAGCGTGGACACCAACGGCAATCAGGTGACCTTCCGCTACAAAGGCTCCGGCACCAACGTTTATCTGGCTGGCTCTTTCAACAACTGGAGCACTTCCGCCAACAAAATGACCAAGTCCGGCGGCGTGTTCTCTACCACCATCACGCTGGAACCCGGCGTGTATGAGTACAAGTTCGTGGTGGACAATGAGTGGGTCACTGACCCTGCCAACGCTCTGGTTGGCGGCTACGATGGCAACAGCGTGGCTGTGATTCCTGACGGCGAGGCACCTGCTGATGACGATAAGGTCACCGTGGTGCTCCACTTCTACCGTGAGAGCGGCTATTCTGGCTGGGATGTGTGGTACTGGGGCAGTGACACTTCCGGCTCCTCCGCCAGCTTCAAGACCCTCGCCGGCGACAAGGGCCGCATCGCCACCTTCACCGTCAGCGGCACCAAGAACCAGAATGTGGGCTACATCATCCGCAAGTCCGACTGGTCCAGTCAGGAATTTGACTACAACCGCTACATCGACCTATCGGATGTGACCTCCGGCACCGTCCATTATTTCGTCAATTCCGGCGAAGCCGAGGGCGATCGGGTGCTGTACAGCGACGTGACCAACGGCGCAAAGCCCCTGTACGCCAAACTGGACTACGATACCGGCAAGGTTTGGGTGAAGCTGTCCATGCCCCATAGCGGTGCACTGTCCACCGCTTTCTCCGTGACCGGTGTCAGCGGTCTCAGCGTCACCGGTGTCAGCGTCAGCGACGGCGGCGTTCTGCTGACCCTGAACCGCACCATCAGCCTGTCCGAGTGCGCCGCCCTGAGCGTTGTCTACAACGGCTTGAGCTGCGGCGTTACCACCGACAACCTGTTCTATTCCGACAAATTCGCCGCAGACTATACCTACAACGGCGATGATCTGGGTGCCACCTGGAGCGCCAGCTCCACCACCTTCAAGGTCTGGGCGCCCACCGCCAAGGCCGTCCATGTCAAGCTGTACAAGTCCGGCAACTACGGAGCCAACGACCAGCTGCAGTACGTTGCCATGACCGCCGGCGACAAGGGTGTTTGGAGCGTCACCATCTCCGGCGACCTCCACGGCGTGTACTACAATTACGATGTGTCCTTCGCCAACTACACGGTAGAGGCCACCGACCCCTATGCCGACTCCACCGGCGCCAACGGCGACCGGGGCATGATCGTGGACTTCAGCCGCGTCAACCCCGCCGGTTGGGACAGCGACCTGAGCCCCAATCAGGGCATGAACTACACCGATGCCATCATCTACGAGATGCACATCCGTGAGATGACCATCGATTCCTCCTCCGGCGTCAAGGACGCATGGAAGGGCAAGTATCTGGGTCTGACCCAGTCCGGCACCACCTACAACGGCCGTGCCACCGCCCTGGATCACCTGAAGGAGCTGGGCATCACCCACGTCCAGCTGATGCCTGCCTTCGACTTCAACTCCGCCGACGAGTACCACCTGACTGACTGGCAGCAGTACGCCTGGGGCTACGATCCCAAGAACTACAACACCCCCGAAGGCTCTTACGCCACCGACCCCTTCAACGGCGCAACCCGTATCACCGAGTTTAAGCAGATGGTGCAGACCTTCCATGCCAACGGCATCAACGTGGTCATGGACGTGGTGTACAACCACGCCTTCGACGGCGGCAACTTCTGCTACAACAAAATCGTTCCCAACTACTTCAGCCGGTTCTACGGCGAGTACTGGTCCAACGGCTCCGGCGTGGGCAACGACATCGCCACCGAGCGCTCCATGGCCCGCAACTTCATTGTCGATTCCATCTACCACTGGGTGGAGGAGTACCACATCGACGGCTTCCGCTTCGACCTTGCCGGTCTGATCGACACCCAGACCATCAACGAAATTGTGAATACCGTTCACGCCAAGTACCCCAACGTGATCTTCTACGGCGAGGGCTGGGGCGTCGGCGGCACCGCTGTTGAGGAGGGCTATTCCCTCGCCACCAAGGACAACGCCTGGATGACGCCCGGTTTCTCCTTCTTCAACGACAACTTCCGCAACGACATCGCCGGCGATAATGGCCATTCCTGCGGCTTCGCCACCGGCGACTGGGGCAAGGCCGATGCCATCGGCAACTATTTCCGTGCCTCCAACGGCTGGTCCACCACCCCCACTCAGACCATCAACTACGTTTCCTGCCACGACAACTACTCCCTGTTCGACAAAATCATCATCAGCCGCAACGGCGCTTACTATGATGAGATGGTGCGCATGAACAACCTCTCTGCCGCCACCTATATGCTGGCGCAGGGTACGCCCCTGATTTACTCCGGCGAGGAGCTGCTCCGGGAGAAGAAAGATGCCGATGGCAACCGCTACGACAATGCCTACGGCACCGATGACTACATCAATAAGATTCGCTGGTCGGATCTGGTGAACAAGACCAGCTGTCAGACCACCGACGATTACTACGCTGGCCTGATTGCCTTCCGGAAGAACCACGCCGCTCTGCGCTGCCCCAGCGGTGCCGACGCATGGAACTACACCTCCTACCACAAAATCAACGACCAGTGCGTCATGTTCTACGTCAACGGCTATCCCAATTATGAGTGTTCCGAGGGCATCGTAATCATCTACAACGCCAGCAGTTCTACCCAGTGGGTCAACATTTACGACTACGGCGTACCCTACGGCAACTGGCAGGCCTGCATCCACGGGGACAAGGCCGGTACCTCTGCGCTGTGGAGCACCTCCGATGGCAGCGTTGGCGTGGAGGGCATCTCCACCACCGTTCTGGTGCTGGGCGATTTGATTCATGAGGAGTCCGTCTACAACAACCAAAAGACCTCCTGCGCCCACACCAGCCACAACACCAGCGGCTTCTGCACCGCTTGCGGCAAGTCCGTGTCCCACAGCTTCGTCAGCGGCAAGTGCGCTTGCGGTCTGTCCGAGGACGCACCCACCACCGTCACCGTCTACTACGACAACACCTCCTCCAACTGGAGCAAGGTCAATGCCTACGCATGGACTACCACCAGCGGTGTTACCACTGAATTCGCCGGCAACTGGCCCGGTAGTGCCATGACCAATCTGGGCAACGGCATTTTCAGCATCGAGCTGCCCATCGGCGCAAAGAATATCATCTTCAACAACAGCGCCGACCAGACGGACGATTTGACCATTCCCGCCTACGACTCCGGCACCATGATGTACAGCAGCGGCAAGTGGACTGCCTATAAGACTGCCTGTCAGCACCTGTGGGCCAATGCCACCTGTACGACCCCCAAGGTGTGCCCCCTCTGCGGTGCCACCGAGGGTGAGGCGCTGGGTCATAGCTATACAAACGTGGTCACTGCCCCCACCTGTACCGCCGAGGGATATACCACCTACACCTGTTCTGCCTGTGGTGATAGCTACGTTGCGGATCAGGTTGCGGCGTTGGGTCATAGCTATGTGAACGGCTACTGCTCGGTCTGCGGCGAGAAGGATCCGGATTACGTTGAGG
>SVME01000030.1 GCA_015067605.1 Oscillospiraceae bacterium
GCCACTCGTCGGTGTTGTTGCGCTCGTGCTGCATACGGGCAGTCAGGGCAACCATAGCCAGGTTGTGGGCGTTCATGATGTCGTTGATGTCGCCGGTCAGACCCAGAGAGAACTCGGTCATGGGCATCAGCAGAGCGTTGCCGCCGCCGGCAGCAGTGCCCTTAACGTTCATGGTGGGGCCGCCGGAGGGCTGACGCAGAGCGCCGCCGGCATTCTTGCCGATGTAGCCCAGACCCTCAATCAGGCCCAGAGAAACGGTGGACTTACCCTCGCCGAAGGGGGTGGGGGTAACAGCGGTGACCTCGATGAACTTGCCATCGGGCTTGTCAGCCAGACGGTTCATAACCTTAATGAAGTCAATCTTGGGGGTCTTGCCGTAGGGGATGATTTCATCCTCCAGCAGACCCAGCTTCTCCCGGAAATAGTTCACGGAAGGCAGAGACTTTTCTGCTTCCTCAGCGATCTGCCAGTCAGCGAACTTGGTGGGGTCCAGCTTCACGAAACCCTTCTCGTCCACATACTTGCCGTTTTCGTCAAAAACGATTGCCATAATATGTCCTCCTTGTTTTTCGGTGCCTTTTCGGCACATTATTAAGTATTTATACCATTATCGGCCACAGAACTGTCATCCTGAGCGAGCGCCAGCGAGTCGAAGGATCTACCTAATGGCCAGACCTTACGGAAACTAATACGGAGAAGATTCTTCGACTCCGCTACGCTCCGCTCAGAATGACAAGTGGATTCGACAATGGGCGCTATGCCGATAGAGATATCTTATTTTTCTACCACCGTGACAGTGGCGTTTTGGCGAATCAGCTCCATCACCTTGCCGGTGAGGATGCTTCTGCTGAGCGCCTGTTCAAATTCGGCGTTGTAGTAGGGCTTGACCTGCTCGGTGGTCAGGTTGTTCTGCCGGCACACCGCCGCCAGCGCCTGCGCCAGCTCCTCCTTGGTAGGCTCCAGACCCTCCAGCTCCACAATCCGCTCCACCGCAGCGGCACCCCGCAGGGCAGCTTCCGCCGCTGCACGGGATTCCTCGCGGATGGCGGCCTCATCGGTTTTCAGGAAGGCGCAGTACATCTCCAAGGTCAGTCCCTGCTGGCCAAGCTGGGCTTTCAGGGTCTGGATCTGGTCGTCCATAGCCATCTGAATCTGCTCCTCGGTGAAGGTGACCTCCATCGTTTCCACTACCTGACGGAGCAGTCGATCCTGCAAATCCATTTCGCCACGGTCATCGGAGTAGGCTTGCATACTTTCTTTCAGCTTGCTGCGCATCTGCTCCAGCGTATCGCACTCGCCCACCTCTTTGGCGAAGGTGTCGTCCAGCTCATAGGGGGTCTTGAGGCGAATCTCGTGAATCTTGCAGTGGAACTGGGCATCCTTGCCGGCCAGCGTCTCGGAGTGATACTCCTTGGGGAAGGTGACGTTGACGGTCACTTCTTCGCCGGGAACCTTGTCCACCAGCTGCTCCTCGAAGCCGGGGATGAACATTCCGCTGCCCAGCACCAGCGTCTGATTTTCGGCAGTGCCGCCGGCGAACTGCTCACCATCGCAGAAGCCTGCGTAGTCCAGCACCACTTCATCGCCCAGACGGGTGGCCCGATCCTGAATCACCGCAATCCGGGGGCTGCTCTGCACCAGTCGGCGCAGCTGCTGCTCCACCTCCGTGTCGGTAACGATATGTCTGTCCAGTTGCGCAGACAGACCCTTGTATGTAAAAGCCATGATACAACTCCTGATATAGTTTTACTTGCCTCTCCCTTTGGGAGAGGTGCCCCGAAGGGGCGGAGAGGGAAAATTATGACACCCTCTCAGTCAAAAATCAAAGATTTTTGCCAGCTCTCCCAGAGGGAGAGCCAAGGGGGATTTATAACAAAAGGCGACCTAATCCTGCGGATCAGATCGCCCAGACGGTCGGCATGAAACCATCACACTCCCCCGCAGTACTCCGCGAAAACCGTCAGTCATGTGATGTGCTACTATGATAATTCAGATTTTTCCTTTTGTCAAGTCAAATTATACGAAAAATACAAGATATTTTTACACCTTTTTGCCGTATTTGCGCTCTGTTTTTCTCGGATATACATTTGTTCTTTGACAGAGTAAATAATCGTTTGGCGGCTTTGCCGCTGGTACAACAAACAATAGTTTACAGCACCTTGCCGCCGTTGACAGTGAGCCGGAATTTGCAGCCCAGCATTTCCGCTGCTCCACGGCACATGAGCATCCGTCCCAAAAAAATGTCGAAATACTCATACATGGTGCAGATATCCTCGTCAATCTGCAAATTCAGGGCAATCTTCTTCTCCGCCGGATCTACCTTCAGGCTGGAGCCGGTGACGGCGTAATTCACCCGGTCGTGGATGTCGAACTTTTCCTTCTCCTTGGTGCGCACTCGATTGCGCCGCACGTCCGTCTTATCCGCCAGCACCAGCGCCGCAGAAATGGCATCCTTGGCACCGCCGGTGGACTCGTCATGGTTGCCGATGGCGGCAATCACCGCAATCCGGTCTGCCATGGGCATTTCATTCTTCAGAATATCGTTGGCGAGAATCGCGCCAATCTCTGCATGGTGGGTGCGGTTGATGGCGTTGCCGATGTCGTGCATGAAGCCGGCAATCTTCGCCAGCTCCTCCTCATGGTCAGAATAGCCCAGCTTGCGCAAAATGTAAGCGGCTCGCTCCGCCACCAAAGCGCAGTGGGCGCTGGAGTGATCCGTAAAACCTAACACCCCCAGATTCTCATTGCCTCGCTTCAGCAGCGCCAGCACCTCGGGGTGGTGCAGAATTTCCTCGTAGGTCATTTTATTCCCTTTCTCTGACCAGCATGGGGGTCAGCTTCGGTTTGTTGTAGCGCTCCATGAAACGGGGGCACTTAATCAAAAAAGCGTAATAAATATTGTAACCGCAGCCCAGAAGGGTTTCGGCATTGCCCTGCCCCTTGGAGATGATGACATCGGCGGCATCCATGGCGGATTTGGCTTCATCGCTCAGCAGTGACAGCTCTGTACCGGCGACATCGTTGCCGTTATCAATGACGGGAAACGGTACGCCCACTGCCAGAGCATCTTCACGGGTGGCATCGTTCTGGGCGTAGTCCCCACGGACGCAGAAGGTAATCTGCAAATCTGGAAAGGCTTTCTGGATTTGTTCGGCGCAGATTCGGTCGAAGCCGATTTCTCCGGCGTTGTCCGTCAGGTACAAAAGCTTTTTTGCCTTGGATAGCTCCTGACGAAGCTGGGGATAGCTTTCCAGCTCCATATCCATGGCGCTATCCAACATTGTATCCAATTTTTCAAAGGAAACTTCCCCTTGCAGTGCGGAAAAATCAATATAATTGCCCAAAATCGCCAGCTGCAGTCCCGCCAGTACAGGGTCGGCGGCCTTTTCGGCAGTGGCACGAATGGCATCCAGCCGTGCCATGACGAAGGCGTTGGATTCCTCCTTTTCCTGCCGGTACCGATCTGGCTCCAGACCGTAGAAGCGCTGGTACAGTTCATTCACCGCAGGCCCCACGTATGGGGTAGCCCGTTCCGCCGGCGTGTCCAGATAGACCTGCATCAACGCCCGGGCAAAGGCTGTTGCCGTTTCCTCGTTGCCCAGCGTCCGTGCGGTTTCCACGTTTCGCCGGAAGTGGCACAGCATACACTGGGCATCCATTCCTAAGCTCATAGTGCCTCCTTACAGCTTGGTCACGATTTCTGTTTCCGGATCGAAGGTGATGTAATAAGTGCCGGCCTTCATGTCGAAATTATCATGGCCGTCGGTTTCGTAGTCCAGCTCCCAGTCTTCCGGCAAGAACTCCGTGCCGTACCACCAGTTGTTGACACTGTCGTAGACCTTGAAGCTACAATTGCGGCGGGAGGTGAGGGTGTAGGTGAACAGGCCGTCCTTGAGGGTCATGGCGTACCGGTCGTCGTTGCTCCAGCCGTTGAAGTCGCCCCGAATGTAGTGGGTAACCGGCACCGGTCGCTGATGGTTCACATACTGATCCACATTCTTCATGTAGCCTTGGAAGGCGGCCATTTTGGCATCGATATAGTCGTCGAAGGACATATTGCTGCCCTCGTGAGCGCCGCTGGTGCGGTTCAGGTCAAAGGAGAAGTTCCGACCGTCGGCGTTGGCCAGTGTCCGGCTGGGACGGACATCGTTGCCATAGAGCCGCTGAGCGCGGGTGAAATAGCTTTGGAAGGTGGCCTTGGTCAGTAGCGTGTTCTTGCTGACCTTGTTCAATGCATCGGCGTACTGCTTCACATACCAGCCGCCCTTTACCACCGTCAGGTAGAACAGAGGTACATCCTGATCCTGAGGCCCGTTCTGGGCACCTTCCCGCTTGTCGGAGAAGGGGTTGTCGATGGTCATAGCATGGCCGGAGGGGTTGTACTCCACCGTCACGCCCAGACATCGGTCGTAGTCGTAGGGAATCAGCAGCGCCTTGCCGTTATCTGCCCGGAAATAGAGGTAGTAATTGTTGTAATTATTCCGCAAGTCGTCGGGATTTCCTAAGAAATAGGACACTGCCGCATAGCTGAGGAAATTCTCCACGTCCACCAGCTCCGCAAATTTTTCCTTGGTGATGGTGGGGGAATTGATGGTTTTGATGAGGTTTTTCAGGGCCTCGTGCTGGGAGGTTTTCTTGTTGGATTTCAGGTCGTAGCAGTAAAATTCGCAGTTGTCCTCGTCCTCGATGCCGATGGAGTTGGCGTGCTTGAAGGATGCACCTTCCCATGTCCAGCCGCACTTGTACAGGTCGCCACCGAGGGCACCCTCGGGCAGACGCTTTTCCAGAAACACTTCGTCAACCGGCTCGTTGATGGTGTAAACGCCCATGTGTACGTCGCTGAAGTCCATGCTGCACAGATTCACCAGCGGCGCAAGCACGCCCTCGGAGCGGTATAGCTCGTAGGCGTACAGCTCTCGCAGGTAGGTGGAGTCGTAGCACTTGTTCCAGCGCAGCTCCAGCTTTTCCAGCGTGGCGAAGGTGCGGTTTTTGCGGGCCTTCCGCTCATCCTTGTTGGCCCATTGCACGGCATCCTTGCCGTAGTACTCTTCATCGTCGAAGGTTTCCTGAAAATCCAGCTTCAGGTGGATGGCTTTGTAGATGCCTCCCTCCTCCGGCTTATAAAAGCTGGTGCGGGAGGTGTTGCCCTTCATCCGAACGCCTACATCCCGAATCCGGTAGACATCGCCATTGATTTTGATGGTCACATCGGCCCGCCGGTAAATGGGAGATTTAGAGCCTATGTCCCGATATTTTTCGTAGTCCGCCTGCATCTTTGCCAGCTCGCTGTCGGACATATCGATGTAAATGGAGATTTTGTTGTTCAGGTCGAAGAGCTGATCGTAAAGGGTCTGCTCGTCGGTGTCCGGCTTTTCAGGGCCGATGTCGGTGATGCCGTCATCGGGCTTGGGAGCAGGCTCTGTGTAAGGGGGATTATCGGGATTCGTTGGATCCGTAGGATCAGTCGGATCCGTAGAATCTGTCGGATCCGTAGGGTCTGTGGAATCCGTGGAATCTGTAGGCTCGGAGGGCTGCGTAGCATCCTCTGGGGGCTGGGAGGTGGTGGGTTGGGTAGGATCGCCGGTGGCCTCGGTGGCAGAGGGGCCACCGGTGGTGGCACCGGTGGTGGCACCGGTGGTATCCGCTGGTTCGGCACTTCCGGCACAGCCGGTGAGCAGCAGAACAAAACATAAAATCAAAGCAAAAAAACGTTTCATAGGCTATCCTCCTTGTAAGCGGCATGAAAGCTGATGTGGTATAAATTATCGTTTAGTGTTGTAATAATGGCGGCGACCTCCGGTCGCCGAGCGCCCCAAAGGGGCGCATCAAGGCTTCTCCTTGAGGAGAAGCTGTCAAAAATCTTTGATTTTTGACTGATGAGGTGTCCTATGTATAAAATTCTGCTTCGCAGACCACCTCATCCGCCTCGCTATGCTCGGCACCTTCCCCTCAAGGGGAAGGCTTTGGTGGCTGCACCGCTAAACGATAACTTATCATTCCATCGGATTGGGTATTAGATATTATACCATTAAATATTATAATTGTCCATCGTTCTTACTGAAAACTGTAACGAACGATTTGGGAATCAGCACCGTAATGGCTGGAACGCTTGGAAAGGCTCTGCCCTGGTTCCAGTGCATCGAAGCTGAGCAGGTAGGTAATACCGCCGAAGAAATTTCCGTCGGTGTGAAGGTTTTTGTAGTAGATGCAAACGTTATGCAGGGGATTTTCCGATAGATTCTGAACCGTTACCATGCCGTTGTTGGTGGTGACCTTCAGCTGGTCGGTGGCGGAGGTATAGGTATCACGGAAGGCCCAATCCCGAATGCCCGTGACATGAAAAGTGTCCTCAGCGGTGATCTGCCGGCCGCTTTGCTCCAGCACCCACACGGAAGCCTTGGGGGCTAGTCCTGTCACCTTGAAGGTGCCGTTGCTGCTGCCGATTTTGCAGTCGACGAGCACGTGGTCCAGAAAACGGCCGGAATCGTTGCGAATCAGCATAGCCGCTACGCCGCTGACCTTCCGGCCGGAGCCATCTTCCGGAAACGCGCCGGAGAAGCTGCTGTATTCTACAAACACCAGCCCCTCACCGATGGCCTGTCCGGGACGCTGCTGTGTATCCGCGGCGGTAGGGGTAGGCTCCGGCGTGTCCGGATTGCAGCCGGCAAGAAGAAGTGCCGCCAGCACCAGCGCAAACGCACGTTTTTTCATGAATCTCACGCTCCTTTTCGTAAATTATACCATTGTGCCCCCTGTTTCGTCAACGTTTCATGGATTATTCCCCCAAATAAATAAAAAAAGGGATTGCATTTCCAAATGGCTTACTGTATAATAGTGACTGTAGTGTAGCCAGTTATACCATTTATTTGTGGCAAATTATGGAATCATCTTTGGAGGACAGAATCATGCGCATCGTGTCAGGCTTTGTCCTGCGGCAAATTGCCGGCGAGACCATTGCCATTCCATCCGGCCCTGCGGCACGGGAGCTGTCCGGTTTGCTGGCCCTGAACGGCAGTGGCAAGCTGCTGTTTGATTTGCTGCAATCGGAGCAGAGCGAGGACGCTCTGGTGCAGGCCATGCTGGATACATATGAGATTGATGCCGATACTGCCCGGGCTGATGTGGCTGAATTTCTTGGGATCCTCCGGGAAAACGGAGTGCTGCTGGAAGCTGACCCGTTCCTCGGATGAAAGGATGTGCGTTATGAAATTAAAATATGAAAAGCCGATGGTTGCCGTTGACCGGTATGAGCTGAGCCAGTCTATCGCTGGCTGTGCCATCAAGGTTGGTGCCACGAGCGGTCTGTGCTTCCTGCGGGATTCTGATGTGCCCAACAAGGTCAAGTCCTACGCTTACTATGGCTGGTTCGCCAGCGGTGATTGCGCGCATCGTCCCCGTGCCGGCGATGATTACGACGGCTTCTGCTACCATACTGCCGCCAACAGCTTCCTGCAATCCTAATGGATCTTTATCAAAGCTTTACCATAGAATTTTCTGGGATTCGGGTGGGGTTTTCCCTGCCTGAGCCCATCGAACTGCCCCAGTGCTTTCAGGCGCTGCTGACGCAGACGGCGGGAGAACCGAATCAGATGTACGAAGTGCGTCTATTGACGGAACCGCTGCCCATTCCCACAGCGCCGGTGCACACCCACGGGGACACCGCCATATATTCCACCGACAAAGGCTGGCTGCACATCCATACCCCCCTTGGGGACAGTGCTGGATGTCAGGTAGCCTGTCTTTTCTGTCCAAATGGCCACCATATCCTCTATTACCCCGCCTCCCGCTGGGATTATTACGCCCGTGTGTGGCGCTGCGGCCACCTGATTCAGGGGGAGCGGCTGCTACTGGCGGAGGATGCGCTGCTGCTGCATAGCTCCGCAGTGCTGCATCAGGGAAAAACGGTGCTGTTTTCCGGCCCCTCCGGTGCGGGCAAGTCCACGCAGGCGGAGCTGTGGCGCACCCATCTGGGGGCGGAAATCATCAACGGCGACCGCACCGTCATTCGTAAACGTGACGAGGAATTCTGGGGCGGCGGCTCCATGTGGAGCGGCACCTCCCATATCTACCGGCGGGAGTCCGCGCCCATTGCGGGCATCTTTCTGCTGACGCAGGCACCGGAGAATCGGGTGCGGCGGCTGGGGGCCGAAGCCTTCGCCCCCTTGTTTAGCCAAACCATTGTCAATAGCTGGGATCCGGTGTTTGTGGATCGAATCACCGATTTGTTTGTCCGGCTGCTGGAGCGGGTTCCGGTGTACCGGCTGTGCTGCCGTGCCGATGGGGAGGCGGTGGAGCTGGCCCGTGCCACGCTGTTTGGAAAGGAGTCCCTATGAATAACCAATGGAGCGATATCCGCCGGAGCTTGACCCACCGGTGCGCCGGACTGGGGATTCCGGTCAGTGGTACTTTTGAGCTGACCCCTCGGTGCAATCTTCGATGCCGGATGTGCTATGTGCGGCTGACACCGGAGCAGATGGCACCCATCGGTCAGGAGCGGACCGCACAGCAGTGGCTGGAGATGGCCCAGTGGGCAAAGGACGCAGGCATGGCGTTTTTGCTGCTCACCGGCGGCGAGCCCACCCTACGACAGGATTTTTGTGAAATTTACGAGGGGATGGCTCAGATGGGGCTGTCCATCTCCATCAATACCAACGGCACGCTGCTGACCCCTGAACTGCGGGCACTGTGGCACCGGTTGCCGCCGGCGCAGGTGAATGTGACTCTGTACGGTACGGATCGGGAGGACTATGAAGCCCTCTGCGGCAATGGCGAAGCCTACGATGCGGTGGTGGACGGGCTGGACTGGCTCCAGCAGGAGGGGATCCTGGTTCATTTGAATACCACCATGGTGCCCAGTAATGCGGCCAAGTGGCAGCAGCTGGAGCAGGTCGCCCAGCAGCGAAAGCTGGAGCTGCGGATGACTGCCTATTGCTTCCCCCCCAACCGGCGCGATCAAAGCTGTTTTCAGCGGCTGGAGCCGGAGGAGGCCGGCCGGCTGATTGTGAAGGACATCCTTTTCCGTGAAGGCCCCGAGGGGGTGCTGGAAAAGGCTCGAAGCCTGACCACTCCTCTGCCCCGCAGCTGTGAGCTGGATAACGGAGAGCCGATTTTGTGTATGGCCGGACGTGCCCAGTTTTGGATCACGTGGAATGGAAGCATGGCACCTTGCGCCATGCTGACCCAGCCCACCGCCGACCCCTATGAAGCGGGGTTCGCAGCTGCGTGGCAGCAGCTGCGGCAGCTGTGCGCCCCCATTCGGCTGTGTCCGGATTGCGTGTCGTGTCCGGAGGCGAAAACCTGCCTGAATTGTGCGGCGGTGACGCTGGCGGAAACGGGGCGGTTTGATGGCAAGCCGGAATATATGTGCCGGCTGAACCGAGCCTACCGGCAAGAGCTGTGCGCTTTGGCGGAAACACTGGAATAATTTAGTAGGCCACGGGCATCCGCCCGTGGCCTTTTCGCAGTTCTATGTCATAGATTATCGTTCAGCGGACTAAGCGCCGCAGGCGCATACCTTCCCCCGGGGGGAAGGTGGTTCGGGCTTTGCCCAAACCGGAAGGGGAATGGCGATACCTGAAATGCAGTAGCGGGCCTGAAAAGAATCAAAAACTAACAAGTTTTTACCCGTGTTCCCCTTCAGTCACCGCCTGTGGCGGTGCCAGCTAATAGTAGTGGTATGATTGCCACTGGCAATCATTTTAATTCTAATTCGCTGCGCGAAGCACCACCCTCGGGGGAAGCTATGCGGCTTCGCCGCTAAACAATAATTCTCAGCTCAGCCGATTTGGTTTTCGCCGGTGGTCAGGTTTTCCGAATCCTCCACGCCGAAGTAGGCATCCAGCACAGACTTTGCCACGTTACCCAGAGAGGAACCGTGGCCGGCCTTCTCACCGTAGACCACCACCACGATTTGAGGGTCGTCGGCGGGGGCGAAGCAGACGAACGCACCGTTATCAGAGCAATCCGTCCGTCCGGTCTGGGCGGTGCCGGTCTTGGCCGCCACCTTCACCGGATAGTTGCCGAAGGTCTTGTAGGCGGTGCCGCCGGATTCGTTGGCACACTTAATCATGCCCTCAAACACCGCATCTATGGCCTCCTCGGAAATCTTGATGGAGTTGGCAATCTTTGGTTGACCCACGGTGATGACCTTGCTGTAATCGGAGGACACCACTCGATTCATAAAGGTAGCCTGGAACCGGTCGCCGCTGTTGACGATGGTGGTCACATAGTTGCACAGCTGGATGGGGGTGAACTTGTTTTCCGACTGGCCGATGGCCGCCAGAATCTGGTCGCCCTTGTACCAGCGAGAGTCGTCGCCGTCGTGCTCCTTCTCCTTGGTTTCCGGATTGGCACGCTGACCCTGCGCCTCATACAGCTCGCAGCCGCTCTTCTCGCCCAGTCCCAGCGCCTTGGCCATGGCATCGATATCCTCGATATCCATCTCATCGCCCAGCACATAGTAGAAATAGTTGCAGGAATATTTCAGAGCGTCGGTGCAGTCGATGGAGCCGTGGGTAGTGCCGTTGTTGGTGTACTTCAGACAGTTGGCACGGAAGCCGGCGTACTTGGTGAATACGCCCTTGTCGGCGATTTTCGTCCAGCGACTGATTTGGTCGTCCTCGATGGCCGCCAGGGTCATGGACATCTTATAGGTGGAGCCGGGAGGGTAGGTGGCCTGCAGCGCCCGATTGAACATAGGCTGCAGATCCGCCTCCAGCAGCTCGTTGTAGTTTTCAAAGAGGGTGGACAAATCGTAGGTGGGGTAGCTGCCGCAGACCAGAATCTGGCCGGTTTTCACATCCATCGCCACCACCGCAGCGCCGTCCGCATCCCGTCCGTCCTCCTCGTGGTTGAACTCCGGATCGTGGAGCTGAGCGATGGTGATTGCCATGGCATCCTCCGCCGCCGCCTGCAGGTTCAGGTCGATGGACACCTGCACATTCTGTCCGGCCTGAGGCTCTACCTCGTAGTAGGATTCTACCAGCGTGCCGTCCTTGGTCACCACGTCCACACGGGTGCCGTCGGTGCCGTGGAGGTATTCCTCGAAGGCCTCCTCGAGGCCCGTCTGACCCACCAGCGCATCCATAGAGTAGCCGTCCACTTCCTTGTAATGATCCCACTGCTTAGGACTCATGGCGCCCACATAGCCCAGAATATGGGCGGCGTATTTGGTGGAATACTCCCGCACGGTGGCGGATTCCACGTTCATACCGGGCACGTTCAACTCCAGCACCGCCGCCAGCACATCGTTGCTCACGTCGGACAGGAACACATAGTTGCTCAGACTGCCCACGCAGTTGCGAAGGCTCAGTTCATACCGCAGTCCCAGCACCGCACGGGCATCAGCGCTGGACCAGTGGTCTGGAATCTGGTAGCTCTCCCGGAGCTTTTCCATCAGCAGCGCCGCGGAAATATCCGAATCCAGCTGATCCCGATAGGCCAGAAAGGTCTGGAAATGGCTCTGCCAGGTGGTGTTGAACTGGCTGAGGGTGTAGGTGAAGGGGGCGGACTTGCTCAGGGGCAGGTGGTCGGTGTACTCGATGCCCTTTTCACGGCACAGCTTCACCAGCTCCAGCAGCGTTTCGTTGGGGGTTTTGGAGCTGGTCAGCACGAAGTGGTTGATGGTCAAATCGTAGCTGGCCCGATTGGTCACCAGAACGTTGCCGTTCCGGTCCAGAATGTTGCCCCGCGCCGCCTTCACACGGGTGCGGGTTTCAAAGGTGGTGATGTTGTTGGTGTCGCCGCCGGTGGCAATCACCTGCATATAGTACAGCCGGAAGCTGTAAAAACCCAGCACAAATACAAACAGGAACAGCAAAATGCCGGCCCGAAAGCGGGTTACTCTTTCCATGTTTCGCCTCCAATTTTACCGATGGACATGAGGATGGGGTACATGACGGGCAGTGCCGCCATGGTCAGCACCGCCGTCAGCAGAAATGCCTTCAGGCGGGCGGGATAGGTCAGGTTCAGGAACAGTCCGATGCCGAAATTGCTCAGCTCGTAAAGCACCATGGACACGCTGACGCACAGCAGCAGCGTCAGCAGGCCCTGCCGCAGATAGGCCTGACGGAAAATGGTGGCCACCACCGCCAGCGTGGTCAGCACCGGCACGCACCAGATGCCCGGTGCTGAGCCGGAGAAATAGTAAATCAGCGATGCCACCAGCGTAAACACGCAGCCGCTCTCCACGCCCTGCAGCACGCAAATCGCCAGAATGAAGCAAGGCACCAGCTCGGTGGTGGTGTCGAAGATGAGGATGCGGCTCATGATCACGTCCTGCACCAGCAGCGCCAGCAGGCACACCAGTGCGTATAGGGTCCACCGCAGCACCGTCTGCCGCTGCTTACGGGTCAGCAGCAGCTTGCCCAGAAAGTCCTGCCGGTGGGTATCCGGTCGAAATTCATTCTTTTTACCCATAATTTACCCCTGTTTGTAGTCGGTGAGGATGAAAACCTGCTCCAGATTTTCGATATCAGCGGCGGGCTCTAGAATGGCGAACTTGTTCACGCCGGTGTCGCCCATGCCTGCGTCCACCACATAGCCGATGATCAGGTTTCGGGGGTAGACGGTGGAGCCGGAGGTGACCACCTGATCCCGGTTGCGGATGATGGCGGAGCTGGGCAGGTACTCCATCCGCAGATAGTCCTCCTGACCGGTGACGTAGCCGCCCTGCACCATGCCGGAGTAGCCGGAGGATGCGATGGTGGCGCTGACTTCCAGCGAGGAGTCCATCACCGTCTTGACCACGCAGTAGTTGGAGCCGGCCTCGGTGACCAGACCCACCACTTCGCCGTTTTCGGTGATGGCGCACATGCCCACATTCACGCCGTGGTCGGTGCCCTTGTTGATGGTGAAGGCGCTGGTCCAGTCGGTGGAGGAGCGGGAGATGATGTAGCCGTCCACCAGCTCGTAATCCTCGTTGGCGGCGGTCAAATCCAGCAGATCCCGAAGCCGTTGATTCTCACGGGAGATGGAGTCGGCCAGCAGGTTGTCCTCCCGCATTTCGGCGATTTCCGCCTTTAGCGCTTCGTTTTCAGCCTCCAGTGCCTCATAGCGGAACATATAGTTGTACATCTGCTCTGCAGATTCAGTCAGGGCGTTGGCACCGGAGCGCAAGGGGGTCAGGATGCCCTGTACCACTATGGAGGGGATGCTCTGACCGGTGACGGTGCTGATCACGCCCAGCAACCCCGTCAATAGCAGAGCTAATAGCAGAACCACCCGCACACGGGTGCTGAAAAAATGTCGCATAGTTTATTCTCCTATTCTGATTATGAAGCGGAAATTATCGTTTAGCGCACTAGCGGCGAAGCCGCCTTGGCTCTCCCTCTGGGAGAGCTGGCACCGCCGAAGGCGGTGACTGAGAGGGTTTTCGACACTTTATATACCCTCTCCGCCCCAGTGTGCGCACTGGGGCACCTCTCCCAGAGGGAGAGGCAAGGGATTGTGCGTTACTTCGCTAAACAATAACTTATAGCATTTCCGGAGCGATGGTTTTGAAAATCTGCGCCAGACGGCACACTGGCAGGCCCACTACATTATAATAATCGCCGTTGAGCTTTTCGCAGAACAGCGCCGCACCGCTCTGGATGCCGTAACTGCCTGCCTTGTCCATAGGATCACCGGAGGCGATGTAGCGGTCGATTTCCGCCTCGGATAGGGGGCGGAAGTGCAAATCCGTAACTTCGGTACAGCTTTGAATATTTTGGCCACGGAGGACGGTCATCCCCGTCATCACCTGATGGTCACGGCCGGAAAGGAGGGTCAGCATGGCCTTGGCGTCGGCTACATCCTTGGGCTTACCCAGAATCTTGCCCTGACAGACCACAATCGTGTCCGCCGCCACCACCACATCGTCCTCCCCACGGGGGACGGCCAACGCTTTCAGGCGGCTGACCCGTGCCACCTCGGCGGCGGGGTCGGCACTCAAATCCATGGTTTCATCAATATCCGCCACACGGACGGAAAAATCTACTCCAAACAGCCCCAGCAGCTCCTTCCGCCGCGGCGACTGGGACGCAAGTATCAAGCTCATAATATCTCCTTGAATGCAGAATGCATTTATTCAAGTCCACGCAAGTAAAGGCCTCTGGTACAAGCGCCGGGGTCGAAGGGAGCGGGAGAAAGGTAGCTGGTTAGTACCTGATCCACCTCGTTGGGATTTTCCGTTGTAAAGTACAGCCGCACGGCCCAAAGACCCAGCTTACGCAGGTCCTCCTGCCGATCCAGCCAGTAGAGCTTTTTGCCGTTGAGCAGCACGCTGCGGCAGGAATCTCCGTCCTTGATGATGGGGAAATCCGCACCGGTTTTGTCTTTCAGGCGAGTCACACCCAGATGGCAGGTACACTCGCCGGAACGGCCACGAATCAGGCAATTTTCCGTGACCATCAGGGGCAGTCGGCCGTATGCCAGCAGCTCGCAAGGCACCGGTTTGCTTACGTCCCGAATCTGGGGCAGTGTCATCTCGAAGCTGAGCATGGCGGACTCCAGCTCCAGCTCCTTGGCCACCTCCACCGCACCGGAATTATAGATATTCAGACCAAAGTCGCCATGGATGGCAAAGCCCAGCTCCCGCACCGGTAGCATCTGGCCGATGTTGCCCACCAGCACGGACTTCACGCCATGATCGCGCACAGAGCGCAGATCCTGCCTGAGCTTTTCCAGCTCACGATCGTGCATGATGCGGGGCAGCGCCGCCGCTACCGTCACTCGACGGGTCAGATCACGGCACAGCCGCAGATCCCCCGCCAGAATGTGCAGCGGCACATACAGCACCGCCGGCGCCAGCCGCAGCAGTCGCTCGGTGATCTGATTGGCGCTGGTCACCTGCACCGTCAGGCTGGGACGGCCACGGAAGCCGTTGACCTTCACCCGTTTCCTCGGCCGCAGCACACGGGGGATGTCCCGACGGGCACGGAGCGCCGTCAGCTGATCCAGCGCGTCACGGCGCAGGCCGTTGATGGCGGCGGCGGAGAGGGTGATATCCGGTGCAATGGTAGCCTTGGCATCGATGCAGCGGTAGGGTGTGCCGCCGGTTTTTGTGATGCGGGCGATGAACAAATCCTCTGTCAGGGGCAGTCGGCGGGCGGCCTCCGGCACGGGGCCGGTGACGGTGCAGCTGCGCCCCTGGGGGTCGGTGACTGTCAAAGCGCTGCCCTCGGCGGTGATTTCCGCCTGAAAACGCACGTCCACAAGGCCGTTTTCCACCGCCTCGTAGGTTTGGCGCATGGCTTTGAGCCAGTCGTTGTCCTCTCGGGTGTCCTCCCGAATACCAAACATCCGGCTGCCGATTTCGCCGGTATAGTAGCCGTCGGTGAAGCCCTGACGATTGAAGGCTTTCATCAGGGTGTCCAGCATCTCCTGCGTGACCACCCCTTCGTTCAGGGCCTTGCGGTAGGTGGCAGTCACTGCCGCAACATATTCCGCCCGCTTCATCCGGCCCTCCAGCTTGATAGAGGCCACGCCCATCTCCTGTAACTCCTTCAGGTACAGAATCAGGCAATTGTCCTTCAAACTAAGGGGGTGCTTGTTTTCCCAGCGACTGTAACCGTAGCTCTGGCGGCAGGGCTGGGCGCAGCGGCCACGGTTGCCGGAGCGGCCGCCGATGGCGCAGGACAGGTAGCACTGGCCGGAGTAGCTCATGCACAGTGCGCCGTGGGCGAACACCTCGATTTCAATGGGAGAGGCGGCGCAGATGGCGGCGATTTCCTCCCGACTCAGCTCCCGACTCAGCACCACACGGCTGCAGCCGGCGGCGGCACACAGCAGCACGCCGGGTAAAGAGTGGACGGTCATCTGGTGGAGCCGTGGATCGGCACCTTGGGCGCGATCTGGCGGCACAGCCGCACCACGCTCAGATCCTGCACGATGAACGCATCCACGCAGCAGCTGGCGGCGTGGCGAATCAGGTTGCAAAGCTCATCGGTTTCCTTGTCGGACACCAGCGTATTCAAAGTCAAATGGACGGCCACGCCACGAACGTGGCAGTACTTCACCGCCTCCACAAGAGTCTGGGGGGTGAAGTTCTTGGCACCCTGACGGGCATTGAAGGTGCCGCATCCCAAATATACAGCATCGGCACCGTTCTGGACAGCAGCCTTCAGGGCATCCATCGAACCGGCCGGTGATAACAGTTCCAGCATAGTCATCTTCTCCATGATAGGTATACTTAAAAACATTATAGCACAGCTTCCGCCTTGCCGCTACCCCATACGAAGAAAATTCACAATTATTTATTGACGGATTGACACAGGGGTGGGGGTGTGTTATTATACTTGAGAGGTGATAATATGTTTATCGTATACGGATTCCGAAACAAGCTCAAGAAAGATATGTCCGCCGGTATGCACCATTGCCCCAGATGCGGCTGTCAGAGGGAGTTTTTTATGATGCGGCAGGTGCAGCAGGGCACTGTTTTCTGGGTTCCGGTGGCGTCTGTCACCCAGAAGTGTTATATGGTCTGCGGTACTTGTGAGGCAGCTATTGAGGTGGAGAAGAAAAAGTATAAGGAAATGAAAAAGGAACTGAAAGAGGAGCAAACGGCACTGCCTGCTCCTGCGCCTCAGGCGATTCCTGCTTCTACTCCCGCTCCCACACCGGCTCCTGCCCCCGTTGCAGCTCCGACTCCGACTCCTGTACCCGCTGTGGCTCCTGTTGCAACACCGGTTGCTGCTCCGGCGCAGCCTTATGCGCAACCCCGGCCTTATGCGCAACCCCAACCCTACGCTCAGCCCCAACCCTACGCGCAACCTCAACCCTACGCTCAGCCCCAACCCTACGTCCAGCCTCAGCCCTATGCTCCAATGCAGCAGGGAAGCTTCTGCAGAAACTGCGGAGCGGCAGTCAAGCCCCAAGCGGCGTTCTGCATGAGCTGCGGCACGAAACTGAGATAAATATTGCGCATCCCCTCCTGTTCCGCAGGAGGGGATTTAGCTGTCAAATAACTATAAATTACACAAACCCAATTGTAGGGGCGGGCATCGCTCGTCCCTACAATGGAGTTGGTTATAGTTTTTGCACTGATCGATAATATATGAAAGCATTGAAAATAATGGAAAACGTGGTATAATAAAAGAAAAGGGGTTGAGGGAAATGAAGGGTAAATGCTGTGCTTTATTGGCGGTGGTGCTGCTGGCGACGCTGACCGCCTGCGAGGAAAAGCTACCGGAAGTCACCAAGCCCACCGTTATCGTCACCACCACCGTCAAACCTACCGAGCCGGAGCCGCCGGAGGAGATACAGCCGCCCCAGCGGAAAGAAAAACTAATCACCAGTTACGAGGCTGAGTACGACCGGCAGGGCAATGTGATTAAGGACACCATTCTATCCGACGGGGAGGAGCGGGTTACCACCTACGTCTACGACAGCGAAAACCGCATGATTGAATCCCGCCGCCTTGTGGACGGCGAGGAAGAGTGGGGGGAGCTTCGGGAGTATGACGATGCTGGCCACCTGATAAAAAAGGTGGAGCTGGAGGACGGGGTGGAAACCTACGCAGAGTACTACACCTACGATACCGAAGGACACTGCGTGGAAACCATCACCATCATGGACGGCGAGGAATGTGAACGGGAAGTGGCAGAGTACGATGCCAAGGGCAACTATATTATGCAGACAATATATACGGACGGTGAGGAGCATCTCCGCTACGAATACGCCTATGACTCCAAGGGAAATCAGACCCTCCAGCGCTACTTTTATGAAGGCGAGGAGGTATCCTGCGACAAATACACTTATAACGATGCCGGACAGCTGATTCAACAGATTAGCACCGATTCCGACGGCAGTGAGGGCGCCCGTTCCATCTGGGTCTACGACGAAAGGGGCAATTTGCTGGAGGAATCGGAGTGGTACGAGGAAGAATTAAGATTTCAGCACCTCTACACCTACGACGAAAAGGGTAACAGGCTCACATACTCATCCCAGTACGGCGAAAATCCGCCCAGCGTCTATGCGTACCGCTACGACGAAGCCGGCAATGAAATCGCCCATTTTGAGGACGGCCAGCAAACCTTCGCTGCCACCTACAACGCCGACGGCAATTGTATCGAAACAATCCACTACCACAACGGCAAAGAGAATCGCCGTTATCGCCTTGTCTACGAGGGGGATTTGGTTGCGGAGTGGTACACTTACCGCAACGGAAAAACGGATAGCCGCATCGTCTACCGCTACGACGAGGCGGGCAATGAGATTGAGCAGCTGGAATACGATCCGGACGAACTGAAGTCCCGCAAGGTCACAGTCTATGACGAGGCCGGCCGCGTCATCAAGCGGGACAATTACGAATATGTCACATGGTTTGAGAATATTTTCGGGCTATAAGGTTGACAAATAGAATTTTTTCGCATAAAATAGGGCTATCCTGCATGACTGACGGGTAAACGCGGAATACGCGGTGGAGTGCAGGTGCTTTGATGCCGACCGTCTGGGCGATTCAGTCACCGCTGAGTCGCCCTTTTTGTTTTCGTAGTTTTGTAAATTATCGTTTAGCGCACTAGCGGCGAAGCCGCATGGCTTCCCCCGAGGGGAAGCTGTCACCGCCAAAGGCGGTGACTGAAGGGGAATACGGGCAGAAACATAATTGTTTTTGTTTCTTTTCAGACCTGATATTGCATTTCAGGTATCGCCATTCCCCTTCCGACCTCGCTTGCGCTCGGCCACCTAATAGTAGTGGTATGATTGCCACTGGCAATCATTTTAATTCTAATTCGCTGCGCGA
>SVME01000031.1 GCA_015067605.1 Oscillospiraceae bacterium
TATCGTCATTCCCCTTCCGGTTCGGGCAAAGCCCGAACCACCTTCCCCCCGGGGGAAGGTATAACGCCTGCGGCGCTTAGTAAGCTAAACGATAATTTACCACGCAAGAGAACCGCACCCTTTCGACAGAAACAGCATAGGCTGTGTCGGGAGGGAGAACTATGGAATGGTATCATATTACTTTTCGCTCCATCACGCCGGCGCAGCGTGGGGAGCGGATATTACGTCAGAGCGGCATCGAGGCCACGCTGATGCGGGCACTGCGGCAGCTTTCCTTGGAGGGCTGCGGATACAGCCTGCGAATCCGAGCCAGAGAGGGGATGCGGGCGGTGGAGCGACTGAAATCCACCGGTGTGCCTTACCGTCGGGTGTTCTACCAAAGCGCTAACGGCGAGATTCAGGAGCTGAGCCCATGATTTATCTGGACAATGGAGCCACCTCCTTCCACAAACCACCGGAGGTGTACAAAGGAATGCTCCGAGCGATGCAGCGCTGCGCCAATCCGGGACGTGGGGGCTATCCGGCGGCCATGGCGGCGGCGGAGCAGGTTTATGCCTGCCGAGAGGCAGCGGGAAAGCTGTTCAACTGCCAGCCGGAGCAGGTGGTCATCACGAATAACTGCACCCATGGCCTGAACATCGCCATCAACACGCTGGTGTCTGCGGGGGATCATGTGGTGGTCAGCGGCTTTGAGCATAATGCGGTGACCCGTCCGCTGTATGCGTTGGGGGCACAGGTTCATGTGGCCGGCCGGCGACTGTTTGACCAGACAGATACACTGGAATCCTTCGAAAATGCTCTGCGCAGAAGGCCGAAGGCGGCGGTTTTTACCCATGCGTCCAATGTGTTCGGCTATGTTTTACCGGTGGAACAGATGGCGAAGCTGTGCAAGCAGTATCAGGTGCCCTTTGTTATCGATGCGGCCCAGTCTGCCGGTGTACTGCCGGTGAATTTTGGGGCGCTGGGGGCGGATTTCATCGCCATGCCAGGACACAAGGGACTTCTTGGCCCCCAGGGCACCGGCCTGTTGCTGTGCAACCGTCTGCCGGAGCCTCTGATGCATGGGGGAACGGGCAGTGCGTCTTCGGAACAGTCCATGCCGGATTTCCTGCCGGACAGAGCCGAAGCGGGGACGCTGAATGTACCGGGGATTGGCGGCTTGACGGCAGCGCTGGGATATTTGCGTCGAGTGGGAATATCCAACATTGCCCGTCGGGAGCGGGAACAGACGCAGCGCTGTGCGGCGGGGCTGGAGCGACTGGGTTTTCATACGTTTACGGGAAAAGATCAGTTGGGGATTGTCAGCTTTCTTCCGGAAACAGATTGCGAGGAAACCGCACAGAAATTGGCGCAGCGAGGTGTATGCGTACGGGCGGGGCTCCATTGTGCGCCGCTGGCCCACGAGAGTGGGGGGACTCTTGCAACGGGGACGGTGCGAGTTAGTTTTGGTCATGACGCAACGCCTGTGCAGACGGATAGATTTCTTGCGGTAGCGGCGGCTCTGAAATGAGCCGCCGAAAATTTTTGATTTTTCTATTGCTATCGGCGGCCATTTCCGCTATAATAGAAAGGATAATAGGATGCGTGTACGGATTTTTGCGGACGCACATCTTTTTGACAGTCCAAATAGGGGGCGTAGCCGTGTTTATGGACCAAATAATAGAGAATATACAAAGTTTCTTCCTGCAGATATCCAAAATGGGTCTGCCGGATTATCTGGATATATTAATCGTTGGATTTTTGGTATATCGCTTGATACCCATGCTCCGTGCCAGCGGTGCTATGCGTGTGGTGAAGGTCATTGGTCTGCTGTTGGTTATTTCGTGGCTGACAGAGGTTTTCGAGCTGTATACCCTGAATTTCATTTTGAGTATGTTGCTGGATGTAGGCTTGGTTGCCATCGTCATTCTATTCCAGCCGGAGCTGCGACGGATGTTGGATCATCTGGGCAATGTGAAGTGGAAGCGGTTTTTGGGCATTGAGAAGCAGTCCCAAGAGATGATTAACGTCATCAACCAGACCGTAGCGGCCTGTGAAATCATGAGCCAGCAGCGGGTGGGCGCATTGATTGTCTTTGCGCGGGATAACCCGATGGACGAATATTTCAAGCGGGGCACCATGATTGAGGCGCAGGTGTCCGAGCAATTGATTCGCAACATTTTCTTCCCCAAGGCAGCGCTGCACGATGGCGCAATGATTATTCGTGATAGTAAAATTGCCGCGGCAGGCTGTGTGTTGCCGTTGTCGGACAGTCACTCTCTCAGCGCTGATTTGGGTACTCGTCATCGTGCCGGTGTGGGCATGAGTGAGGTGTCCGATGCGGTGGTGGTAATCGTATCCGAGGAAACGGGTACCATTTCCGTGGCTGTTGGCGGCGTGCTGAAGCGGTATCTGGCTCCTCAGACGCTGGGACGCTTGCTGCGCAGCGAGCTGTGCAATGAGGATAACGGTGAGCAGAGAGATTTGCCGATGCGCTTGAAGCAGCGGCTGCAGAAAAAGGAGAAGGGGGAGGAATAATCCGTGCAGAATCAAACGCAACATAGCAGTGAAGATAAAGCCCGATACAAAAAAAGCAAGATCCTGCGCATGATTACTGCCGGCCTTGTTGCCTTTTTCCTGTGGTTTTTTGTGATTACCGTGGAGCGGACGGAAACGGAGCAGACCTATACCAGCGTGGAAGTTCGGTTTGCGGGCTATTCTGCCACCGATGATATAGACATTCTGAAAGAACGGGGACTGAAAATCGTATCGGATACGGAAGATTTGACGGTGGATTTGACACTCTATGGTCGCCGTTCGGTGCTGAACAGCCTGCGTAGTTCGGATATCTATGTGGAAGTGGACTTGCGGCAGATATACGAAAAGGGCACCAGAGAGCTGACCTATGAAATCAAGTATCCCGGCGATGTTGCAGTGTCGGGTATTGAGGTTGTCAAACGCAGTCCTGATACCATCACTGTGCAGGTGGTATCCTGGGTTGAGAAGAAGATTGAACTATTAAAGCCCCAGATTGTGGGCGAACCGGCAGAGGGATATCGTCTGGGAGAAACCGTGACCCAGAGTGATAGCACCATAAAGATTGCCGGTCCGAAGGATGTAATTGACCAGATTCAGTCGGCAGGTGTGGTTGTGGATGTGACCGGCGCTACGCAAACGCTGGATGTCCGGCAGGGCTTCGTTTATTACGATGCCGACGGGAATGCAGTGGAGGGTACGGATGTGGTAGAGGCCACGCCGGAAAATACCGCTGTGACCGTTACCATATTGAAGGAAAAGAACGTGAATCTGAATATGCCCATCGTCCTTGGTGAGGATGCGGTAGATACGGAGTTCACCCTCAATACCACTGTCACCATGAATGATGATACCACCAACAGCTTCACCAGTGTTATCTTGTACGAAGATGGCGTAGTTACGCTGGATGGTCAGGAATATGTTGTGGATGAAAACGGCAGAGTTAACATCGACCTGGGACAAATTACCGTATTTGGTAATACGGAATATGTTACCGGCGGCAAGCTGAAGGAGCTGACCTTGTCCGGTAGCGCTGTCGGCACGCTACACCTGACCGGCGGAGATATCGACTTTCTGCAGGACAATGTTTACAGCGATGTGGCATCCATCGACATTTCCATCCAAACACGGAAAAAGGTTACCAGCGAAGAGCTGACCATTGTTGTGGTGGAGGACGTGCCGGAAAATCTGAAATACGACCCTGTGAAGGTGATTTTGAAGGGCTTCCCGGAGGATTTGGCGGACATCACCAAATCGGATATCCACGTGATTCTGATTGAAGAGCCTAATGGCCCCGGATATTATGCAGTGGAGATTCGCATTACGGGAAATCCGCCCGTTACTGTAATTTCCGACGCAAAGGTTTATATCAAAAGCTTGGCAACAAACACGGACAACCCTGAAAATCCGGATGGGTCAATCATCATCAATCAGTTGGCTGGTTGATATCGTGGAAGGTCCGTAGAAAAGGGGATAATCAAATTGATAAAAAGTATGACCGGCTACGGCCGTGCAGTGGAAACGGTTAACGGCCGTGAATTTACAGTGGAGCTGCGCTCCGTCAACAACCGCTATCTGGATTGCACCGTGAAGCTGCCTCGGAGCTTGACCTTTGCAGAGGAGGCGGTCAAGCAGGCGGTAAAGGCCACCATCTCCCGTGGCAAGGTGGACGTGTTTATCTCCGTCCGCTCCGAGGGCGGCGAGGAAATCAAGGTCAGCCTGAATGAAAATGTGCTGGCCGGATATTTGGAGGCTATGCGCCAGATGGTTGCGAACCATGGGGTGCAGGACGATATCAGCGTGTCCACCTTGTCCCGCCTGCCGGACGTGTTCACTGTGGAGCGCCCCGAGGTGGACGAGGATCAGCTGCTGGCGGATCTGCTTAGCGTGGTGGCCAAGGCCATCGAGGGCTATGATGCCATGCGGCGCACCGAGGGCATCGCCCTTGAAAATGACCTGCGCAGCCGAGGAGAAACCATTCGTGATTTGGTCACACAGGTGGAGCAGGGGAATGGGCAGACGGTCATTGACTATCGTGCCCGTCTGGAGGCCAAGCTGCAGGAGGTTTTGGCCAATACATCCATCGACGAAAGCCGAATCCTCACCGAAGCGGCGATTTTTGCCGATAAGGTGGCGGTGGACGAGGAAACCGTCCGTCTGCGCAGCCACCTGCAGCAGATGGATACCATGCTCACCGCTGGTGGTGCCATGGGCCGGAAGCTGGACTTCCTGCTGCAGGAGATGAACCGTGAAACCAATACCATCGGCTCTAAATGCACTGATGTGCGTTTGGCCCGTATTGTGGTGGACATCAAGGCGGAGCTGGAGAAGATTCGGGAGCAGACCCAGAACATCGAATAAGAGGTGCCCATGAAGCTATTGAACATCGGCTTTGGCAGCATGGTGGCTGCTGGACGGATACTGAGCATTCTGGAGCCGGAGTCGGCACCCATCAAGCGTGTGGTGCAGGAGGCGCGGGAGCGTGGAATGTTGATTGACGCATCCTACGGCCGTAAGACAAAATCCGTCATTCTGATGGATACGGATCATGTGATTCTATCGGCCATGGGGCCGGAAACCCTGGCAGACCGCTGGCAGGAAAAGAAAGAGGAGGAAAGCCAATGAGCGGAAAACTGTTTGTGATATCTGGTGCCTCCGGCGTGGGCAAGGGTACTGTGCTGGCTGGCGTGATGGAAAAGCGGAAGGATCTGGCTTTTTCCGTGTCCGCCACTACCCGTCCCCCCAGACCTTCGGAAACGGAGGGTGTCCACTACTATTTTGTGACGGATGAAACCTTTCAGGAGATGATCCGGCAGGACGAATTTCTGGAGTATGACCTTCACGCCAATGCCTGCTACGGCACGCCCAAGGGGCAGCTGGAGGAAAAGCTGGCCAATTATCATGTGATTCTGGACGTGGAGCCGGCGGGAGCGGAAATTGTCCATAAGAAGCGTCCGGATGCTACTTTGATTTTCATCATGCCCCCCTCACTGGAGGAGCTGGAGCGCCGGCTGCGTGGCCGAGGGGATACCTCGGAGGAACAGATTGCCCTGCGGCTAAAGCGGGCAAAATGGGAAATGGATCAGAAGGACTGGTATGACTATGTGGTGGTCAATGACCGTCTGGAAGATTGCATAGAAGAAGTTTTGAATATCATTGCCCAAAAGGCAGACGAATAAATTTTGGAGGAATTGATTATGCTGTACCCCCCTGTTGCGGATTTGTTGAAGAATGTTGGGAGCCGTTATCTGCTGGTGAACGTGGTTGCCCAGCGGGCTCGCCAGATTGCTGTTGAGGCGGAGGCCTTTCAGGAGGAACTGCCGGAGAAGCCGGTGACTCTGGCCATTCAGGAGGTTGCCGACGGCAAGCTGACTGCCGGTTTGAAGGAAGAATATATGTAAGGAGGATGGGGCTGTATGGTAGCAAAAATCGCGGTGTCTGCCGCAACGTTTGCCATCGATAAGCCCTATTCCTATTGGGTACCAGAGGGGATGAAGCTGGAGCCCGGCTGTCGGGTGACGGTGCCCTTTGGACGTGGAAATAAGCGCTGCGAGGGCGTGGTGCTGGCGGTGGAGAACGGGGAACCGGAGGGATTGAAGGCAGTGGAAGCGCTGCTGGACGAATCACCCCTGCTGGATATGACCATGCTCCGTTTGGCTGCCTTTATGCGGGAGCGATATTTCTGCACCCTTTATGATGCGGTGCGGGCCATGCTTCCCGGCGGTCTTTGGTTTCAGGCCAAGGAAAGCTACCAATTGACCGAGGATCGAAGCTGGCAGGAAAAGACCATCCGCCAGAAGGATGCCAAGGTGCTACTAAATCTGCTTTCTGATTTGGGAGGGCAGGGGAGTGGAGAGGTGCTGCGGCAGGCAGTGCCGGAGGAGGATGCTTTTGAAGCCGCTGTTCGATACCTTCTGAATAAGAAGTGGGTTACCGCTCAGACGGATTTTCACCGCCGATTGAATGACAAGACGGAGCGCATTGCCACGCTGGCGTCCTCGGTGGAGGAGGCCATGGACTATGCCAACCGCCGCCCCAAATCTGCCGCCATGCAGAAGGCTGTGCTGAAGCTGCTGTGTGATTTGGGTAGCGTGTCGGTGAAGGAGCTTTGCTACTTCACCGGAGCCAGCGCTGCCACCGTTCGTCGACTGGCGGATTTGGGTTATGTAAACCTATCTGAGCGTGAAGTCCTCCGTTGTCGTGAGATACGACCGGCCGCTGTTGATACCAATTTGGTTCTGAATTCGGAGCAAAACGGGGCGTTTGAGGGACTTTGTGCCCAAATGAATCAAGAAGATCCCGGCGTGGCGCTGCTTTACGGTGTCACCGGCTCGGGAAAGACATCGGTCTATTTGAAGCTGATTCGCCACTGCTTAGAGCAAGGGCGGACGGCGATGCTGCTGGTGCCGGAAATCGGCCTGACCCCCCAGTTACTGGGACTTCTGGTGGCGCATTTTGGTCAGCAGGTAGCGGTGCTGCATAGCTCTTTGCCGGCTGCCGAACGCTATGACCAGTGGAAGCGGGTCCGTACCGGCGATGCCAAGGTGGTGGTAGGCACCCGTTCTGCGGTGTTCGCCCCTTGCGTCTGGCCGGGAATTTTGATTCTGGACGAGGAGCAGGAACATTCCTATCGCTCCGAGAACAGCCCACGCTACGATGCCCGTGAGGTGGCTATGTGGCGAGGGATGAAAGAGAAAATGCTGGTTTTGCTGGGCTCGGCTACCCCGTCCATCGAAACCATGTACCATGCCAAGCAGGGCCATTACGCCCTGTATACTCTGCGCCAGCGGTATAACGGCCACGCTTTGCCACGGGTGGACATTGTGGATATGCGGGAGGAAGTGAAGTCGGGCAACGATTTGTCCTTCAGCCGCTCTTTGCAGGATGCCATTATGGACACTGCTGGTCAGGGCAAGCAGACCATTCTGTTTTTGAATCGTCGTGGCAATAGCCGTGCGCTGGTGTGCGTAGATTGTCGGGAGGCGCCGGAGTGCCCCCGCTGCAGCGCCAGATTGACCTACCATAGTGCCAATCAGCGTATCATGTGCCACTATTGCGGTTTTTCCCAGCCCATGCCGGAGCGGTGCCCCACCTGTGGCGGCCCTCTGAAACGGGTAGGCACAGGCACTCAAAAAGCCCAGCAGGAGCTGAATATGCTGTTTCCGGACTATGAAATCTCTCGCATGGATGCGGATACGGTCAGCGCTGTGAACACCCACGAAAAAATACTGGAGCATTTCAAAGAGAATCGGGTGCCGGTTCTCATTGGCACCCAGATGGTAGCAAAGGGGCTGAACCTGCCGGATGTGACGCTGGTGGGCGTGTTGGACGGGGATTTGAGCTTGTATTCCGGCTCCTATCGTGCGGCGGAAACGACCTTTGATATGCTGACGCAGGTGGTAGGACGTGCTGGACGTGGGCAAACCCCCGGTATCGCTATGATTCAGACCCTTGTGCCGGAGCATCAGGTGCTGAAGCTGGCGGCGAAGCAGGATTACGACGGCTTTTACGATTTGGAAATCCAGCTTCGACAGATGCAGAATCTGCCCCCCTTCGGCAATCTGCTGACCATTACCTTCACCGGTCAGGATGAGGCGGCGGTGGTTCGGGGCGCGTCAAAGCTGCGAGATTCGCTGGTGCTGTGTCTGCGGCAAAGCCAATACAAGGAAGAAAAATGCACTGTTTTGGGGCCTGCGCCCTGTCCGGTGCCGAAAATAAACTATAATTTCCGCTATCAGCTAACCTTGCGCTGCCAACTGACCAAGGGGCTGCGAGCTCTGGTTGCCCACCTGCTACGGCAGTTCGCTAAGGACGGAGCCAATCGGGGCATCAGCGCATATGCGGATGTAAATGGTTCAGATTGAGGAGAAAACTATGGGAATTCGGAAGATTTTGACGGATAAAGATCCGGCGCTGCATAAAGTGTGCCGTCCGGTGGAAAATTTTGATCGTAAGCTCCATAAGCTGTTGGATGACATGGCGGAAACGCTGGAGGAGGCCAACGGCGTTGGTCTAGCGGCACCGCAGGTGGGCATCCTGCGTCGGGTGGTGATTGTGGACACTGGCGAGGAAATTCTGGAGCTGGTGAATCCCACGCTGCTGGAAACCTCCGGTGAGCAGGTGGGCGCTGAGGGCTGCCTGAGCGTACCGGGCAAGTATGGTCTGGTGAAGCGGCCCAACGTGGCGAAAGTTCGTGCCCAGGACCGCAATGGCGATTGGTATGAGGTGGAAGGCGAGGAGCTGATTGCCCGCTGCTTCTGCCATGAGCTGGATCATCTGGATGGCATCGTCTATACGCAGGTGATGGATCGGTACTTGACCGACGAGGAGCTTGAGGAATACTGATACCCAACGGAGGAACGTTCATGCGCGTTGTATTTATGGGAACGCCGGATATTGCGGCGACCTGTCTGAAAAAGATTCTGGCCGATGGCTTTGAGGTGGTTGGCGTGTATACCCAACCGGATCGGCCTAAGGGCCGGGGAATGAAGCTGGTGGCCTCGCCCGTGAAGGAAGTGGCGCTGGAGCATGATTTGCCGGTGTTCCAGCCGGAGAATTTCAAGGATTCGGCAACGGTAGAGCAGCTGCGACAGCTGCAGCCGGACGTGTGCGCAGTGGTGGCCTATGGTCAGCTGCTGCCCCAGTCGGTGCTGGATGTGCCGAGTCGTGGCTGCATCAATATCCATGCCAGTGTGCTGCCGGCCTACCGTGGCTCAGCTCCCTATCAGTGGGCGGTGCTGGATGGCTTGAAGGAAACCGGTGTCACCGCTATGTATCTGTGCCGAAAAATGGATGCCGGCGATATCATCGACGTGTCCAAAACACCCATCGGCCCCGACGAAACCGCTGGTGAGCTGCTGGATCGGCTGGCCGTGCTGGGTGCGAATTTGCTAAGTAAGACCCTCAGTCGTTTTGCCGCCGGCGAGGTTCCTGCCACGGCGCAGGACGAGGCGCTGGTCAGCTACGCCCCCATGCTGGACAAATCCATGTGCCCTATCGACTGGACGAAAACCGCCCAGCAGGTGCATGACCACGTTCGTGGGCTGCACCCGTGGCCTGTGGCCACCACCGAGTTGGCCGGCAAGCGATTTAAGATTCACGGAACCGCCGTTGTGGAAGGCTCTGGCGAACCGGGACAAATCCTTGGACTGACCAAAACCGGTCTGCGAATCGCCTGCGGTGAAGGTGCCATCGAAATCCGTTCTCTGCAAGCCGAGGGCGGCAAGCGGATGGCTGCGCCGGACTATTTCAGAGGACACCCCTTGGAGGTTGAAGCATGAATGCAAGAGAGACAGCCTTGGACGCACTGATTGCCTGCCGGAAGCGGGCGGCCTGGTCTAACGGTGTTTTGAAGGATTATATTGAGCGGGATCGGTTGGATCGTCGGGATGCGGCGTTGGCCACCCGCCTGTGCTATGGTATTTTGCAGCATCGTGGTATGCTGGATTTCTTCCTGAAGCAACTGCTGACGGGGAAAATCAAGGATTTGCACCCTGTGGTGCGGGACATCCTGCACATGGGTCTGTACCAAATTTACGAGCTGGATAAGGTGCCGGATTCCGCAGCGGTGAATGAATCGGTGCTGTTGGCAAAGAAATATTGCCGCTGGCAGCGCTCCGCTCCGGGGCTGGTGAATGGCATTCTGCGCAATGCGGTGCGCACCAAGGGTAGCCTGCAGCAGCCTGTGGCGCTGGAGGATCGGTATAGCCACCCCAAGGCTCTGATTGATCTGCTGGGCAGCTATGTGGGCAGCGAGAAACTGGAGCCCATGCTGGCTGCTAATAACGATACGCCCCTGACAGTGGTGCAGGTGAATACTCTGCGCACCACCACGGAAGAGCTGGTGTCCCATTTGAAGAGCGAGGACGTGACGGCACTGCCCCACCCTTGGATGCAGGATTGTCTGGTGCTATCCAATACCGGTAATCTTGAGAAGCTGGAGTGCTTCAAAAAGGGCCTGTTTTATGTGCAGGATGCGGCCTCCCGCCTGACGGTAATGTGCGCAAAGATTCCACAGGGGGAGAACATTCGGGTGCTGGACTGCTGCGCTGCTCCCGGTGGCAAGACCTTTGCGGCGGCCATCGCCATGGGCGGAAAGGGCAAGATTCGCTCTGCGGATATCCACCGTCATAAGACCACTCTGATTCAGCGTGGTGCTGACCGGTTGGGGTTGCACAATGTGCTGGTTCGTGAGCAGGATGCCACGGAAAATCACCGCAGTTGGTTCCAGAAGATGGACGTGGTGCTGGCAGACGTGCCCTGCTCCGGCTACGGCATCATCCGCAAGAAACCGGATATCCGCTACAAGGATCCCAAGGACATGGAGCGGCTGCCGGAGGTGCAGCTGAAAATCCTCAGCAAGCAGGCGGAGTATGTGAAACCCGGCGGCGTGCTGATGTATTCCACCTGCACCCTTGTGCGTCGGGAGAATGAGGGTGTCGTGGAAGCTTTTCTGCGACATTATCCGGATTTTTATCTGGAAAGGCTGGCTTTGCCAAATAATTTTCCTGAAAACAAAACTGGCATGCTGACACTTGTGCCCGGTGAATACGATACGGACGGATTCTTCATCTGCCGTATGCGGAGGAAAGCATGAACTTGAAATCCCACACTTTGCCGGAGCTGACAACCCTGTTCAAGGAAATGGGGCAGCCGGCCTTTCGAGCAAAGCAGGTCTATACATGGCTCCACAGGGGCGTTCGTACTTATGACGAGATGACCAACCTGCCTCTGACCCTGCGGCAGCAGCTGGCGGCGGAGCATCCTATTGCGCCGCCGAGGGTGGTGCGCAAACAGGAGTCCCAACGGGACGGCACCATTAAGTACCTTTGGCAGCTGGCCGATGGCAACTGCGTGGAAACGGTGCTGATGCGCTACCACTATGGCAACACCGTCTGCATCTCTACAGAGGTGGGCTGCCCCATGGGCTGCGCTTTCTGCGCGTCCACTCTTGGTGGACTGGTGCGGCGGCTGGAGCCCTATGAAATGCTGGATCAGGTGCTGTTTACCCAGCTGGATTCCGGCTTGAGCGTAAGCCATATCGTGCTGATGGGCATCGGCGAACCGCTGGACAATTTTGATAATGTGCTGCGATTCTTGGAGCTGGTGAACAGCCCCGAGGGAATGAACATTTCTATGCGCCACATCAGCCTTTCCACCTGTGGTCTTGTGCCGAAAATCGACGCACTGGCACAAAAGAAGCTGCAAATCTCGCTGGCGATTTCTCTCCACGGCCCCAATGACGCCGTTCGGAATCAAATCATGCCGGTGAATAAGGCATACCCCATCGATGAACTGCTGGCGGCCTGCCGCCGGTATTATGAAGCTACCTCCCGCCGGATTCATTTTGAGTACGCCATGATTGACGGACTGAACGATTCGCCGGAGGCGGCAAGAGAGCTGCTGCGGCGGCTGAAGGGTCTGCCGGCCCATGTCAATATGATACCGCTGAACCATGTGGAGGAAAGTCCATTGAAGCCCAGTAGCCGCAAGGCTGTGGCGGCCTTCCAGAAGATTTTGGAGGACGGGGGAGTGACTGCCACTGTTCGTAGAACGTTGGGCGGCGATATCGATGCTTCCTGCGGACAGCTCAGGAGAAAATACAACAAGCAATCACAGTAATTTCCGAAAGGAGTGGATGCCCCATGCAAAGCTGGGCGATAACGGATATTGGCAACGTCCGCGCTCAAAATCAAGATACCTACCGGATACAGCAACTGGACAAAAACAGCCAGTTGTTTGTGGTCTGTGACGGTATGGGCGGAGCGAAATCCGGAAATATAGCCAGTGCGTTAGCTGCGGATGTGTTCGTGCAGGAGATGCAGCATAATTTCCATTCCGGAATGGATGTGTCCACTGCGGATCAGGTGCTGGAGCGTTCTGTGAAGAAGGCGAATTTCACCGTGTTCGATCAGGCCCGACAGTTCCCTGAGTTTGCGGGCATGGGCACTACGCTGGTGGCGGCACTGATTCGGGGGCGTCATGTGACGGCGGTGAACGTGGGCGATAGCCGCTGCTACCGAATCACCCAAGAGGATATCCGTCGTGTGACGGTGGATCATTCGCTGGCGCAGCTGATGTACCAGCGGGGGGAGCTGACTGCGGAGCAGCTACGGGATTTTCCCGGCAAGAATTACATCACCCGTGCCGTGGGTACGGAGGCGATGGTTCAGTGCGACATTTTCCATCAGGAGCTGGACAGGGGAGAGTGCATCTTGCTTTGCTCCGATGGTCTATCCAATATGATGGACGATCAGGAGATTCTGTTCGAGGTGGTTCATGGTGTCAGCAAGGAAAGCTGCTGCCAGCGTCTGCTGAATATCGCCAAGAACCGTGGTGCGCCGGACAATGTGACTGCCCTTCTGGTGCAGGTTTGATGAGGGAGTGATCCAATGGAAAATGATAAGTATATCGGCAAGCTGCTGGATGACCGTTACGAGATTCTGGAGGTCATCGGTAATGGCGGCATGGCCGTTGTCTATAAAGCCCGCTGCCGCCGGTTGAACCGGATGGTAGCCGTGAAAATCTTGAAGGACGAATTTTCTCAGGATGAGGATTTCCGCCGCCGGTTCCATGCGGAAAGTCAGGCGGTGGCCATGCTGAGCCATCCGAATATCGTGTCCGTTTACGACGTATCCAGCTCCAAGGAGTCGGATTATATCGTGATGGAGCTGATTGACGGCATCAGCCTGAAGTATTACATGGAGAAGAAGGGCGTTCTGAATTGGAAGGAAACCCTCCACTTCGCCATTCAAATTGCTAAGGCGCTGGAGCACGCCCATAGCCGTGGCATTGTCCATCGGGACATCAAGCCCCATAATGTAATGGTGCTGAAGAACGGTTCCGTTAAGGTGGCGGACTTCGGCATCGCCCAGATTATGTCAACCGCAAATACCATGACGCAGGAAGCGCTGGGATCTGTTCACTATATTTCTCCGGAGCAGGCCAAGGGAAGCCGTGTAGACAGCCGCTCGGACGTTTACTCTCTGGGAATCGTGATGTACGAGATGATTTCCGGCCGGGTGCCCTACGACGATGAAACGCCTGTGGCGGTGGTGATGAAGCACATCAACGGCGGCGCACCGCTGCCCACCACTCTGAACCCCAATACCCCCAAGGGGTTGGAGCAAATCATTATGAAGGCCATGGCCCAGCAACCCAAGGACCGCTACGCCACGGCGACCGCCCTGCTTTATGATATGGACGAATTCCGGAAGAATCCTGTGATGGTGTTTCCGGAGCGGGTGGCGCAGGTGCAGCCTCCGGTGAAGCCGGAGCCTAAGGGGGAACGATCCATTGCCCAGAAGAAGGTGCAGCCGAATCGCAAGCCGGAGCGCCGGAGTCGTACTACCACTATTGCCATCGCCTCCTGTGCGGTGGTTGGTCTGATTGCGCTGATTATTCTGATTATACTGCTGCCGTCCTGTCAAAGTGGCGGCGGCATGGTGGAAGTGCCGAAGCTGGTGGGACTGTATTATAGTGACCTCCCTGAGTATGATGGCCTGCAGGTTGTCAAAACGGTGGGGGAGGCCAGCACGGAGTACCCCGCCGGCCAGATTATCTCCCAGTCACCGGAACCGGGTGAAAAGGTGGAGAAGGGAACGAAAATTTTCGTCATCGTCAGCTTGGGCAGTCAGTCCATGCCGGACGTGACCGATAAGCCTCTGGAGGAGGCTACCAGCATTCTTCGTGGAGTAAAGACCACTCTGCTGATTACGCCTGTGAAGGAGAACAGTGACACCGTTGCCAAGGGCAACGTCATCCGAACAGAGCCCGAGGCGGGAACTGTCCTGACTGCCGGTCAGGAAGTGAAGCTGTATTATAGCATCGGCGTGGAAACGGAGTACGCCATCGTGCCCAACGTGGAAGGGGAGAGCCTTGAAAGTGCGAAGAAAATGCTCACCGAGGCTGGCTTCTCCAATTTCCGAGAGGAACTCATGGACAGTAAGCTGCCCAAGGACATTGTGGTGGGCCTTTCCATCAAGGCCGGATCCATGGTGGACTTTAAGAAAGAAAATAAGCTGGATGTGACGCAGGAAATCGTCATCTATGTGTCCCGTGGCATCCAGCTGGAGGATTTGTCCCTCATGACGAAGGAGGAGGCTGCCACCTATCTGAACGATTTGGACATGGATTTGGTGGTGGTGTTCATGGGCGAAGCCAATGAACAGATTCCTTTCGGTAATATCATTCGTACCGAACCTGTTGCTGGTGAGTATATCGGTCAGGGCGATGAGGTTACGGTGTATTTCAGCGCAGTGACGGTCATCCCCGATGTCCGTGGCAAGGAGCTGGAGGAAGCCAAGCAGATCCTTGAGGAGGCCGGCTTCACCAACTATCGGGAAAAGGAAACCTCCAGCTGCCTGCCCAAGGGCACGGTTGTGATGCTTTCTGATGACCCAGGTGTGCAGGCGGATGCCTCCAAGCCACTGGTGATTTATGTTTCCAAGGGCGATCAGGGACTGAAGGACTTGTCCGGTATGACGCTGGAAGCGGCAATCAAGTATATCAACTCGCTGGATTTGGGTCTGACCGTGGAGCAGACGGAGGAGAAATCCGACACCGTGGATGCAGGTCAGGTCATCCGTACGAAGCCGGGGGCGGGCGATAATGTATCCTTCGGTCAGGTAATCACTATCTATTACAGCAGCGGCTCTGATAAGGTGCAGGTGCCGGACGTGGAAGGTGATTTACTGGACACGGCCATCATCAAGCTGGAGAGCGCTGGCTTTAAGAACTGGACGGTGGAGGAAATCGATAGCGAGGGGGCCGCGGGTACTGTGGTGGCACTGTCAGTGACTGCCGGAGAACAGGTGCCTGCGGATCAGACCATCACCATCTACGTGGCACGGGGCAATTCCGAGAAGAAGGTGGCCCTTGCTATCCCGTCCCGTGGGGAAACGGTGCTAGTCACCATTCTCTGTGATGGGGAAAAGGTTCTGGAGCAGTATGTGGATTCCGCAACCGAGATAGTGTACGTCACCCTTTCCGGTAGCGGTACTAAAACCTGTAAAATCTATTTCGACAGTACGCTGGTCGGAGAAGAAACGGTGGAATTGGATCCGAATGAATGAAAAACGAATAGGCCGCATATTGCGGTCGCTGAGCGGATTTTATGATGTGCAAACAGAGCGGGGAATCGTTACTTGCCGTGCTCGTGGCATTCTGCGACGGGGCGGCAACAGCCCTCTCACCGGCGACATGGTTGAAATCACTGTGGAGCATGGAAAGGGCATGGTGGAGCGGATACTGCCCCGCCGGAACTGGTTCGTCCGACCGGCGGTGGCCAATGTGGACGCTCTGGTGATATTTGCCGCCAATGTGAATCCAGTAACGGAGCCGTTTCTGATTGATCGGGTGGCGGCCATCGCCGGCGACCGGGAGGTGCAGGTCTACCTGTGCATCAATAAATGCGATTTGGATCCGGCGGTGGATTTGGAGCGAATCTACCGAGCGGCGGGCTTTCCGGTGATACTCACCAGTGCGGAAACCGGTGATGGGGTAGAGCAGCTTCGCAGCCTGATTCAGGGAAAGCTGACGGCCTTCACCGGCAATTCCGGCGTGGGCAAGAGCAGTATTTTGAACCGGCTGTGTCCGGAGCTGGCGCTGCCTACCGGAGAGGTGTCCGAAAAGCTAGGGCGTGGCCGCCATACCACCCGCCATGTGGAGCTGTACCGGCTGGGGGAAGATACCTATGTGGCGGATACCCCGGGCTTTTCCTCCTTCGATACGGATCAGATGGATGTGATTTTGAAGGAAAACCTCCAGTATGCATTCCCGGATTTCGGGCCCTATCTTGGCCGATGCCAGTTCCACGACTGTACCCACCGGAAGGAACCGGGCTGTGCTGTGACGGCAGCATTGGCGGAGGGGACCATCGAGCCCACCCGCTACGACAGCTACCTGCGGCTCTACGAAAAAGCCAGTCAAATCAAGGAATGGGAAATCAAACCCTAGCAAATACAAAATGCATAATTCCACTGGGGCAAATTTGTAGAAAATGTGGATTGATATCGCAGGGGAAGTATAATATAATTAGTACGAGCAAAGATTCGGATTTCGGCAAGCCTGTCTTGTACGCCGATTCGGAAACTTTAGAAAGATGAGGTAATCTGTATGAGTAAGGGATATACGAGAGAAATCAACACTGTGACCAGAGTTTTGTCCAACATCGGCTATGCAGCTATGGTGATTGTGGGCATTTGGTTGGGCATTCAGCAGGGCATTGAGCGGGGGATTTCCCGTGCTGCGTTGGGATACGATTCTTTGCTGTGGGACCTGAGTTCCCATAATGGAGATTTGTACTATAGCTTGGAACCTTACACTCACTGGGTTGACATTTTGATTGGTCTTGGCATTGCTGCTGGCGTTGCCGCTGTTGGCTGCGTTGCGATTTGGGCTCTGACTCTGCCCTTCTCCAAGAAGGTCGCCAAGAACGCCTGATAGTACATATTCATAAAAATATTTGTGCCCCTCCGGACTTCCGGAGGGGCATTTCTCTGCGTTCCGTGCTGCAGCAAAAACGAACATTTGACAAAATAAACAAATTATCGTGAGAAAATATGGAAGAATTGCGAATTGAGCAAAAATTGTAAATATGTTACAATCGAATAAATTGGAAGTAGGAGGTGTTACCGTTGAAAAGACCGATGTTGTGCGTAGTGTGCATCGTCTGCCTGCTGTTGACTGGCTGTAATGGGAATCGCCCGAATACTTCTGCAACGAGCCATCAAATGATAACTGTCCCAGCTCCGGTAGTTCAATGGTACGCCTTAGGTGACAGTATTACGCAGGGGTATTACAGTTATTCTGATGAAGAAGGTAAGTCGCATCTCAGGCTGGATGAAAAACGCTGTTGGGCACAGCTTGTGGCGGATAAAAGGGGATGGGAGTTGACCAATCTTGGAATGGGTGGTGCGTCATTTGTCCGTAAAGGCACGGTGATGCAGAAGCTGAATGCCCGGGATTATGTGGATACCATCGATTTTCAAGGTGCCGATCTTGTAACCATTGCCTATGGGGTCAACGATTGGAAGTACAATATGCCCCTTGGCTCTATGGAGGATGACGTTGCGGCGGGCGGTACACTGTACAGCAATATGCGTTACTGTATCGAGAAAATTCTAGATGATGAGCCGTTGGCGAAAATTATCGTAATCTCTCCGATAAATTGCAGTCGTTATGGCACGGAGGAGGGGAACTGGGGGCTGAGCTACTCTTTTGAGCAAAACGGTACGTTGCAGGACATCTTCGACGCTGAGAAGGAAATTTGCGCCTACTATGGGGTAGAGTTTGTTGATATGCTCCATGAGTCTGTTGTGAATCGAAAGAATGCACCCATACTCCTGCCCGATGGCGTACATCCCTCGCTGGAGACCCATGCCCAGTTGGCTGCGGAGCTTTCCAGCAAGATCAATTATTCATAATGAGCGGTGGGGTACCACCGCTCCATTCAATTTATGCATCATTTTTACTCCGTCGGAATCGCTGAAATAATATGAAAAAATTTGTGAAAAATTCTGAAATTCTTCTTGACAAACAAGCGAACTGGTGGTATCATAATCGAGCGTGTGTAGGGATACTATGCGCGTATGCGATGATGCAGGAGATTGCGTCCGAAGAGGGCGGTAACTTCTGCGGAGTATGTCCGGTCATCGGGCGGCTGAACTGCTTCTGTTTGCGCTGCGTATATCGCTGCGGCAGGGGAAAGGTCGGCCTTGCGTCGGCCATTTTTCTTGGCCCGGAATGATACGCACGGCGGCGTGAATGAACAGTTCGACCGTACCCAGATAGCCCACGCAAAACTGAGTACGAAAATTTAGGAGGAAAACAACCATGGCAAACCAGGAAATGATCCGCATTCGTCTGAAGGCTTACGATCACCAGCTGATCGACTCCAGCGCTGCTAAGATCGTGGAGACCGCAAAGCGCAACGGCGCTGCTGTTTCCGGCCCCATCCCGCTGCCCACCAAGAAGGAAGTCGTTACTATCCTTCGTGCTGTCCATAAGTACAAGGACTCCCGTGAGCAGTTCGAGCGCAGAACCCACAAGAGACTGATCGATATCCTCAACCCCAACCAGAAGACCGTTGAGGCTCTGATGAGCCTGGATCTTCCCGCTGGTGTTGAGATTGAGATAAAGCTGTAA
>SVME01000032.1 GCA_015067605.1 Oscillospiraceae bacterium
GCCAGGAGGTGAATTGCCCCAAAGGGGCAAAAGAGACCACCCTGGGGTGCGGGCCTGCGGCCCTCGCAATGACATACGTTGCTTGTAGTTGACTTGCTTACGAAAAGGGATAACCACAATAGATGTTTATCAAGAAAAAAAGAAATGACCCTTGACCGTTCAGCTACTCACTCTGAAGGTCAAGGGTCATTTCTTTGAATTCTTGATATCTAACATCATTGGTTACCTCGCTTTCTTAAGTTAGACGCGACTTTCTAACAAATTTGAATTGCTCCCGTATCAATTCCTTTATTATTGTTTCTGAGAAATTTATGTCATCGGGAGGTGGGTGAAAGTCCGTCTTTCGATTCTGTTTTTCATCAGAATCTGAGATTTTCTAAATCATTGGAATCACCTCTTTTGTATCTATAAGATAACATAGGAATTCGCTTTTTTCAAGATGGAATATTGTACAAAGTAAACAAAACGTATTTATATAAAATGCAGAATTGTAGTAAAACAAACCAAATGATGTTGACTATTTAGCAGAGGTGTGATATAATAAATATGTTGGGCGGCCTTTTGGCCGCCTGTATTTGTATGAATAAATAAGGTGTTGATCTTTCAATACAATTGTGATATCATGCAAGAAAGTGACGAGAATCCATCTCACATAGACAGGAGGAATCCTCATGGAAGAAACACAAAAGCTTCGGGTGGTAGAGCTATTCGCCGGTGTGGGCGGATTTCGTGTGGGCTTTGAGCGTTGCTCGCCCCGATTTGTAACTGTCTGGGCGAACCAGTGGGAGCCGGGGCAGGCGGGACAGTGGGCCTATAAATGCTATTGCCAGCGGTTTGGGGAGCAGGCCAATTGCAGCAACGAGGACATTGCTTCGGTGATTCATCAGGTGCCGGAGCACGACCTGCTGGTGGGAGGATTTCCCTGTCAGGATTACTCTGTGGCCCACTCCGGTGCTAAGGGGATTGAGGGGAAAAAGGGCGTTCTGTGGTGGTCGATTGATAAAATCATCAAGCTCCGTCGCCCGAAATATATCCTGCTGGAAAATGTGGATCGGCTGCTGAAATCTCCAGCTAAACAGCGTGGACGGGATTTTGGAATCATCCTGCGCTGCCTCAATGACGAGGGGTATTGTGTGGAGTGGCGGGTGGTCAACGCCGCCGACTATGGCAATGCCCAGCGCCGCCGGCGTATATTCATCTTTGCTATCCGTCGTGAGAACTACCCATTCAGCTTTGAGCGAGGCTTTGGATTTTTGGAGGATCGATTTGTGGACAGTGCCCGCCAATGGGTGATGGAGAAGGGCTTTTTTGCGGATGTGTTTCCGGTTTCGGCGGAGGGGGTGGAGCGTTCCAGTTTCTCTTCCCTGACAGGCTACCGGGATTTGGTGGATGTCACCGATAATTTCAGTGCACCCCTTTACAATGCGGGACTGATGGTGGACGGATTGGTCTATTCGCAGGAGCTGACACCTCGACGGGTGCCGCCGATTACCTTGGGGCAGATTCTGGAAACGGGGGAAGTGGATGAAAAATACTACCTCCGTGGGGAAGCTTATGAGAAGTGGGAATACCTGAAGGGTGCCAAAAAGATTCAGCGCACTACCAAGGAGGGCTTCGCCTATACTTTCAGCGAAGGAGCCATTGCGTTTCCTGATCCTCTGGACCGACCGGGGCGCACCATGCTGACCAGCGAGGGTAGCTTGAACCGCAGCTCCCATATTGTGGAGGATGGTACCGGCAATCTTCGGATTTTGACGCCGGTGGAGTGCGAGCGACTCAACGGCTTTGATGACGGCTGGACGGATACCGGTATGCCGGAGCGCCAGCGGTATTTCATCATGGGCAATGCGCTGGTGGTGCCGCTGATAACCCGTCTGGGTCACGGCATCCTGCGGATGGAGCGGGGGCTGCCGGGATGAAGGTAGTGGTTAGTGCCTGCCTGCTGGGGCACAATTGTAAATATAACGGCGGCAATAATTATAACGAGAGAATTGTGGAATATCTGCGGGATAAAGAGGTGATTCCCGTCTGTCCTGAGGTACTGGCGGGGCTGGGCGTGCCCCGAACGCCTATGGAGCTTGTGGACGGAGTTCTAATCAATCGGGATGGGAAATGCGTGGATGCGCAGATTCGACAGGCGGTTGCGCAGATTCTGGAACAGCTTCGGGATGAGGACGTGGCGTGTGCCATTTTGAAATCCCGAAGCCCCACCTGCGGCGTGCTGCAGGTCTATGACGGGAGCTTTTCCGGCAAATTGATTGATGGAGCCGGTGTGCTGGCACAGGCGCTGATGGATGCCGGATACCGAGTCATTGATTCCGAAATAATCTGAAACGGACGGCCACCGGCCGTCCGTTTCATGCGGATATAGAACGTGAAATTATTGTTTAGCGTAGTAGGTTTGTATGCGCCAAGGCCCCACCGCTAAATTGGAATTTGTGGACTGATGGGTATGGATAAAAGATGTACAGAATGTACAAACAAATATCTTTTATGGACACACACTTTTTTGTTGCAAAATCCGTGGAAATTGGGTATGATATAATTGCTTAGAAATATAGATTCGCACCGCTTATTTAAGGAGGGCTTGTGTGAACAGGACGGAAGCATTTGACGAGTATGCCCGCGCGCTTCGTGGCGGGCAGCGTGAATATAAAGAGCGGGTGGCCGCAGGGCTGGAGCCGTACCCCAAGGTGCTGGATCAGCTGCTGCCGGACCTGACCTCCGCCGTCACCCAACGGGTGGGACTGGTGGAAATCCCCGTGGATCAAATCGTAGGAACCCGCACCGGCGGCCGCATCTGGGCCTTTACCGCCGGCTTTCTGCCTCTGCTGGAGGAGTCCAGCGAATTTGCGAACAAGTGGGTCAGCCTTTGCATGGCGAATTTGTCCGATGAGGGCATCCGCGATCCGGTGGAGTGCTACGAATACTTAGGCGAGTTCTACATTCAGGAGGGCAACAAGCGGGTCAGCGTGCTAAAGCACTTTGGTGCGACCCGTATCCCCGCCATCGTCACCCGTATTATGCCCGAGAATGATGGTTCTCCAAGGGTTCGGGCTTATTTTGAGTTCTTAGATTTTTACAAGGTGTCGAAGCTGTACAGCGTTCAATACCGCCGCCCCGGGGATTACCAGCGGCTGCTGTCCGCTCTGGGCAAGGAGCCGGGGGAGCAGTGGAGCGAGCGGGAACAGCTGACCTTTACCGCCTATTTCCAATATTTTCGAGAGGCCTTCGAGGCCCACAACGGCCGGCTGCTGACGCTGCGCCCTGAGGAGGCGCTGTTGGTGTGGCTCCGGTTCTATTCCTTCCGGGATTTGGGCAAGCTGTCCGCTGAGGAGCTGAAAAAAACGCTGGCGACCATTTGGGATGACCTGCAAGCCATTTCCCAGCCGGAGCCGGTGAAGGTGGAAACCACCACTCCCAAGGCCAAGGGCGGTATTCTGGGCAGAATTATTTCCGCCGGTCCGGAGCGTCTGAATGTAGCATTCATTCACCAATTGGATACGGAGCGCAGCGGCTGGATCCGCTCCCACGATGAAGGGCGGCTGTATCTGGAGGACGTGATGGCTGAGGCTGTGACTACCCAGAGCTTCTTCAATGTGGAAGATACGGAAGCGGCCATCGAGAAGGCGATTGCCTCCGGTGCGCAGGTGATTTTCACCACCGCCCCCCAGCAGAGCCGTGCCACCCTGAAGGCTGCCGTGCGCAACCCCAAGGTGCGCCTGCTCAATTGCTCTGTGGATATGCCCTATTCCAGTATCCGCACCTATTACAGCCGGCTCTACGAGGGCAAGTTCATCACCGGTGCCATTGCTGGTGCCATGGCAGGCCACGACGAAATCGGCTACATTGCCAGCTACCCGATTTTTGGTGAGCTGGCTAGCATCAATGCCTTTGCGCTGGGTGCCCAGCTGACCAATCCTCGTGCCCAGATTCGACTGCGGTGGTCCTGCGTGGCAGGCACGCCGGTGGCGGATTTTATCAAGGATGGTGTCCGTGTCATCTCCAATCGGGAGGTGCCCAGTCAGGATCAGAGCTATCTGGACTTCTGCACCTACGGCACCTACCATGTGGATGAAACCGGCAGCCTGATGCCGCTGGCATCGCCGGTTTGGATGTGGGGAAAATTCTATGAGAACGTGATTCGATCCATCATGTCCGGCGCCTGGGATAGCTCCAAGGATAAGAATCGGGCGGTGAATTACTGGTGGGGTATGGACAGTGGCGTGGTGGATGTGCAGCTGTCCGGCAAGCTGCCGGAGGGCGTGAGAATGTTGGCGGAGCTGCTGCGCAAGGGCTTACAGGCCGGCACCATCAATCCGTTCTTTCGCACCATTCACAGTCAGGATGGCCAGCTGCGCAACGACGGCTCCCGTACCCTGACCCCCGACGAGATACTGCATATGGATTGGCTCTGCGATAATGTGGACGGCCAGATTCCTTCTTTTGAACAGATTCTGCCTGTTTCCCGTGCTATGGTGCGGGAGCTGGGCGTATATAGAGATGAGATCCCAGCCGAAAAGGAGGCTCCCTTGTGAAAATACTTGCCGTTTCCGACGAAGAATGTGCCGCTCTGTGGGATGGATACATCCCGGGCCGGCTGGACGAATATGATTTGATTCTGGCCTGTGGCGATTTGAAAGCAGAATACCTGTCGTTTCTGGTGACCATGGCCCGCTGTCCGGTGCTCTACGTCCACGGCAATCACGACACCTCCTATAAGAACAATCCCCCCGAGGGCTGCGACTGTATCGACGACCATCTGGTGGTCTATAATGGCGTACGGATTCTGGGACTGGGGGGCTGCCTGAGATATCATCCCGGTGACCATCAGTACACGGATTTTCAGATGGCTCGGCGAGTCGCCAAGCTCCATCATAAGATCAAGCGGCTGGGCGGCGTGGACATTGTTGTGACCCATGCGCCACCAGAGGGCATCGGCGATGCGGAGGATCCGGCCCATAAGGGCTTTCCCTGTTTTCTGGAGCTGATGGAGCTGTACAGCCCTAAATACCTGCTCCATGGCCATGTCCACCCTCGCTACACCCCCGGCTATGGCACCGTCCAGCGGGAGCATACCTACGAGGATACCACCGTCATCAACGTCTGCGAGCGTTATGTTTTGGACGTTCCGGAGGGCAATTTCAAGGAAAAAGATCGAGGCCAAATCATCTGGAAAACAAGGCACAAGGATTGATATTTTTCCTTGTAGGGGAGGGGCTTGACCCTCCCACGGCGGTGCAACCGCCAAAGCCTCCCCTTGAGGGGAGGTGCCCCGAAGGGGCGGAGGGGTGTTCATATAGCAAGTTTAACACCCCTTAGTCACTCGCGGTGACAGCTCCCCTCCAAGGGGAGTCAAGCGCCTGCGGCGCTAAAGGGAGGGTTAAGACCCTCCCCTACAATGTAACTTATTGAAAGGAGGGCGACCTCATGTTTACCGGCTTTTCCCCGGAAACCATCGATTTTCTCTGGGGAATCCGTATGAATAACAATCGGGAATGGTTTCTCGAGCATAAAAAACAATATGTAGACACCCTCTATGAGCCAATGAAGGCACTGGGGAAGGGGTTGTTCCAGCCCTTTCTGGATCGACCGGGGAATATTCTGAAGGTCAGCCGAATCTATCGGGATGCCCGGATGCACCACGCCGTGCCCTACAAGGAAAGCCTGTGGATTTGCATCCGGCAGGATGTGGACTGGTGGGCGGAAAATCCCTGCCTCTACTTTGAAATCAACCCGGATCAGGTGCATTATGGCTTTTTCTGGTGGCAGCCCAAAGCGGCGACTATGGAGGAATTCCGAAAACGAATCTCCGCCATGCCCGATGAGTTCCTGAAGCTCATCGCCGATACCCAGACCGCTGTGGGACAGCCCATCACTGCGGCGCTGTACAAGCGCCCTAAGGTGGCGGAGGATTCCCGTCTGGCGCCCTTCTTCGGATGGAAAGGCCAAATCGGCTGTGTCCGTGAGGAGCCAATCGGTCCCGATCTGTTCAGCCCCCAGCTCGAACAGCGCGTGGCGGAGTTTTTTGATAAGCTGATACCCCTGTACGAATACTGTAACCAATTCAAGGTGTAAGATAAAGGAGAAATAACTATGAAGAACACGATTTTTAAGGGCATGGCCACCGCTATTGTCACCCCTATGACCGCTGACGGCATCGACTATGATGCGCTGGGCCGCCTGATTGACTTCCAGATTGAAAACGGCATCAACGCCATCGTGGTCATGGGCACCACCGGCGAGAATGCCACCATCGAGCCGGAGGATCAGAAGGAGGTCATCCGCTACACTGTGGAGAAGGTGGCAAAGCGGGTGCCCGTCATTGCCGGTACCGGCACCAACAACACCGCCCATGTACTGCACAACACCAAGAACGCCTGTGAGGTGGGTGCTGACGCGGTGCTGGTGGTTACTCCTTATTATAATAAGGCCACCCAGAACGGCCTGATTCAGCACTTCACTCAGGTGGCGGATGTGTCCACCGTGCCTGTGATTCTGTACAACGTCCCCGGCCGTACCGGCTGCAACCTGCTGCCCAAGACCGTTGCCAAGCTGGCGGAGCATCCCAACATCGTTGCCATCAAGGAAGCCTCCGGCAATATGGCACAGGCGGTTCAGCTGATGGCTCTGTGCGGCGATAAGATCGATATTTACTCCGGCGAGGATGCCCTGACTGTCGCCATGATGGCCATGGGCGGCTCCGGTACTATTAGCGTGGTGTCCAATATCGCTCCCAAGGAGTCCGTGGCCATGACCGATGCCTGCAAGGCCGGCGACTATGCAGCAGCCGCCGCTATGCAGTGCAAGCTGCTGCCCCTGATCGACGCCTGCTTCTGCGAGGTCAACCCCATTCCCGCCAAGGCCGGCGTGTCCGCCATGGGCTTCGGCGAGGAGAACCTGCGGCTGCCTCTGACTCCCATGGAGGATGCCAATCGGGAGCGGCTATACAACGAAATGAGAAAGCTGGGTATCGAGGTATGAGAGCGATTTTGTGCGGCGCTAACGGCGCCATGGGTAAGCTAATCGACCAGATTCTGGGTGACGACTGTGTGGGTCGTGTCAGCATTGACGGCGAGAACGGCGTGCCCAAGACCTTTGAGGAGCTGGGTGTGGTAGAGGCGGATGTGATCATCGACTTCTCCCACCACAGTGCCATCGCTGATGTGCTGGCCTACGGCAAGCAGACGAACACCGCCGTGGTGGTGGGCACCACCGGCCATACCGAGGAAGAAAAGTCCCTGATTTACGCCGCTTCCAAGGAAATTCCCGTATTTTATGCGGGGAATGTTAGCATGGGCATTGCTGTGCTGTGCCGACTGGTAAAGCAGGCGGCTGCCTTCTTCCCCGATGCGGACATCGAAATTGTGGAAACCCATCACACCCGCAAGGTGGACGCTCCCAGCGGCACTGCGCTGATGCTGTTCAACGCCGTGAAGGCCGCTCGCCCCAACGCCGTGGCCAACTGCGGCCGCTCCGGTGAGGGCAAGCGTACCAAGGACGAAGTGGGTATCCACGCCCTGCGGCTGGGTAATGTGGTGGGCATCCATGAGGTGCATATCCACACCGGCAATCAGTCCCTGACCCTGAAGCATGAGTCCGGCTCCCGTGCCATGCTGGCCGACGGCGCTGTTGCTGCCGCCCGCTTCATGACCGGCAAGCCCACTGGACTGTACGATATGGAAGACATCTTAGGATAAATGCAGAATTCAAAATGCAAAATGCAAAATGATAGGTCTTGATTCACCATTATTTTGCACCCCGCATCCTGCATTTTGCATTATCCTCCGACTGGGGGGATTTGATGAACGTTACCTATATGAATGGTGCGGGCAATGATTTTATGGTCATCGATGCCCGTGGACTGGAATTGGATTTCAGCGCTATGGCGCTGAAGTTATGTAAACTATCCGGCGCCGACGGTTTTATGGCAGTGGATACCTCTGAGGTTGCGGACTTTCGCCTGCATTTTTATAATGCCGATGGCTCTCGGGGCGAAATGTGCGGCAATGGTGCCCGTTGCATCTGCCGATTTGCCTATGATAATGGCATCGCCGGTGAATGTATGACCGTCCAGACTGATGCGGGCATTGTCCACGGCCAGCGGCTGTCAGAAAATCAGTACCGTGTGCGGCTCAATGAGCCGGGTGTGCTGGATTTGAACCGGAAGGGCGATATCGCCTATTTGGAGCTGGGGAATCCCGGCGTGCCTCATGCGGTGCTGGAGGTTCCGGGCCTGCGTTGGGAGGACAAGGAGGCCCTGCGCCAGCAGGGGAGGGCGCTACGTTATGATCCGGCGTTCCCCAAAGGCGCCAATGTGAATATGTACACATGGATCGATGAATCCACGATTCGAATCCTTACCTATGAGCGTGGGGTGGAGGATTATACGCTGGCCTGCGGCACCGGCTCCGCTTCGACGGTGGTGGTGCTGTGGCTGAAGGGGCTGGTGAAGGAGCGGCTGACGGTGGAAAACCCCGGCGGCACGCTGACAGTTACCCTTTCCGGCAGTGACGGCAAGGTGACGGAGCTGTGGCTGGAAGGCCCCACGGAAATTGTAAAGCATTATGATATCTGACCCCACCGGGGACGGTGCCCCACCGTCCCCGGTGAAATGCAATTTCGATAAATTATCGTTTATGGCTTTGGCGGCGAAGCCGCATCGCTTCCCCTGAGGGGAAGCTGGCACCGCCGTAGGCGGTGACTGAAGGGGAATACGGGCAGAAAGCTGAAGGGTTTTGCATCTTTTCAGACTTGTTGCAGCATTTCAGGTATCGCCGTTCCCCTTCCGGTTCGGGCAGTGCCCGAACCACCTTCCCCCGGGGGGAAGGTATCGCGCCTACGGCGCATAATGTGCTAAACGATAATTTATCTTCCCTTAGATAGAAAGGCGGTCAAAAATGACTGTTGAAGAATATATCAATAAAATGACACTGGAGGAAAAATGTGTCCTCCTGCAGGGCGCTACCAACTGGACGACCCGTCGTATCGGGCGGATGCTGCTGCCGGATATGTTTCTGGCGGACGGCCCTCACGGTCTGCGAAGGCAGGCAGGGGCGGCGGATCATCTGGGGCTGAACGAATCCATTCCGGCAACCTGTTTCCCCACTGCCGCTACCATGGCTTGCAGTTGGAATCCGTCGCTGGGTGAGGCGCTGGGGCAGGCGCTGGGTGAGGAGGCCGCTGCCCAAGGGGTTCATGTGGTTCTTGGCCCCGGTCTGAATATCAAGCGCAGCCCCCTGTGCGGCAGAAATTTTGAATATTTCTCAGAGGATCCCTACCTCTCCGGCAAGCTGGCCGCTGCCTACATTCGTGGCATCCAGAAAAATGGTGTGGCGGCTTGCCCCAAGCATTTCGCCGCCAATTCTCAGGAGCAGCTGCGGATGACCTCCGATTCTGTGGTGGACGAGCGCACCCTTCGCGAGATTTACCTGACCGGCTTTGAAATTGCCGTGAAGGAGGGAGCGCCCAAGGCCATCATGTCTAGCTATAATAAAATCAACGGCACCTATTCCAATGAAAATCCGTGGCTGTTGCAGGACGTGCTGCGGAAGGAGTGGGGCTTTGGGGGCTTCGTGGTGTCCGACTGGGGCGCTTGCAACGACCCCGCTGCCGGTATTGCTGCCGGCTCTGCCCTGAATATGCCAAACCCCGGCATGGACAATGCGCGCACCGTTTACAATGACGTGAAATCCGGAAAAATCTCTGAGCAGGATTTGGACGACCGGTTGTACGAGCTGCTGCCGGTGATTCTGGATGCCCAGAACGTAGAAAAAACCACCTTCCAAGACCATCACGCGCTGGCCAGAAAATGCGCCGCCGAATCCATCGTTCTGCTGGAAAACGACGGAATCTTACCCATTGCGCCCAAGGCACAGGTGGCGGTGATTGGTGACTTTGCCCAGACACCCCGCTATCAGGGGGCAGGTTCTTCGCTGGTGAACCCCACCAAGGTGGACAGCCTGCTGGACGCTTTGAAGCAGACGGATCTGCAAATCACTTTCGCACAGGGCTACCGCCGTGGCAAGCCCTCGGAGCGCCCTATGGTGCGAGACGCCATGAATATCGCCAAGACGGCGGATGTGGTGCTGCTGTGCGTGGGATTGGACGAGATGTCCGAGTGCGAAGGACAGGATAGAAGTCATCTGTCTATCCCCGAAAGCCAACTGGAGCTGATTCGGGAGGTTTCCCGCACCAACCCCAACACGGTACTGGTGCTGTCCGGCGGTGCGCCATTCGTGGTACCCCAGGGGCATCGGGCAGTGATTCACGGCTATCTGGGCGGTCAGGCGGGAGCCGGTGCCATGGCAGATGCCCTGACCGGCAAAGTCTGCCCCTCCGGCAAGCTGGCAGAGAGCTGGCCCTTGGCGCTGGAGGATACTCCCTGTCACCGCTACTACCCCTCCACCAATCGCACTGCCGAATATCGGGAGGGGTTGTTCGTGGGCTACCGGTACTACCAGACGGTGGACAAGCCGGTGCGCTACCCCTTCGGCTACGGCCTGAGCTATACCAAATTTGCTTATTCCAATCTGCACTGCGACAGCCGGAGCGTTAGCTTTACCCTCACTAACACCGGTCTGCAGGACGGCGCAGAGGTGGTGCAGGTGTACATCGGCACGAAAATTACCAAGCTGATACGCCCCAAACGGGAGCTGAAGGGCTTTCAAAAGGTGTTTCTGAAGGCCGGCGAAAGCCGCACCGTCACCATCGAGCTGGACGATAAGGCCTTCCGCTATTTCAACACCCATTCCGGCCGCTGGGAGATGGAAACTACCCATTATACGGTGGAGGTGGCCGCCAGTGCGACGGATATTCGCCTGTCCGCAACCATTCGACTGATTGGAACCGATGGGGAGATTCCTGCGGCAAACCTGCCCAGCTATGCTACCGGAGCAGTTACGGATGTGTCTAGGGAGGAATTTGAGGCACTGCTGGGACATCCGGTGTCCGATGGGAGCTGGGGACAGGAGCTGGAGCTGAACGATCCGATTTGTCGCTTCAAGTACGCAAAAACCGGTACTGCCCGTCGGCTCTGTCGCCATCTGGAGAAGAAGCTGGCAAAGCAGACCTCGCCGGATTTGACGGAGATGTTCATTCTGAACCTGCCCATTCGGGGCATGGCTCAGATGACCGGCGGAAAAATCAGCCGTGCCATGACGGAGGACGTGGTCTATTGGGCCAACGGCCACTTCTGGCGTGGATTGTTCCGGCTGTTCAAGGGCTATCTGGCTGCCAGAAATCAGGATCGTGACTTCCGGCAGGAGCTGGACTACGGCCCGAGAGATACAGATGCTTAACATACGCAAGCGCAGGGCACCAGCCCTGCGCTTGCAGCATTTATTGTCCGTTTTAGAGTTTGGCTTTCTCCTGAATCATCAGAAGGTACACCATGCTGCTCATCCGATTCAGGGCCCTGAGGATGTCCGGACGGGTGCATTGACCGTTGTCGTCGATGAAGGCCGCAGCGGCGGTCAGCTCCGCCGCCCGCACGGCGCAGCGGCAACGATTCAGCTGGAGAATGGTTGCGCCATCCTCCACCGAAGGCATAAAGTGGGGCTGGCCGTAGTATTTCTGGGGAAGATGGCTCCGCTGGCGCAGCTCCTGCTCCGTCAGGCCACACAGCTTGCCCTCCGGCACCGGCTCGTTCATCACCTCGCGGCGAATCAGCAGCCGTGCCTGCTGGAGGATTTCCCCCAGTTGTCCAATGCCGGTGTGGAGCTGGCACAGCAGCAGCTCCGCCTCCAGCGTGTCCATGGCACCCCGAAAACGAATCCTTGGATGGGTTTTGGGCACCAGCACATCCCCGTGCAGATGGGTGTAATGCTCCGGCTTTTCCCGCAGAAAGCCCCCGTTTGTCAGACGGTATTCCTCAATGGCCGCCTCTACGGCAGGGCGAATCTCAATCCGCTCCCGTGTCAAATAATCCCGTGCGCCGGGGGTGAGGGTGTCCTTCCCGTCCAGGAAGAACACCCGCTTGCCGTCCCGATTCCGGATATTGGCCCGGACGGCCTCCTCGGTGTAGAGCATCAGCCCTTGGTGTTAGGGGCGGGACGGCTGCCGGACTTGGGCAGGATGGCGTCCACTTCTGTGTGGGGGCGGGCGATGACATGGACGGAAATCAGCTCGCCTACCTTCTCAGCGGCGGCGGCACCGGCATCGGTGGCGGCCTTTACGGCACCCACGTCGCCACGAACCATCACCGTCACCAGTCCGCCGCCTACCTGCTCCTTGCCCACCAGCTGCACGTTGGCGGATTTGACCATGGCATCCGCTGCCTCGATCGCGCCAATCAGGCCCTTCGTTTCAATCATGCCCAGAGAATTCGTGTCCATAAAATTTCATCCTTTCAATTATTGGTTGGTAAATTATCGTTTAGAGAAGTAACGCACAATCCCTTGCCTCTCCCTCTGGGAGAGGTGCCCCAGTGCGCACACTGGGGCGGAGAGGGCATATAAAGCGCCGAAAACCCTCTCAGTCACCGCCTTCGGCGGTGCCAGCTCTCCCAGAGGGAGAGCCAAGGCGGCTTCGCCGCTAGTACGCTAAACAATAATTTATTATTCATTACCATTCTTTCGTGTCAGTAACAGCGCTACGGCGATGGCGGTGCTGCCGCCGGCCAGCTTGCCGAGGATCACCGCCGGCAGCATATCCGGCGCAAAGCCGGCGGTAAAGCCCAGATGATCGCCGAATACAAAGGCAGCCGAAACCGCAAAGGCGATGTTGACCACCTTGCCCCGCCGGTCCATGTCCTTGACCAGACCGAAGGTGGCGATGGAATTGGCCAGACTGGCCACCAGCCCCGCAGCGGCGGTGTCATTGATGCCCAGAAGGTGTCCCAGTTTCATCAGGGGCTTTTTCAGCACCTTTGTAATGGTAAACACCAACGGAAAGGCTCCCGCCAGCACGATGGCGATGGAGCCGACGGTGAGAAACCCATCCTCAATGGGGGCCATGCCGGGGATGATGGTGAAGCCCGTCAGGCTCTGGACAATTGCCGCCGTTAGGCCTATGGTAATCAGTGCGATTACGGCCTTTCCAAACAGGCCGAAACCTTTAATCATCCATTTTTCCGCTTTCCACAGACCCAGCGCAATCAGCACCGCAATCAGGACGATGGGAATCAAGTTCCGGGTCACCATGCCGATGGGGAGGCCCGCCACCAGACCACCCACCAGCACGCCCACAGGGATTGTGACGATGCCGCAGAGGATGCCCTTTGCCATAGCGGGGCGGTCAGCTTCCGGCAGAATCCCCATGGCCACGGGGATGGTAAAGACGATGGTAGCACCCAGCATTGAGCCGGTGATAACGCCTCCCAGCATGGCCGCTTGACGGTTGTCCGTCAGCTCCAGTGCCAGCGAGCCGCCGCCCATGTCGTTTGCCAGAATGGTGCCGGCGAACATGGCCGGGTCTGCGCCCAGCAGCCGGTACACCGGCACCACCACCGGCCGCAACAGAGCTGCCAGTACCGGCGCCAGCGTGATGATACCAATCATGGCGATGGCAAGAGAGCCCATGGCGAGGATGCCGTTTTCAAACTCCTTGCCCAGACCGAACCGGTTTCCGATGATTCGATCTAGCGCCCCCAGTACCGCAAACGCCGCCATGATCCAGATGATAATTTCGTGTGCGGACAAAATATGGTCACCTCCTTTTGATATGAGATAAATCATCGTTTAGCGCACTAGCGGCGAAGCCGCATCGCTTCCCCCGAGGGGAAGGTATAGCGCCTGCGGCGCTTGCGCCGATAAACGATAATTTATCCTTTATCCTGATCCAAAATTGCCACCACGGCGGCGTCGATGGGGGCATCCATGCAATAGCGGGCGGCCACGGTGCCGGTGGCCAACAGCACTCTGTCGCCAGCACCCGCCCCCACCTGATCTGCCGCAACCAGCTCCTCACCGCCGGTGTCCACCAGCAGGAAGGTCTGCCCCATGAGGCAGCTTGCTTTTCGAGTGGCCCATACGGAGCCGGTGACTGTTCCAATCTTCATTTCGTACCCTCCAGAATTTCCTTTGCAAGGGGTGTCAGCACCGCGCCGGCGGCGGGAGAGCGGCCTGCCATCCGCATTTGCCGTGCTTCCTCGGCGGTAATCAGCCGCCTTTGTCCACCGTCAGTGAACAGGATGCCCCAGTTTTTCAGCTCCCGTCGGGCGGTGGCCAGCGAGCCGGACAGCGCTCGATTTTTCGGGGATTCCGGCAGACCGGGGGTGTACAAATAGACGGGCTTGCCCTCTGCCAATGCGGCCAGCACCCGCTCGTCCCGAAAGCACAGCAGCTCCCCCAGTGTCAGCGAACCGATTACGATCTGGTCGTAAGGGGGTGCGGTCACATACTGAAAACCCAAATCCGCCGCCGGTTCTTTGCCGATGAGCAGTGCATTTCTCATGGGATAATCCTCCCGAAGCACCCTTTCCGGAAACCGCAGGCGTTGGCTTCGTCGTAGTCCAGATGTGCGGCGCAGCGGAAATCCGGATGGATTCGCACCAGTACGTCCTCGAAAATCACCGGACGTGGGCCGAAAACCTGGAGCTTGACGATTTGCTTGTCGGAAACAGCGAACCGCTTACCCTCTGCGGTAGATAGGTGGATGTGCCGCTGGGCGGCCATGACCCCATGGGTCAGCTCCACCTGCCCTTTTGGGCCAACCAGCACCGCACCGGGAGAGCCTGTTACCTGACCGGAGGGGCGGATGGGGGGCGTGATGCCCAGCGTTTTTCCGTCGGTCAGGGAGATTTCCACCTGTGCTTCCTTTCGCTCCGGCCCCAGCACGGCCACGTTGCGAAATTCGCCCTTTGGGCCGATGATGCTGAGGCGTTCCTTGGCGAGAAACTGGCCCGGTTGAGACAACGGGCGGTCGGGAGTAAGAGGATGACCAAAGAGGGTCTGGGCTTGCTGCGCAGTGATGTGGACGTGACGGCCGGAGGCCTCCACCGGCACGAATAGCTGCGCTAGCACCGCATCGGCCAGTTTGTCTATATCGATTTGTTCCATGATTATCCCTCCATTCGTCTGATTAATTATCGTTTAGCGCACCAGCGGCGCAGCCGCAATACCTTCTCCCGGGGAGAAGGTGTCCCCGAAGGGGACGGATGTGGAATGCGGGCAGAAACACTACTATTTTGAATACATTTCAGACTTATTACCCTGCATAAAGTCTGAAAAGGCGTAAAATGGTTTAAGCATTCTCCCGTATTCCCCTTCCGGCGCTGCGCGCCACCTTCCCCTCGGGGGAAGGCATGGCACCTGCGTTTCTTGCTGCGCTAAACGATAATTTACCGAATCAGCTTTGTTTTGGTTGCCGGGCGATTTCAGCTACGGCGGTGGCGAAGGCCTCGCAAGCGGCGGCGCAGGCACTGCGGGTGCCGGTGAGCAGTCCGCCGCCAAAATTGGTTTCACTAGGCGGCGCATATAGTTTACATAACACTACGTCAGATGCCTTCAGCGCCGCATCCATGGCGTACATACTCTCCAGCGGCGGCGCAATCAAGTACGCCAACGCAGAGCCGTGTTGGACACCAGCCTCCTTGGACAGAAAACTGCCGGCACTGCTGACGGTGTGGGCCAGATAGGGAACCCCGTTCACTTCATCGAAACCGATGCGCTCCAGCGCACTCAGAGCGGCTTCCATGCCGCTACGCACCGCTCCCGGAGTGTTGCCGGCAATGATGCCGATGACCTCGCCGGCGTAGGGGGTGCTGGCGTTGGCGGCGCCGGCGTAAAAGCTACGTCCGTAGCACACGGACACATCCGCCGCTTTGGTGGCCTCGTCCAGCGCAATATAGGTGGCATCGTCGCAGTCGGTGGTCAGCAGCCCCAGAGAGGGATACCCTTCCGGCGCTCCCAGCCCACGGCACAGCGCCGGATCCGCATTTGGGATATATCGCACCGCCAGAACCTTCACAGGAATCATTGGGCAGCCTCCAGATGCAGTCCTACGCCGGACACCTTCCGCTTGAGGATGGTGTCAATCAGCTCCGCAATGTGGGCACCGGCTTCCACCGCAGGAGTGCCTTGGGCGTGGATGTTGGAAACTACCGTCCGGCTGGATTCGGACACGCCGGTGTGGGGCTTGTAAGTGATATAGGCGGACATACTCTTGTCCGTCACCAGTCCTGGGCGCTCTCCTACCAGCATACAAACCAGCTCGCAGCCGGTTAAATCGCCGATGGCATCGCCGGCGCCCACGCGGCAGTAGCGAACGAACAGAGGCTTGCTCATTTGGATATTTCGCAGCTTCAAGCCGTCCTGAATGGCCGCCATGCAGTCCATGGCGTTGGCCTCGATGGCGGCGGAGCTGAGCCCGTCACCGATGACAATCTGCACTGTGGGCGGTGTGTCGATTACGCCCTTGATGGTCTTGGCGTTGTGTTCATCGAAGCACCGGCCCAAATCCGGACGGGTCAGATACTCATCCTTGCTGTCGCAGCGTGTCTTGAGGGGCAGCAGGTCGTGAAGCTTGGCAAACTCCGTGTCTACCTCGGAAAAAACCGCATCCTGTGCGGCGGCGTGATCCGCACGGAATCGGAGCATGGTCAGAGTCTTGTAGCGAGGGCCCGCCTTGCCGGAGCCAAGTCTGGCGGGGGTTTTGGCCTTCATTTTTGCGAAGCGTTCCTTGTCAGCGGGGTTTTCGGTCAGATACAGCTTGCGCAAATCCAGGGCAGTCACGTCCTCCACAAAATCCCCATCGTGGTAATGGTAATCCGTGGGCTTGGGTTGCGGCGCAGTGGGGCGGTAGTCCGCTCCCTTTACCATCGGTTCCATCTGACCTAAAATCTCCGCCACAAGAGCGGAAAGTTGTTCCTTGTTCATATATCCTCCTTGGAAGACAAATTATCGTTTAGCGGTCTAACAGCTTCGCACCATTCCTTGGCCCCCTCTGACGAGGGTAGCGTAGCGATTGTAAATGAACGATTGCCAGCGGCAATCGAACAAATACTATGTGGCAAAAATCTTTGATTTTTGACTGGGGGAGAGAATGATTCGAATTTTTCTCTCCGCCTCCCTCATCAGAGGGAGGCTTTGGCAGCTGCGCCGCTAAACGATAACTTAGTGCATTAAAACAGCAAACTGGAGCCGTCGCCGGCTTTGGCGGTCAGGCGGCCGTTTTCCGTAAAGCCCATCTTCTCCAGCCACCGCTGAAATTCCGGAATGGCGGTCTTGCCGGTGATTTCCCGGAGAGCTGCCGTTTCACGGAAGCCGGTGGTCTGGTAGTTGAGCATGATGTCATCCCCGTGTGGGATGCCCATGAAATAGTTGCACCCCGCCAGCGTCAGCAGGCTCGCCAGATTTTCGATATCGTTCTGATCGGCCTTCATGTGGTTGGTGTAGCAGCAGTCACAGCCCATGGAGATGCCGGTGAGCTTGCCCATGAAGTGATCCTCCAGTCCGGCACGGGTCACCTGACGGGCATCGTACAGGTACTCCGGCCCGATGAAGCCCACCACCGTGTTTACGAGGAAAGGCTGGAACCGCTTGGCGAAGCCGTAGCACCGAGCCTCCATGGTCACCTGATCCGTGCCGTGATGGGCGTTGGAGGAAAGCTCCGAGCCCTGGCCGGTTTCAAAATACATCACGTTTGGCCCTTCGGCGGTGCCCTCCTTCAGTAGTAGCTGCCGTGCCTCCTCCAGCGTGGCGGCGGAGAAACCGAAGGCCTCATTGCCTTTCTGAGAGCCGGCGATGGACTGGAAAATCAGGTCGCAGGGGGCACCGGCTCGCACCGCCTTCATCTGGGCAGTGACGTGAGCCAGCACGCAAATCTGGGTAGGAATCTGCCAGTGTTCCTTAATTTCCTGAAACCGTCGCAGCACCTTGCCCACCTGTTCTGGGGAGTCGGTCACCGGATTCAGTCCTATCACCGCATCGCCTGCGCCAAAGCTCAATCCTTCCAGGGTGGAGGCGGTGATGCCTTCCGGATCGTCGGTGGTGTGGTTGGGCTGGAGCCGGCAGGACAGGGTGCCCGGCAGGCCGATGGTGGTGTTGCAGTGGGCGGTGACGGTGATTTTCTGGGCGGCGTAGATTAGATCCAGATTGCTCATCAGCTTTGCCACTGCCGCCACCATCTCCGAGGTCAGACCACGGCTGAGCTTGCGGATATCGTCGCCGGAGGTGGTTTCCGACAGAATCCACTCCCGCAGCTCCGAAACCGTCCAGCCCCGAATTCTGCGGTAGACGGATTCGTTTACGTCGTCTTGAATGATGCGGGTGACCTCGTCCTCCTCATAGGGAACAGCGGGATTCTCCCGAAGATCTGCCAGCGTCACAGCGGATAGTACCACCTTGGCGGCTACTCGTTCCTGTGCGCTTTCGGCGGCGAGGCCGGCAAGTTTGTCGCCGGTTTTTTCCTCGTTGGCCTTGGCGAGGACATCCTTGATGTCCCGAAAGACGTATGTTTTTCCCAGTAACGTTGTTTTCAGTTTCATTCCATAACCTCTGTTCTTGAGAAGATAAATTATCGTTTAGCTTACTAAGCGCCGCAGGCGCTATACCTTCCCCCGAGGGGAAGGTGGTTCGGGCTTTGCCCGAACCGGAAGGGGAATGGCGATACCTGAAATGCAGTAGCAAGTCTTAAAAGACGCAAAAACCAATAGCTTTCTG
>SVME01000033.1 GCA_015067605.1 Oscillospiraceae bacterium
GACTCTTAATCAGTGGGTCCCCGGTTCGAGTCCGTGAAGGTGCACCAATGGCCCATTGGTCAAGTGGTTAAGACAGCGGCCTCTCACGCCGTTAACATCGGTTCGAATCCGGTATGGGTCACCAGATATCTCAGCCTTGAGGGCTATGATATAAATGATGACGAAAGTCATCCATATAGTTTGTGTTGATTGCCATGAGGGTCCACCTGTTCCCATCCCGAACACAGAAGTTAAGCTCATGTGCGCCGACAATACTTGGCGGGTGACTGCCCGGGAAGATAGGTAACGCAAACATTCAAGAGTCAAGCTTATACTTGACTCTTTTTTATTGTTGACATGCTATTGTAATTACTTTATACTGGTACTAGAAATGATTTTGGAGGTTACGTCATGAGAACAAAAGCAGGTTTTCTTGTATTCGTTAGATTTTTCGTGATTCTCTGCACTGTTTTGTGCATCTTTGTAGGCTGTTCTAGTGCGGACGATTTGTCTGATGACGAGATGATGACAAATCCAGATAGTTTGCGTGCAGATTTAGTCATGCATGAATGGAATGGTCTTCGATTCTATTTGTCTGGTGAGTTTGAGACAGTTGGTGACGCTGACGAGTATGAAATTCAATACGAAAATGTTGATAATACTATGTATGTACGTTGCTCAAGGCCAGATGATATTGATGGCAGCTTCTCATCTGTTCAGGAGTTTATTGACCTCTATATTGACTGGTTATGTTATGAGCAATTTGAAATTATCGAAAATAGTGAGGCGAATGGGACACCGTATATTTTCGGCCACAGTGATGAGGATGGTGGGACCTACGGTGTAATCGGCTTTTATTGCCGAGACGGCTTTGCTCGAGCAATTACAGTTTCGTTTAAAAACGTAGACTTAAAGAATGAGGCCATTAAATATGCTACTTTAGGCATTATGGTTGATTTTTTAGTCGAGGAAGAACCTGATATCTCGCAACCTGCGGTAGGTGGTAATGTAGAGTGGAATGGGCTGAAGTTTATTCTACCTTCTGGCTTTTCTGATTACAGTGATGACTATTATGGGGTATTTATCAACAATTCTGAGGGAATTCACATCTGTGTTGAAGGTTTTAGTGTTGGGATTGAGTATGGGAGTGATGTTACTTCGGCTAATCTGTTTATGGATGCTTGGATTGATGATTATTGGAGCCCTTCCCGGATTGTTGAAATGGATACGGCAAACGGATGCCCCTATATATACATGAAGTTTGATGATGGCTTTGGTGTTGCTGGGTTCTACTATCACGATGGGTATGGGTGGATGGTGCAGGTTACGATAGATGATGAAAATCATAAGGACGAGGCTATTGCGTATGCAACTCAATGGGAAATTGTAGGGGTATCTTCGGATTCTACAGATTAGTAGATGTTTAGTTTTTTGGATGTTTTGATGGTACGTAGAGGTTGATGATAATTTGAATATAATAGTCACCGCTAATTTTGCGGTGGCTATTATTTTTCGTTCAAAGTGATGTGGGACAATATGCTTGCTGTTCATATTCAAGCGATATTCTGTTATTGCAAAATTATTAATCAGATTCATTTCTTGCATAATAGAAGAAACTCTGGTAGAATAGTGTCAGGATTCACACTTGGGAGGTGGATTATGGATAAGATTACACTCAGAAAGCAGATTCAGACTTTGAAACGGGCGATGTCTGAGGAACAGATCGATGCCGCAAGCGAACGGCTGGGGGAATTGTTTCTGGCAAGCGAGTATTATCAGAATGCCAAAACCATCTACGGATATCTTCCTTACAATCAGGAGGTTCGGACGATATCCATGCTGGAGCAAGCGCTACGGGACGGAAAGCGAGTCGCTGTGCCCAAAGTTTATGGCGATGAAATGCGCTTTATCTATCTGGAGGATTTGTCGCAGGTGGAAAAGGGTTACGCCGGCATTCCTGAGCCCATTGCCGATGAGCCGGTGGCAGATGATGCGACGGCATTGGTGCTGATGCCGGGTTTGGCTTTTGACCCTCAGGGACATCGCATCGGCTACGGCGGCGGATTTTATGATAAATTCCTGGCCAGTGAGCCGGCGCATCCGACGCTGGCACTATGTTATGAATTTCAGATGTTTGAGCGGTTGGATACGGAAGAATTTGACGTGAACGTGGACTGCGTTCTTTGGGCGTAAGTGAGGTGCTACTATGGGATGGATTCCTATGGTCGTAATCGCCGGCGTCACCTTTGGCTTGTGCTTTCTGGTGGATCGGTTGTTTACAAAGACTTTTCGAGGGAAAAAGCAGCATGAGTCCGGTCTGGCTGTGCGGCTGAACAAAAAGTATGGCGCTTTTGGATTGATTCTCTTTGCGCTGGGTGTGGCGGCGATTTTTGCAGGCATCAACGGCTCGGGTTGGCCCATCATTGTGGGCGGCAGTGTGGTTCTGCTGCTGGGCGTTGGACTGGTGGTATACTATCTGACCTTTGGTGTGTACTATGACGATGAGGGCTTTGTGCTGACCACCTTCGGAAAGCGCAGCACCACCTATCGCTACGAGCAGATTCAGGGGCAACTGCTGTACAATTCCTACGGCAACATCCTCATTGAGCTGCACATGGAGGACGGTCGCACCGTCGGATTGCAGGCCGGCATGAAGGGCGTGTACCCCTTTATGGACAAGGCGTTCTACAAGTGGTGCGCCCAGAAGGGGCTGGAGCCCGGTGACTGTGATTTTCATGACCCGGACAACAGTCTGTGGTTTCCGATGATGGAGGGAAAATGATGCACATACCAAGCGGAACCACTGCGGAGCTGGAGCTGGTGACCTTTCAGCAGGCGCTGGAGGCGGCGAACACCCCCAGCGTCGAATATGATATCGACAAATGGCTGTATGCGCCCAATTTCTACTCGGAATATCGGTACATATTGGGCACAAGGGGGAACAATCCGCTGATTTGCATCGGAATCAATCCCTCTACCGCCAGACCGGATGCGCTGGACAACACCCTCAAATCTGTGCAGCGAATCGCCGACGGAAACGGCTTTGACAGCTTCATTATGTTTAATGTCTACGCTCAACGGGCCACTCGCCCTGACGATATGGAGTGGCAGTGCAATATGGTGTTGCACCGTGAGAACTTGGAGGCGTTCCGATATGTGCTTTCCATTTCCGAAAAACCTGTGGTTTGGGCGGCATGGGGCGCAATCATTGAAAAGCGGAACTATTTGACCGAATGCGTTCGGGATATGGTGGCCGTTGGGCAGGAGTATGATGCCCGGTGGTGCTGCGCCGGCGCCATCAGCAAGAAGGGGCATCCCCACCATCCGCTATACCTGCGCAAGGATGAGATTTTGAAGCCCTTCGATGTGGAAGGGTATTTGGAGGGACGCTGATGGATCCGAATTTATGTGACAGCTGCTGGCATTATGATTACGATGAGGAATACGATGAGTATTACTGCATGATGGATCTGGACGAGGATGAGGTTTACCGCATTTTCGCCAGCCGTCAGAGCCGTTGCCCCTATTATCGACAGGGGGACGACTACACTTTGGCAAGGAGGCAGTAAAATGAAACGACTATTTGCGTTGATTCTGGCGTTGACCGTGGTTTTGTGCGGCTGCGGAAAGGAAGAAGAACCGAAGCAATCTGCAACCGCCACCATTACCACGCCCACAACTACTACGACACCGGAGCAGGATCCTTCTGACCCGCCTAAGGTGGATTTCGGTTGCTATGTGCCGGATAGCGATGTGGAGAAGGCTACCAGCGGCGCAGTCAAGGCCTACAATATTGATTTTGACGATTGCTATGGAGTTTTACCGCTGGGGGAGGGCCTTGTGCTGTTTTCCGGCACTTTGGATACGGAGCTGACCTATCTGGCACCTGATGGAACCACGGCTTCGCTGACATTAACGGGATCGTTCATGCTTCCGCAGGATATGGTTCTTGTACCTGAACGGGAGGCTATGGGCTACTATGATCAACAGAATCGGGCGATGATTTTGCTGGATACCTCGCTTGAGGAAATCGACCGTGTGGAGCTGCCGGAGGATATCGTAGGGATTCCGGTGGCGGATTCGGATTGGAGCATGGTTTATTTCTTCACGGAGGATGAGCTTCGCTGCATGAAGATCTCCACCGGCATCGACCGGATGCTGAAGGAAATCAGTTTTCCCGTGCAGGAAATCCAGAAGCTGCACTTTGATGGGACGGTATTGGAGTGCCTGATTCTTGAGGACGATATGTCCCAAATCATGATGTTTAACACCAGCACCGGCGAGCTGCTGTATGCTTCGGAGAAGTGGCCCACGGTTGCCACTTGGGATGATCGGTACTTCGCTACCTGTTATGAAAACGGTGTGCTTCAGTATCTGTTTGGGACTCGTGGGGGTGACACGCAGCGGCTGAAGGTGGATGATCCGGTGTATCTGGAGATTCCCCAGATGATGGCGGCGGTATGCTGTGTTGAAAATGAATCGTCCATGAAGTTGGACTACTATGATTTGCAGACAGGTGTTCGGGCCAGCTCGGTGGAGCTTTCTGGGATGTTTATCCCGGAATGCCTTGCGGCGGATCTCCAGCGTGAGGCGATTTGGTTCATTGCGGTGGATCAGGAATTCAACAGCGGATTGTATCGCTGGGACTTCGGATTGAGCCAAACCGGGGATACAGAGTGCTTGACAGAGCCGTACTACACGGAGCAGGAACCGGATATGGACGGGCTGGCTCAAATCGAGGAACGGGCGGATGCGCTGGGGTTGGAGTATGGTATTCGCATTCGGGTATATGAGGATGCCGTTCGGATTCAGCCGTCGGATTACGTCTTTGAGCTGGAGCATTCCGTTGCGGTTTATGAATACTATCTGGATCTGCTGGAGCAGGCGCTGACGGCCTATCCGGATGGTTTTCTGAAAAAGGTTGGCACCACCTCCGATAACGGGAAGTTGACCATCAGTCTGGTAGGTGAAGCATTTGGTGATAATGACATGGGAAGCTTGGATACGGCTGTCGGCGTGCATTTCTACAATGACGGGAATGTTTACATTGCTTTGGTGATGTGTGACGACTTTGTAACGACGCTGTATCATGAAACGTTCCACGCCATTGATACTTATGTGCTGAGCCACTGCAACGTTTACGATGACTGGGAGAAGCTGAATCCCAAGGGCTTCCAATATGATAATGATTATGTGACCAATCAGTTCCGTGAGGATTATCAGTATCTGGAGGAGGATCGGTGGTTCATCGATATGTACTCCATGAGCTATGCCAAGGAGGATCGGGCCAGAATCATGGAATATGCCATTCGGGAGGGAAATGAGGAGTACTTCCAGTCGGAGCATATGCAGGCGAAGCTGCAACTGCTGTGCAGGGGTATTCGGAAAGCCTTTGGTCTGCAAAATAAGTCGGAACGCTTCCTCTGGGAGCAGTACCTGAAATAAAGAGAACGGGCGTGCATGGCACGCCCGTTTTATCTTTACTTGGCATAGGTTTCAAAGAGGTTCATGACCTGATCTCTGTTATAGCTGCCGAGATGGATCATCTGAATCTTGCCGTCCTTGCCGATGACTACGGTGGTAGGGTAAGCTTGAATGCCAAAGCCCTGCTGCATACCAATATTCTCGGAAATCATGGGGAAGGTCAAGCCCATTTGCTCCCGGAGAGAGCGGATAGCATCTTCGCTGTCGAAGTGGTTCAAGGTCAGCAGCTGCACATCGTCGGCGTAGAGCTTGTAGGCTTCCTCGAAGTGAGGGAACTCCGCCTTGCAGGGGCCACAGTTGACGAACCAGAAGTTCAGTATCACCGCATCCTTTTTCTGGAGCAGCTGGTACAGGTTATAGGTCACGCCGTCCACGTCTGTCAAGGTGAAATCTGCCATGGTGCTGCCAACCTTATACTGGGCGGCGCTGTGGTCGTTGGGATTCAGCACAGGAGCGTCAGCCAGTGTGATGTTGGCGGTCAGAGATGTGAAGGTGTAGCTTTCCTTGCCGGTATATCCGGGGGGAATAATAATTTTTACGGTATAGCTGCTGCCCGGAATCACCGGGATGACGGCTTTGCCCTTGGCATCGGTGACTGCCGAGCCGGCGGCGGTGGCAGAACTGTCCACATAAACCGTAACTTTTATGTTGGGGATGGTAGAGCCGGATTTGTGCCGGACGGTGACGGTGAAGTCCTTGGTTTCGGCAGGTTTGTTGGGGTCCTCGGAACCGCAGCGGGTACAAAGGTGGTCGGTGCCATAGCTGTGACCAAGAGGATTCCCTTGGGTGTCGCCGCAGATGCTGCAGGTCCTCGGGATCAGGCAGGTGGCCGCTTGATAACTATGGCCGTTGGCGGCGATAGATTCGGTGTAGGTATAGCCGCAGACAGTGCAACGGTGGGTAGTGCTGCCGGACTTGTCGCAAGTGGGGCTTAGTTGATTCACGTTCTGGAACTGATGGTCACATTCTTCCGACGGCTTCTCCAGACCGCAACGGGTGCATTTGTCGTCGGTGTAGCTGTGCCCCAGAGGAGGGCCGTCGGTTGCACCGCAGACTGTGCAGGTTTTGGGGGCGGTGCAGGTGGCATCCTGCATGGTGTGTCCAAGAGGCGCATAATCAACCGATATTGTATGTCCGCAGAGTGTGCAGGTGGATTCGCTATAGCCACCCTCTGTGCAGGTGCTGTCCTTGCTTGCTATGCCCTCCATCTGATGTTCACAGGTGTCGGAAGACTCCGGCGGAGTGGTGGGGGCGGTGATGTTTGGAATCGACTCCGTGGGATTGGTGGTTTCCTCGGAAGGCTTCGTGGCCTGAGAGAGGGTGATGCTACTGGCGGTCGGACTAGAGGGGGCGGGCTCTGCCTGACAGCCGGCAAGGCTTAGCAGCAGGACTAGTGCCAGCAGAACGCAGTGAATTCTTCTCAAATTGATGCCTCCTTTTTCTTAGTACGGCGTTTCGGGGCGGGCGGTGCCGTATGCTCAATCAGAACCGCACAGGTGCGGCAAGGCAGGTGCATTCCGATGAAGGACTCGTCCTCCTTGTCTGGATTGGGTTGTGCTTCGTAGGTCATGTGGGGCATCTGTCCCCAGCCGCCGTACTTCCAGTCATCGCTGGTGAAAGCGACCTCGAATTTGGAGCCTGCCTGCACAGGGATGCGGAAATCGCCCTGAGACCATGTGGGGTGGAAATTGAACACGAACAGCAGTCCCTTGCGGGAGAAGGCGATGCACTTTTTTTCATCGTCCATGATGTGCAGGTTGCCGCAACTCTGGCTGAACATATTCACGCTCTTAGTCAGCGCCACCATATCCCGGTCGAATGCACCGAGGAAGCGGTATTTCAGGCTGTCGTTATCCTGCAGGCTCCATTGGCGGCGGCAGTAATGGAAGCTCCAGCCGTTGCCCTCCCGGGGGAAGTCAATCCATTCCGGATGGCCGAATTCGTTGCCCATGAAGTTCAGGTAGGCTTCACCGCCACCGGCCAGCGTGAACAGGCGAATCATTTTATGCAGGGCGATGGCACGGTCGATGTGGGCGTTGTGGCACTCCTGATGCATATCGGAGTACATACTGGCCCCCGCCAGCCGGAATATCATGGTCTGGTCGCCCACCAGCGCCTGGTCGTGGCTCTCCACATAGGCCACGGTCTTTTCGCCAGGGCGGCGAAGGCACATATCGTTCCACATCTGGCGGATATTCCACCATTCGTCGGACACTTCCTTGACAGTCCGCACCCACATATCCGGCAGGCCCATGCCCAGTCGGTAGTCGAAGCCGATGCCGCCGTCCTCAATGGGCAGACACATACCGGGCATACCGGACATATCCTCCGCAATGGTGATGGCGTTGGGGTTCACCTGACGAATCAGCTCGTTGGCTAACTGCAAATAGGTGATGGCTTCGGTGTGGGTGTTCATGGAGAAATACTTCTCGTTGTGGTCGAAGTTGGTGCCGAGGCCGTGGTCGTGGTAGAGCATGGAGGTGACGCCGTCAAAGCGGAAGCCGTCGAAGTGATACTCGGTCATCCAGAATTTCAGGTTGCTGAGCAGGAAGTGGATGACCTGGTCTTTGCCGTAGTTGAAGCATTTGGTGCCCCATGCGGGGTGGTCGCCCTTGCCGCCGTCGTGAAAGAACTGCCACGTGGTGCCGTCGAACATATTGATGCCCTCGGTGTAATTGCTGACGGCGTGGGAATGGACTACGTCCAGCAGCACTCGGATGCCCATTTCGTGGGCGGTATTGACCAGATACTTCAAATCGTCCTTCCGGCCGAACCAGCTGGAGGCGGCGAAGAAGCTGGACACCTGATAGCCGAAGGAACCGTAGTAGGGATGCTCCATGATGGCCATCAGTTGGATGGTATTATAGCCTGCCTCTTTTACACGGGGCAGGACGTATTTTGCGAAATCGTAGTAGGAGCCAACCTTGCCTTCTTCCTGTGCCATGCCTACGTGGGCTTCGTAGATGTAGAGGGATTCCTCGCCTTTGAAGTCGTGGTCTGTCCAAGGGTAGATGTTGCGCTCGTCGGTGACCTCGGCTACCCATGTGATGGAGCCGGGATCCTGCACCACACGACGGGCGTAGAGGGGGATGTGTTCGGTGCGCTGGAGGTTGGCATCGACAATGGTTTTGACCTTACAGCCTTCCCACAGAGCATCGTCACCGGGGAGGAACAGTTCCCAGCTACCGTTGCCCAGATTGGTCAGAGGATGACTTGTCCAGTTCCAGCCGTTGAAGTCGCCGGTTAGGTACAGCTGGTAGGCGCTGGGGGCCCATTCGCGGTAGACCCAGCCGCCTTCGACCCGATGGAAGCCGTAGTATTCATGGCCGTTTGCGAATTCATTCAAAGTGCCGCCGCCGGAGAGTAGGCGTTTTTTTGTTTCGTGATACAGGTGCATCCGCAGGCCAATATCGCCGGCATGCCACTGCAGTACGGGATTCAGTTCGATAAGCTTGTACATAATGTATCCTCCAATGGGTGATATCAAATACATTTTATCATATATTGAGCAGATTGCAATATTTTGATGAAAAAATGTGCCGCTCCCTCGGTTGAGGGAGCGGCGATGGTATTGGGATCAACCGTAGAGGTAGTCGAAGTAGCGCTCGGCGTAGTAGCCATAGACAGCAGTCTTGGCGGCCAGCGCCTGGGCAGTGTTGCTGCTGTTGCCGGCGATGCCTTCGCAGTAGCGGCCCAAAGAGTAGGCGATGATGCCGGTGGTGTAGGTGGTGCCACCGGAGGTGTAGACACCGGCTACATAAATAGTGTCGTCCATCTCCTTGGCGGGAATGTTGGCAATCTCGCCCCAGTAACGGCTGCCCTCGTTGACCATGGTGAAGGAACCGCTGGCGTTGGTGCGGGTCAGCTGGCTGACGCTGTTATAGGTGTCGGCAGTCCAGTAGTACATGGTCATATTGCCGTCGACGGTCAGGCCGTTAACGAAGTAGTAGTTGATGGAGAAGGCTCCCTCGAAGGACACGGTGGGGTACATACTGGTAAAGGCAGTGGTGTTTCTGGGGAAGGCTGCACCCTTGATACCGGTGACGGCTACGATGTCGTCCATCATGGAGCCGTCGTAGGCACTGACCAGGGCCTTCTGGTCGGCGGTGAGGGAGGCATTCATCAGGTCGTAGGACTTGTAGTTGAAGTACTTCTGGGCCTCAGCGCCGTAGTCCAGCATGGACACGCACAGGGAGCGGATATAGCTGTTGTTGGAGGTGTTCTTGACGATGCTCAGGGCATAGTTCTTGGGGCTGGTGGAGATCATCTTACTGTAAACATAGGAGCCGTCGTCCATGCGGGCATAGACCTTCATATACAGGGTATCGCCCAGATTTTTGGCAGCGATGCCGTTGGTGTGCACGATGTACTTGCCACCGGACTGGGTTGCGCCGGGGATGACATCCGAGGCGGTAGCAATGGTGCCATCGGGTTGGGCAGAGTTGAAGACAATCAGACCCATGTCGGACAAATCAACAGAGCCCAAATCTGTGGCGGTGTAGTAAATGTTCAACTCAATCGCACCCTCAAAGGAAACGGTGGGATAGTTGGGGGACAGGGTGGGGAGTGTTAGCGTCTTGCCGCAGACGGAGCAGACATTATTCACATAGGTATGGGACACGGCTTCGCCACAGGAGGTGCAGGTGCCGGTGGTGTCGTGCTTGCTGTGGCTGCACTGGCCGGTGGTGTAGCTGAGGGTCAGGCTACCGTCGCTGTTTTCCACCAGTGTGAAGGTCACTTCCACATTGCCGGGGACGTACATTTTATCAGAACTGTTACCGGTGATGGAGGTGTTGTATAGGGTAACAGAGCTGACCTCGCCCTGCCAGCCGTTGGTCATGAACCATTTGCCGTTGTCGCCGGTTTTGACAGCAACGTAGCTGGGCTGGGAGAACTTGGTAGTGAGTTTGCCATCGACGAACAGATAGATACCGATGTTCTCAAAGTCGGCTTCGCAGGCGTAATCCGCACCGTTGATATAGCCGAACAGGTAGTAATCCTTATTGGGCTCGTCCATGCCGCAGACAGAGCAGATGCCGTTGGAGAAGGTGTGGTTACAGGTGGTGCCGCAGACGGTGCAGGTGCCGTTGTTCCACACATGGTCGCCCAGAGTGGCACCGGTGTAGCGGTAGACGGTACGGGTTTCAACCTTGCGGCTGTTGGCTATGGCGGTGTAAACGGAGTCGCTCCATGCGGACCAGGCCCCCCAGGTTTGTCCGTCGGGGACGGCCTTGTAGGTGGTGTAGTTCTGGGAATAGACTTCCACGGGGAACCACCAGTTGGAGTTGGAGCAGGAGGAATGGGAGGTCTTATAGCTGTAGTCGAAGGTATCACAGGAGTAATTGCTGGGGTCGGTGGTGTCGTAGTAGACGTGGAAATTGGTATAGGTATCGTATTCGTAGGCCCAGGAGGAGGTGACGCTGGTGGAGCACCAGTGATACCACAGATAACCAATCTTGGAATCGGAGTTGATGACCGTTTTGGTGGTGGCTGTGACAGTTTCGGTCACCTTGGAGTCGGCTTTGTTGTACTGAGCGTAGGTGCTGTCCGTGGTATCGAAGCCGCTGGGCCAAGTGGGAACATACTTGATGCTATTGGTGCCGATTTCCTGCCATGTGGTGGAGGTGCAGTCGGCGTAACGGTACTGGGTCTTGCTCTGAATTTGATTGGAAGGAACGCCGATGGGCTTCACGTCGCTCCAGTTGGCCAGATCATTGGCGGAGATATCATAGGAGTTTCCGCACTTGATGCAACTGTAATGGAACTTCTGGTAGTTTTGGCAGTTGGCAGGCTCGGAGGTGGCGGTGTAGCTGTGACCGGTGGCGGGGGTGACGGTCTGGGCGGTGAGCACCACGTTACACTTGGAGCAGTGGGTGCCGGCGGTGAGGCCGCTGGTGGTACAGGTAGCGGGAACCGCAGGGTCCGTGACGATATTGTGGCTGCAGACCATCTGAGCGGGAGGCGTGATGGTGGCGTTGCCCACGGTGAAGGGGGCGGTCCACAGCACCACATTCTCGGTCTTGCTGGTCAGGGTGCCGTTGGAAACATAGTAGTTCTTCACATCAGCGGATATTTCGTAGGTGTAGTAGCCGGTGGAGAGGTTGCTGAAAATCATATTGTCGCAAACGGTGCTGGATTTCAGCTTATAGCTGTTGCTACCGCAGGTGTCGCTGCTGGTCAGCACGGGGGAGGCCAGCGTATCCTCGCCGGAGTAGACCTTGGCATAGGCAGTGCCGATGTCGTTATACCGAGATACCAGATTACCCTCCAAATAGTAGCCCTTACCCACTGCCAGATTATCGGCCATGGTGGGGGCGGTAACGGCGATATCATTGTACAGGAAATCGGTGACGGTAACATAGCTGGAAAGGACATAGCCATAGGAAGAACCGGACTTGACCTGATACCAGTATTCTCCGGCGGTGTTTTTGTAAACACCGGTAATCTCCAGCGTGGTGCCGGTGGAAATCGTGCCGAGGGAAGAGTAGCTGGTGCTGGGGTACTGGCGGATGGTTACAGAGGATGTGACCTTGCCGGTGGAGTGGGCAGCGTAGTGGGTACACTTGGACAAATAAGTGGTATCACTGCTGAAATCCCGGAACTCACAATAGGCGTAGTTGCAGTCTACATCGCCGGAAATGCCGCTGATAGAACCTTCCCAGCTATACTGCCAAAGCCATGTACCGCCATCATGGGTAGCGGTGCCGTTGGAGCTGAAGCCGTCTATCTGGGCAATCCACACCGGGATGGAGGATAGATAGGTATTTTGGAAGGTGGTGGTGAACCAGCTGGTGAAGCCGTAGAATCCGGGCTCGTAGCCGGCGGCCGCAATGGTGTCGCAGAAGTTTGTTACGAGTGATTCTTTGGTGCTGTTGCCCAGAGATGCCTGAGAGCTATCTTCCATGTCAAACCAAACGCCAAGCTCAGGGTAGTAGCCGTTGGATTCCAGAGTGTTGATGACGAAATTGGCTTCGTCCTTAGCATCGGTGGCGGACAGGGCATAGGAATAATGATAAACACCGTAGGGGATGTCGTATTTTTCGCAGTTGGTGGCGTATTCAAGGAAGCGGTTATCCAGAGTTTCGGAGAAGCCAAGGCGCAGGATAACGAAGTCAACCACGTTTTTGGTCTTGCTCCAGTCGATGGAGCCGTTCCAAACGGAAACGTCGATACCGAAGGCCAGTTCCTCGTTGGGGTTGCGCCAGTCGGTGATGACGCACTGCTGCTTTTCCAGCACCACGTCCTGGGTGGAGGTGGCCAGCGCATCGTTGTCGTTGATGTAGTAACTGACGGCTTCAGCCGTGACAACGTAGGTATAGATGCCGGCGGACATGGAGTTGAAGGATAGACTTGAATCAATAGAACTGCCATCGAGGGAGTAGGATTTGCCGCTGGCCTTTGCAGAGGCAATCACACTGGGGGCTCTGGTAATATTGGAGCTGGTGTGCATACTGACGGTGATGGTGCCCAAATCGTTCAGCGAAGAGGTGATATCGCCCTCGATGCCGAAGGATTGCCCCTTGTACAGAGAGGCGGGGGACATGACGCTGTCAATGGATACGTCGCCGGTCAGGTGGCTGACCTTGGTAGTGGCGGTGGCATCGACATAGAGGGTCATGTCGTAGAACAGCACCTCGTACCACCAGCGGCTGTCGGTGCCCTTGTGCAGGGCCTTGACGGCAAGCATGGTGTTGGTGGGGAGAGTGTACTTGGCTGAGGAGGAGGTTGTGGGCAATTCTCTCAGGCCGGTGGCGGCGGTGGTTTTGACGCTGAGGTTGGCAGCGTAGCTGGTAGAGATGTAGCTGCTGGCATTGGCGGCTTCTGCCTTGGGTGCCACATAAATCAGCGACATCAGCATGACCAGTGCCAGAACCAGAGAAAGGCTTCGCTTCAACTGCTTCATGTCGTGTGTTGTATCTGTGCGCTGGCACAGACACGCTCCCTTCTGATAAATTTTGGATGCTGTAGCGCTAAGTTGGACAATTGTATATGTTTCATAAAAACGGCGGCGCTAACGCATACACTTTCTGTACTATTTTATCAGTTTCACGGTATGCTGTCAATGGATAATTGGGATGTTTTGCTAGAATCCAATGATAAAAGGTGCCGACCCATTGTGTTTGGCGATAGTCCCCTTAGAGTAGACGCTCGAAATATCTAAAATCACGAGAATACCAGTATTTTGATTAAACGAACAAGGATTGTGTAGAGCGAAAATATCGGATGTAAAATATATGTAAAATTTAGCACAAAACTTGAATTTTAGTGATGAAACAGATATGATTATATAGATGAGAGGAGGCATTTCTATGATTTGGTGTGTAGAAGATGATTCCAGTATCCGGGATATTGAGGTGTATGCTTTGACTTCTATCGGGTTTGAAGCCAAGGGTTTTGAAGACGGCGACAGTTTTTGGAATGCATTGCAATCCGAGAAGCCGGAATTGGTGGTGCTGGATGTGATGCTCCCTGGCAAGGATGGCGTAACCTTGCTGAAACTGATGAAGGAATCCGAGGACTTCCGGGGGATTCCTGTTATTATGGCTACTGCCAAAGGCAGTGAGTATGATAAGATTCAGAGTCTGGATCTGGGTGCGGATGACTACTTGGTAAAACCTTTTGGCATTATGGAGATGGTCAGCCGAGTGAAGGCGGTGCTGCGTCGGTGCAAACCGGTCAAGGATACCAAGCTTCTGAAGCTGGGAGGATTGGTGCTAAACCCCGACGAACACACTGTTACTGTGGATGGAGACCGAGTAGTTCTGACTTACAAGGAATATGAACTGCTTCATCTTTTTCTTTCTCAACCGGGTATTGCGTTCACAAGAGAGCAGCTGCTCTCCAATGTATGGAATGCGGATTATTTAGGCGAAACTCGCACAGTGGATATGCATGTCCGCACCTTGCGACAGAAATTAGGCGAGTACGGTAATTTTATTGAAACCGTCAGAAATGTGGGTTACCGCCTGGAGGCCAAGCATGACAAGTAAGATTTTCCGCTCTACAGTGTTTGTCGCGGTTGTGGTGCTGCTTTGTTCTCTTGGAATTGTGATGGGCGTTCTGTATCGCCACTTTACCGGTGTGCAGGTGCAGCAGCTGAAGGAAGAGCTGAGTTTGGCAGTTACTGGTACGGAGCAGTATGGTAACGCATTTTTGGAAAATGTAGAAGCAGATCGCTTCCGTGTGACTTGGATCGGTACCGACGGCACGGTTTTGTTTGATACTCAGGTCGACCAGACCACCATGGAAAACCACGCTGACCGGGAAGAGATTCGGGAAGCCTTTGAAACCGGATTTGGCAGCGCGGTGCGTACTTCATCTACTCTGATTGAGCAGACCTATTACGAAGCGCAAAAGCTGCAAGACGGCACGGTGCTGCGTATTTCCACCAATCAGGAGTCGGCCTGGGCGTTGATGATTGATATGCTGTGGCCTGTCATTTTGATTGCCGTACTTGCTATTGGTTTATCCGCATTTTTGGCCCGACGAATGGCAAAACGAATTGTTGAGCCATTGAATCAGCTGGATTTGGAGCAACCGCTTAAAAACGAAACCTACAAGGAAATTTCCCCACTCCTTCGCCGCATTCACCGTCAGCATAATCAAATTGTACAGCATATGGATGAACTGCGTCGTAAAGCTGATCAATTTCAGCAGATTACTGCGCATATGCAGGAGGGGCTTGTCCTTCTGGATAGCGAAGGCAATGTGCTAAGTATCAATGCCGCAGCAAAAGAACTGTTCGAGGCAGAAGACGACAGCATCGGAAAAAACTTCTTGATGATTGAACGCTCAGGTGCAATGCGAACGGCTGTAAATGATGCTTTGGATAAGGGCCGAGGTTATGCTAAAACGAATCGAAACGGGCGCAATTACCAGTTTGACCTCAGCCGCATTGAATCCAACGGTGCAGTAATCGGTGCGGTAATCTTAGCATTTGACATTACCGAGCGGCTAAATGCGGAACAGCTGCGCCGGGAGTTCTCCGCAAATGTATCCCACGAACTAAAGACACCTTTGCAGGGCATCATCGGCAGCGCTGAATTGTTGGAAAGCGGCATGGTAAAGCCGGAAGATGAAGCACGGTTTGTGGGGCACATCAAGAAAGAGGCTTCCCGATTGGTTAGCCTGATTGAGGATATCATCCGCCTTTCCCAGTTGGACGAGGGAGTAGAACTACCGAAAGAAAATGTGGATATGCTGGAACTTGCTGAGGATGTGAAAGCAATCTTGGAAGCCAGCGCTGCGGAAAAACAAGTGGATATCGTTATTTCCGGCAAAGGTTTCCGAGTTGAAGGTGTTCGCGGAATGCTTCACGAGGTGGTCTATAACCTCTGCGACAATGCCATCAAGTACAATGTTCCCGGTGGCATCGTGACGATTCACGCAGAAAACAACCGTTTGGTTGTCAGCGATACCGGTATCGGTATTCCCGCAAAGCATAAGGATCGTATCTTCGAGCGATTCTATCGAGTGGATAAGAGCCACTCCAAGGCATCCGGAGGCACCGGTTTGGGCCTTTCCATCGTCAAACACGCAGTTGCTTACCACAATGCGGAGATACAGTTGGAAAGCACCCCCGGAAAAGGCACAGCGATTACAATCCAATTTTGAATCTGGCCGCATCCGTAAGGGTGCGGTCTTTCACTTTACATAGATTTTACATAGACTTTTCAATCCCTCTGTGGTATTTACAAATGCTATCATGTAAAATATAGATTGTCGCAATAAGAAAACTTCCCGTAAAGGAGAAATTATGACAAACTACGTTTTTAACATCATCACCCTTTTGGGTGGTCTGGCACTGTTCCTTTTCGGTATGGATGTCATGGGCAAGGCGCTGGAGCGGCAGGCCGGTGGCAAGCTGCAGACCATTCTGGCAAAGATGAGCTCCAATGTATTCAAGGGCTTCCTGCTGGGTATGGGTGTCACTGCAGTGATCCAGTCCTCTTCCGCAACCACAGTCATGGTGGTCGGTTTTGTTAACTCCGGCATTATGACCCTGAAGCAGGCAGTTGGCGTTATCATGGGCTCCAATATCGGTACAACTATTACCGCGTGGATTCTGTCCCTGTCCGGACTGGAGGGCGACAGTTTCCTAATAAAGATTTTTAAGCCCACTACCCTTGCTCCGCTGATCGGCATCATCGGTGTTGTCCTGTACATGGGCAAATCCGAGAAGAGAAGGGGTATCGGCACCATTATGCTGGGCTTCATGGCTTTGATGACCGGTATGGACATTATGGGAGATTCCATGGAGTTCCTGGAAAATGAGCCTTGGTTCGCACAGCTCATGATTTCCTTCTCCAACCCCCTGATTGGTATTCTGTTCGGTGCTGGCCTGACCGCTATCATCCAGTCGTCCTCCGCATCCATTGGTATTTTGCAGGGACTGTGCGGTACCGGCGTAGTCACCTTCGGCTCGGCTATTCCCATCATTCTGGGTCAGAATATCGGCACCTGTGTCACTGCAATTCTCGGTTCCGTGGGTGCTAACCGAAATGCACGCCGTACGGCGCTGGTTCACTTACTGTTCAATGTGGTCGGTGTAACTATTTTTGTAATCGCGTTCTACGGTCTGGGCCTGTTCATCGATTGGAAGTTCCTGGACAGCAATGCAGCAGCATGGGATATCGCCGTGATTCATACTTGTTTCAATGTGGCAGCAACCTGCGTGCTGATACCCCTGAACGGTCTGCTGGTGAAGCTGGCATACCTGTTCATCCCCAAGGAGCAGGAGCCTCAGAAGATGGAGCTGCTGGACGAGCGCCTGTTGGCAACCCCCGCTGTCGCAGTGCAGCGTGCCCATGAGATTGCAGGTGAGATGGCTGCGGATGCTGCCAAGGCCATGCATCTGGCTATGGGCCTGACCAAGAAATTTGATCCCGCTGTTATGGAGCAGGTCGTGGAACTGGAAGATAAGACCGACCGCTACGAGGATGCGCTGGGCACTTATCTGGTGAAGCTTTCCGGCATGAATCTTTCCGTTGCCGACAACCGTGTTCTGAACACCTTGCTCTACACTGTATCCGACATCGAGCGGATGGCTGATCATGCTATGGCAGTTGCCAAGGCTGCGCTGGAGATTGAGGAAAAGAAAATTGAGTTCTCCAAGCAGGCAAAGGGTGAGTTGGCAGTTCTGGAACAGGCAGTGATGGATATTGTAGACCGTACCGTTGCTGCTTACGGTAGTTTCGATCTGGCTCAGGCCATTAAGATTGAACCCCAGGAGCAGGTTGTTGACGCACTGGTTCGTGAGGTGAAGTCCCGTCATGTGCGCCGCCTGAGGGATGGTCTTTGCACTGTGGAATATGGCTTTGTGCTGGAAGATTTGCTGACTGCCTGCGAGCGTGCCGCCGACCACTGCTCCAATGTGGCTGTAGAAATGCTGCAGGTTTCCGAAGGTAAACTGGAAGCGCACGAATACCTGAACGCTTTGAAAGCTGGTGAGCTTCATGAGAGCGCAGCTTTCACCGAGCGTTTCGCACGGTATAAGGCACAGTACTCATTCCCCGAAGAAAATTGATTTCCTCCGCTTTATAAAGGTTCTATGTCAATAGTTGGGGCAGAGCTAAATGAGATAATTGTAAATCGGGTCGGAGCAGATGCTCCGACCCGATTTAGACTGTCAAAGAATTATAAATAATCGCTTAGCGGTGCAAGTTTGCAGCCACCAATGCCTCCCTCTGATGAGGGAGGGCAGCGAACGCCGGCTCGGAGGGAGAGAAAACGTTGCTTTTTTCTCTCCCCCAGTCAAAAATCAAAGATTTTTGCCACATAGTATTTGTTCGATTGCCGCTGGCAATCGTTCATTTACAATCGCTACGCTACCCTCGTTAGAGGGGGCCAAGAGACGGTGCGAACTTTTAGACTGGTAAACGATAATTTAGCGCACCAACAGTCTTTTTATAGACTGAATGCCGTCCCCTCGGATGGAGGGGACGGCATTGAGAAATGGGATCAACCGTAGAGGTAGTCGAAGTAGCGCTCGGCGTAGTAGCCATAGACAGCAGTCTTGGCGGCCAGCGCCTGGGCAGTGTTGCTGC
>SVME01000034.1 GCA_015067605.1 Oscillospiraceae bacterium
GTCTAAAAAACGCAAAAACCAATAGCTTTCTGCCCGTATTCCCCTTCAGACACCGCCTTCGGCGGCGCCAGCTTCCCCTCGGGGGAAGCGATGCGGCTTCGCCACTAATGCGCTAAACGATAATTTACAAGTTCTTTGGCAGTAAAAAAGCTGTCATCGCAAAATACGATGACAGCTTTTTTATCATTCTTCGGTGATGTCAAACAAAGAGGTGGTGGACTGCTCATCGATGGGCTGTCCTTCCATGCAGGCGGCGAACTGGGCACCGGACATGGTTTCATGCTTCAGCAAGAACTCTACCACATCTTTCATCTGCTCCTTATTATCCGCCAGCAACTGCTTACAGTGGGCATAAGCCTTATCCATCAGAAGCTTTACCTCGTCGTCGATGGTGCCGGCTACCTTCTCGGAGTAGCTCTTTGTGGACTGGTAGTCACGACCGATGAACACCTCGCCATCGTCAAGGTACGACACCGCACCCAGCCGTTCGCACATACCGTAGCGGGCAACCATATCCCGTGCCAGCTTAGATGCACGGTCGATATCGTTGGAAGCGCCGGTGGAGATATCTCCAAGGAACAAATCCTCCGCCACACGGCCACCCAGCAGCCCCACGATACGCTCGTACATCTCGTTACGGGTCATGTGGGCAGAATCTTCCTTGGGGGTACTCCATGTGGAGCCCAGACTCTGACCACGGGGAATAATCGAAATATGTCGCACAGGGTCGGCGGTAGGCAACCGGTACATGGCAACCGCATGGCCCGCCTCATGGACGGCAGTGATTTTCTGGTCACGAACCAGCCGGACACGGCTGCGCTTCTCGGGGCCGGCGGTGATTTTCATCATGGCCTCGTTCAAGTCCTCCATGTTCAGGGCAGGACGATTATCCCGTGCAGCCATGATGGCCGCTTCGTTCAGCAGGTTGCTCAAATCCGCACCGGTGAAGCCGGTAGTGGCCAGCGCCACAGACCGCAAATCCACGTCGCTATCCAGCTTCTTACCCTTGGCGTGAACCTTCAGAACCTCCTCACGACCCTTGGCATCCGGAGCGCCCACATAAATCTGCCGGTCGAAACGGCCGGGGCGCAGCAGCGCCGGATCCAGAATATCCGGCCGGTTGGTGGCGGCGAGAACGATAACGCCCTCGGTGCGGCCAAAGCCGTCCATTTCCACCAGCAACTGGTTCAGAGTCTGTTCCTTTTCGTCGTGGCCGCCGCCCAGACCGGAGCCACGCTTCCGGCCCACCGCATCGATCTCGTCAATGAAAATGATGGCGGGAGCGATTTTCTTGGCCTGCTCGAACAAATCACGGACACGGCTGGCGCCAACGCCAACGTACATTTCCACAAAGTCAGAACCGGAAATGGACAGGAACTGAACCCCCGCCTCCCCTGCCACCGCACGGGCCAGCAGAGTCTTACCGGTACCGGGAGGGCCTACCAGCAGCAGACCATGGGGGATTCGGGCACCAATTTGGGTAAACTTTTCCGGATCACGGAGGAAGTCCACAACCTCCTGCAGCTCCGCCTTCTCCTCGTCGGCACCGGCCACATCTTCAAAAGTGACCTTTTTGCCGTCGGGAACGCCCAAAACCGTACGGGCCTTGCCGAAGCTGCTCAGGTTATTGCCGCCGTTGGCTCTGCCAACCAGAATCACCCACAGCACCAGCAGCGCCAGTCCCACCAGAATCAGCGGCAGCACCAAATCAAAGGCGCTGGCTTCGGTGGGTTGGTCGTAGTCGTAATCCTCCAGCTCGCCGTAGGTCTTCTGGAATTGAATGGTATCCTCGTTCTCCGACCGGAATGCTGACACGTCTGCCAGCGTGGCTCTCAGCTTGGTTTTGCCCTCGATGGCCTCGTGAAGCTCAAGGGTTATCACGCCCTCGCTGTCCACAGAAAAGCTCTTCACTTTTCCATCCTCCAGCAGCTCTACCACCTTGGCTTCCGTCAGGTCGTCCTTCGGATTGAACACGCCCAGCATCCAAGAGAAGACCAGCGCCAGAATAGCAATGTAAATGATAATGATAATCGGGTTGCGTTTTTTCAACAGATGATTCTCCTTCTCACTGGTAGATTTCAGGTTTCAGGATACCCACATAAGGAAGGTTCCGATACTTTTCATTATAGTCCAGACCATAGCCCACAACAAAAGCATTGGGGATGGTGAAGCCCACATAGTCCGCCTGCAGCGTGATGCCGGGTTTGCGACGCTCCGGCTTGTCGAACAGCGTACAGATTTTCAGGGAAGCCGGCTCCTTGGACAGAAGATGCTCCCGGACAAAGGTCAGAGAGTTGCCGGTATCATAGATGTCCTCCAGAACCAGCACATGCCGCCCCTTCAGGTCTGCGGAAATATCGCCTTTGACCACCATGTTGCCGGTGGACTGGGTGCCCTGATAGGAGGAAATGGTCATAAAATCCATCTGGCAATGGGTTTGAATCTGGCGCACCATGTCCGCATAGAACACCACCACGCCCTTGAGAACGCCTACCACAACGGGGAACTTCCCTTCGTAATCACGGGTCAGCTCCTGCCCCAGCTGGCGGATTCTTTCCTGAATCTGGTCGGCAGTAAACAATACCTCTTGAATATCCTTGTCCATATGTCATCCTCTTTCTTCAAGGCAAATTCGCCAGGCCGGCAAATCTGCGTCTTTTTTATCTATGTCAGCGCCGATTCCCCAAACCGCCAAAACCCCTCGCTGATCCGTCAGCACGGGGATTTGATTGCGGTGGGACGCTGGTATCTTTCGGTCAATGAAGAGTTTTTTCAGGCTCTTGGTTCCGCCGGAAAGGCGGATACGGTCGCCGGATTGGCGACTGCGGAGCGTGATAGGGCCATTGGTATGAATCACCAGACCCTTTTCGTCAGGCTTCGCCGGTGTACAGCTAACATGGTAACCACCGAACACCGCTTCACCGGGGCAAAACATCGTCACCGATTCCGGCTGCGAATCAGCCCGCTCTGTCACCAGCGTGCTATACTGCCGGCGCAGAATCACGCCGCCGGAGAAGCGTGCCATAGCAGATGGATTCTCCGAGAACACCACCGACTCCAAAAGGCGGATATGGGAGGCTTCCGGCTCCCGCACCCCCGCATCCTTCAAAATCCCCTCCAGCGAGCGGCTTCGGATTGCAGGCGGCATGGCTCGAAGGGTTTCCACATTCATAGTGGACTCCGCCAAATCGGACAAGGTATTCTCATCCTGACGCAGCCGCTGGGCCATAGTGGACAGATTCTCCGCCAAGCGGGGGTTCTCCTCCTTCAGCAAGGGCACCACATGATGTCGCAGACGATTTCGCAGAAAATCATCTGCATCATTGGAGCTGTCCTGCCGGTATTGAATATGGTACTCCGCCAAAAAGGCCAGCACCTCCTGTCGGGTCACATCCAGCAGCGGCCGGATGATATTGCCACGAACGGGAGCAATGGCCCCCAGCCCTTTCAGGCCAGTGCCACGAACCAGCCGCATCAGCACCGTTTCGGCGTTGTCATCGGCGGTGTGGGCGGTGGCGATTTTGCCGGAAAGGCTCTGGAAAAAGCCGTAGCGGGCATCCCGTGCCGCTGCCTCCAGTCCCTTCTCCCCTGCCGTCACCTGTGCGGTGCCCACGAATAGCTCCACGTCATAGCGCTGGCAGAATTCACGGACGAAGGCTTCGTCGCCGTCGGACTCAGCACCTCGCAAATTATGGTTAAAATGGGCGGCTTTCAGCTGGATTTCCAGCTTATCCCGCAACAAATACAGGGCAAACAGCAGCGCCATGGAATCCGCTCCACCGGACACGGCGCAAATCACTGTATCGCCGGAACGAATCATGTCATAGCGGCGAATTGTGGACAGAAGCTTATCAAGCATGCTTCCACTCCCGATCGGCGAAGGTGGTATATTGAGGTAGCCACTGGAGTTTTACCGTGCCGGTTTCGCCGTGACGGTTTTTCGACACGATGCACTCGGCCACATTCTTCTCCTCGGTATCCGGATTATAGTAATCGTCACGGTACAAGAACAGGATTGCGTCGGCATCCTGCTCGATGGCGCCGGATTCACGAAGGTCGGACATAATGGGGCGCTTATCGGTACGGCTTTCCACCGCGCGGGACAGCTGGCTCAGGCAAATTACAGGAACGTTCAGCTCCTTGGCCATGATTTTCAGGGAACGTGAAATCTCACCCACCACCTGCACACGGTTTTCGCTGGACTTGCCGTAGCCGGAGCCGGTCATCAATTGCAAATAGTCGATGATGACCAGACCCAAATCGTCCACACGGCGCAGCTTGGCGTTCATCTCCGCCACGGTGATGGAAGGGTTATCGTCCACACGGATATCGGTCTGGCTCAGAGCCGCAGAGGCCATGCACAGCTTCTCCCACTCCTCCTCGCTGAGCTTACCGGTCTGCATCTTCTGGCTGTCCACAAAGCTCTCGCCGGACATCAGTCGCAGCACCAGTTGCTCACGGGACATCTCAAGGGAGAAAAACGCCACAGTTTTATTATATTTTTTCGCCACGTTCAGGCCGATATTCAGGGCAAAAGAGGTCTTACCCATGGCCGGACGGGCCGCAATCAGCAAAAGGTCAGACTTATTCAGACCATTGATCTTCATGTCAAGATCACGAAGGCCGGTGGACAGGCCGGGAATTAGGGAATCGGATTTGCTCAGCTCCTCCAGCCGGTCGAACACCTTATGCAAAATGGTACCAATATGCTCCAGAGAGTCGCCACGCTCGCCCTTGCGCAGAGCATAGATCTTCTTCTCGGCGCTCTCCAGCATCTCCGCCGGCGTACCAACCTGAGAATAGACCGTTTCGGAGATATCTGTGGCGGCCTGCGCCAGTCCACGGAGCATCGCCTTGTCCCGCACGATGTTGGCGTAGCGAACCACGTTGGCGGCGGTGGGAGTGATCTGCATCAGCTGCAGCACATAATCACGGGAATTGTCCCGATAGTAGCCCAGCTCACGCATCTTGTCCAGCACCGTCACCGGATCGATGGTCTGGGAGAAGTTGAACATGGTATAGATGGTTTCGTAAATCTCCCGATTTTGCTGGAGATAGAAATCCTCTGGCTTCAGCAAACCGATAACGTCCGCAACGCACCGGCTGTCAATCAGGATGGAACCCAGTACCGATTGCTCCGCTTCCAGCGACTGGGGTGGCTGCCGGCTCATCAGTTCTTCATCCATGTTTTTCTCTCCTCTCTCTAACAATAAAGTGATACAATATCGTTTAGCAAACTGAGCGCCGCAGGCGCAATACCTTCCCCCTGGGGGAAGGTAGTTCGGGCTTTGCCCGAACCGGAAGGGGAATGGCGATGCCTGAAATACAGTATCAGGTCTGAAAAGATGCAAAAAACGGTAAGTTTCTGCCCGTATTCCCCTTCAGTCACCGCCTACGGCGGTGCCAGCTTCCCCTCGGGGGAAGCTATGCGGCTTCGCCGCTGGTGCGCTAAACGATAATTGTACCTAAACAGTTGGCTTAAAACCCTCTGTATGGCAGATTAGGCTTCCTCGATTTTGACGGTCAGGGGGGCAGTGATTTCGTAACCCAGCTTACAGGTGACGGTATAGGTGCCCACGTTCTTGATGGTTTCACCCATAACAATCTTCCGCTTATCCAGCTTGATGCCAGCGTTCTTAGCCAGTGCGTCGGCGATTTCCTGATTGGTCACGGAGCCGAACAGTCGGCCATTACCGCCACCACGGCAAGTGACCGTCAGGGTCATCTCCCGCAGCTGCTTGCTCAGCGCCAGCGCCTCCGCCTTCTCACGGGCGATACGCTCCTGGGTGGCCTTATCGTTCATCTTCATGGTATTGATGGCGTCGGGGGTGGCCTCGATGGCAACCTTTCTGGGCAGCATAAAGTTGCGGGCGTAGCCGTCGGAAACCTCCAGCATCTGACCCTTCTTGCCCTTACCCTTCACGTCCTGCAGCAAAATAACTTTCATGATTGAATCTCCTTAGTTTTCGTAGTATTGGTCGATGGATGCCACCAGCAAATCCAGCGCATCCTTTACAGTAGTATCCTTCAGCTGGGCACCGGCTGTGGCGGTATTGCCGCCGCCACCCAGAGGCTCCAGAATCATCTGCGCATTGGCCTTACCAATGGAACGGGCGGAAATAAACACGCTATCGTCCTGCGGGAACAGCACAAAGGAAGCAGTGATGCCCGCAATATTCAGCAGCTCGTCTGCCGCCTGCGCCGCCAAGGGGCGGGTGGTGCCCGTATTCAGCGCCGCAATGGCGATTTCCTGCTTGTAAAGCCGTGCGGCCTTCATAATCTGGTACTTGGACATGGTTTCCTGGAAGTCATTTTGCAGCAGCTTCTTGACCTCCACCGTATCCGCACCCATCCGCTTCAGCACCGCCGCCGCCTCAAAGGTACGCTCGCCGGTACGGACATTGAAGCTCTTGGTATCCAGGAAGATGCCCGCCAGCAGGCTCTTGGCCTCGATGGGCAGCACATCCGGCTTCTCCACAGCGTACTGCAGCAGCTCCGTCACCAGCTCGGAAGCGGAGGAAGCATAGGGCTCGTGGAGGTTGACCACCACAGATTCAATATAATCCGCTGCTCTGCGATGGTGATCCACCACGCAGACACGAGAAATGGCCTCCAACAGCGGGCGGCTCTCCACCTGATCCGGGCGGTTGGTATCCACCACAATCAGCGTAGACCGGTTATCGCACAGCAGCAGCGCATCCTGTCCGGACACGAAAACATCCCGATACTCCGGTACCTTTTCGATTTCCTCAATCAGACGCTGGGCGGCGTTCTTCTCCTTATCGATAACGATATAGAACTTCTTACCCTTCTTACGGCACATACAGGCGATGCCCATGGCTGCGCCAACCGCATCCAGATCCGCATTGCGGTGACCCATGATGAACACCTGCGAGCTTTGCCCAATCAACTCCATCATGGAGTTGGCGGTGACACGGGAGCGCACCTTGCTGCGCCGGTCTGCCTCTTTGGCACGGCCGCCGTAGAAGGTGAAATTCAGCCGGTCCTTGATGACCGCCTGATCGCCGCCACGGCTCAGGGCCATCTCGATGGACAAGGCAGCGAAATTATAGCTTTCCTCAAAACTGGCACCGTCCACACCCAGACCAAAGGAAATGGATGCGGCCAGTCCTGTGGGATTCTCCACCTGATGAATGTCCTCCAGAATGGAGAACTTCTGCGCCTGCGCCTCCTCCAGATAGCGCTTCTCAAACACGAATAGATACCGGTTGCGCTCCAGCTTCCGAAGCAGACCGTGGTATCTATCCGTCCACTTGGTAATCAGGTCGTTGATTTCCGCATTCATGGTGGAGATGGCGCTTTCGGACAGGTTCATGGTCAGCTCCTCGTAGTTATCCACCAGAATGATGGACACAACGGGGCGGGAACGGATATACTCATCCCGCACCTGATACAGCTCCGTCAGGTTGGTGAAGTACAGCATGCCCAGCACATTGGATCCGGAATCATCCGCACGGATGACGGTGCCGTAAACCCGATAGCGCCGGTCGCTGATACTAACGTCGTAGGGATATTCGTTTTTGCCGGAGGTCAGCCAGTCGGTGGCCATTTCGGAAATCACATCGGTAATCCGCTGCTCACGCATCCGCTCCCGAAAGCCTGTCACCGAGGCGAAGCGTTCGTTGCTCCAGACGATGGTACCATCCACCAGCCGAATCAGAACCATAGGAAACGGGCTTTCCGCCCCCTTTGCCATGTCCAGCGTATTGAAGGTGGACTGGATGAATGCCTTGATTTGGATGTTCCGGCGGGCACGGACAATCCAATAAAGAATGAACAGTCCGGCAGTGGCCACCGCCTCCGCTATGGCAAGCGTATAATACTCCAGCAGCAGTGCCGCCGCGCAAAACGCCACCAGCACCGCGAAAAACCATCCCATGCTGGGCTGAAGCAGTCGTTCTGTTTTCTTGTTCATAGCTCCGCCTCCCAAAATAGGTATCCTAACCCATCATAATCATATTATCTCTCCTATTATAGCAAATTCCTCCCTCCGACGCAACACTCTTTTGCGATATTCCTGAATTTTTCCCAAGCTGTCCAAAATATTCCGGCGGATTCGCCCGAAAAATTCTTGTGTACTTTTCCGCATTTTTGTGTTATACTATTTAAAGTACGCGCCGGGTGGGCAGACCCGGGCGACCTTTAACCAATAGTTATGCAGGCGTTTTTCCTCCCCAACGGCGATGCAGGGCCAGCGGGTTGGAATGCGGTTGCCTGTTTTTGTTGCGCTATTTTGAAAGGAGTTTATCATTTGGCAGAAAAACTGAAAATTATTCCCCTTGGGGGACTGGATGAAATAGGCAAGAACATCACCGTGCTGGAATACGGCAAGGATATGATTATCGTAGACTGCGGTGTGGGCTTTCCGGATGAGGATATGTACGGTGTGGATCTGGTGATTCCCGACTTTTCCTATCTGGTGGCCAACCAGAAAAAGCTGCGGGGTATGTTCATCACCCACGGCCACGAGGATCACATCGGTTCCATCCCCTACTGTATGCAGCAGGTCAATTGTCCCATCCACGGCACCGCCATGACCAACGGCCTGATTCGACTGAAGCTGGAGGAGCATGGGCTGGCGGACGCCGTCAAGCTCCACACCCACAAGCCCGGTGACATCGTCAAGGCCGGCTGTTTCTCCGTGGAGTTCATCCATGTGAACCATTCCATCGCCGATGCGGTGGCCTTCGCCATCCGCACCCCCGTTGGCACTGTGATTTTCACCGGCGACTTCAAAATCGACCCCACAGCCAAGGACGGCATGATTGATTTGGCACGACTGGGTGAGCTGGGCAACGAGGGCGTGCTGGCACTGCTGGCGGACTCCACCAACGTGGAGCGGCAGGGCTACACCCCCAGCGAAACACTGGTTGCCGAGAGTCTGGATCGGCAGTTCAAAAACTGCGACCAGCGCATCATCGTCACAACTTTCGCATCCAATATGCACCGGATTCAGGCGGTGCTTGCCACCGCTCACCGCTATGGGCGGAAGGTGGCTGTGTCCGGCCGCAGCATGGAAAATATGCTGAAGGTGGCGCAGGAGCTAGGCTATCTGAAAGTGCCCGCCGGCACCATCGTGGAGCTGGGTGCCATCAAGAGCCTGCCGAAAAACAAGGTGGTCATTGTGTCCACCGGCTCTCAGGGCGAGAATATGTCCGCCCTTTACCGGATGGCCTTCTCCACCCACAAGCAGGTGGACATCACCGCCGGCGACCGGATCATCATTTCCGCCTCCGCCATCCCCGGCAATGAGAAGGCGGTGTCCCGCATCATCAACGAGCTGTACCGCAAGGGCGCTGAGGTGGTTTACGAAAAAAGCGAGGGCCTCCATGTATCCGGCCACGCCTGTCAGGAAGAGCTGAAGATCATTCACGGACTAGTCCGGCCCAAATTCTTCATCCCCGTCCACGGCGAACAGCGGCATCTGCAGATTCACGGCAAGCTGGCCAAGGCCATGGGCATGACCCCTCGACACATCCACATCGGCGAAATCGGCACTGTGTTTGAGCTGTCTGGCAAGACCTGCAAACTGGGTGGAACCGTCACCGCCGGAAAGGTGTTTGTGGACGGCACCGGCGTGGGCGACGTGGGCAGCGTGGTGCTGCGAGATCGGAAGCATCTGGCGCAGGACGGCATGATTGTGGTCTGCGTGAACCTGAGCAGTCAGGACGGAAGCATCATTTCCGGCCCTGACATCATCACCCGTGGCTTCATCTATGTGAAGGAGTCCGAGGAGCTGATGGAGGAGCTGCGGGAGGTGGCCATCGAAGCCATCGAGCGCTGCGGTAACAAGCGCAGACGGGATTGGGCCACCATCAAATCCGCCATAAAGAGCGATTTGAGCGGCTACCTGTACAAGCACACCAAGCGCAATCCCATGATTCTGCCCGTTATCATGGAAATTTAACAGTTGCGGGCGTGTCCACCGACACGCCCGCTTTCTATATTCTTCGTTATGATACGATAAATTATCGTTTAGCGCACTAGCGGCGTAGCCGCCATCCCTTCTCCCGGGGAGAAGGTGCCCCCGAAGGGGGCGGATGTGGAATGCGGGCGGAAAAGTTATGTTTTCATCTCTGTATCAGACCGTTCCTAACGTTTAGCTTTCGCCATTCCCCTTCCGACCTCGCTTGCGCTCGGCCACCTTCCCCCGGGGGAAGGTATAGCGCCTGCGGCGCTTGAACCGCTAAACGATAATTTTGTGCGCTAGAGATATAAAATTCAGCGGCAGGCCCTCCGGCCTGCCGCTGTGGTATTTTACAGATTGTAGTACTTGTCGAACTCGGCGGGGTGCGGAATGGCGGCCAGCTGGCGGCACTCCTCCCGCTTGTTCTTGATGAAGTTGGTCAGCAGCTCCTCGGGGAACACACCACCGGCGGTCAGGTAATCGTGATCCGCCTCCAGAGCATCCAGTGCCTCCTCCAGAGAGGTGGGCAGGTGGTGCAGCTTGGCCTTCTCCTCGTCGCTCAGGTGGTACAGGTTCATATCGTAGGGACCCCAACCCTCTGCGTGAGGATCAATCTTATTCTTCACGCCGTCCAGACCTGCCATCAGGATGGCAGCGTAGCAGAAGTAGGGATTGCAGGTAGCATCGGGGTTACGCAACTCGAAGCGGCGCTTGTTGGGGCTCTTTGCGTAGGCGGGGATACGAATAACCGCAGAGCGGTTGGAGGTAGCGTAGCCCACGGTGACAGGAGCCTCGAAGCCGGGTACCAGACGCTTGAAGGAGTTGGTGCTGGGGTTGGTCAGGGCGCACAGGGAGGCAATATGCTTCAGCAAACCACCCATGAAATAGTGGGCAGTTTCGCTCAGACGAGCATAGCCGTTGTCATCGGAGAATACCGGCTGGCCGTCCTTCATCAGCAGCATATGAACGTGCATACCACTGCCAGCCTCGCCATAGATGGGCTTGGGCATGAAGGTGGCGGTCTTGCCGTACTTCAGGGCGGTATTGTGGATGATATACTTAATCATCATGGTGGCGTCGGCCATGTGCACCACTTCGCCCAGCTGGGGCTCAATCTCGAACTGACCGGAAGCTGCCACCTCGGGATGGTGGTAGTTGATGTCGATGCCCATTTCCTTCATAAGCATACACATCTCACTGCGGCACTCGTAGGAAATATCGAAGGGCTTGGCGATGTGGTAGTTCTTCTGCTTGGGAACCACGACACCCTTACCCTCGCAGGCGCTGTTCCAGTAGGACTGCTGGGCATCCACGCCGGCGCTGATCTCACGGCCGCTGACCTCCCAGCCCACCTGATCAAACAGATAGAACTCGAACTCCGGCAGGATATACATGGTATCCGCCACGCCGCTGTCCTTCATGTGCTGGACCGCTGCACGGACGATGTTACGGGGGTACTGGGGCAGCGGACGGTTCTCGGGGTTGTCGATGATCATGGCGTTGCCGGTCATGGACAGGGTGGGGATGCTGCAGAAGGGGTCGATGACTGCGGTGTCGGGGTCGGGGATGAAGACCATGTCGCTCTTTTCCACCACGGCATAGCCATAGTTGGAGGCGTCGAAGCCGATACCGCTCTTCATGGTGTCCTCAGAGAAATTCTCCGCGGGGATGGTGACGTGGCGGTACTGACCGTTGATGTCCACCATCTTGAAGTCTACCATCTTGATGCCCTGCTCCTGAATCAGTGCAAGGACATCCTGAATTGTTTTTGCCATAATTGTTACTCCTCTATATTAAAATATAGTTTATGCTTCTTTGGTCTGCGAATTTTCCTACTGCGCTCAATTCACGAAAGATGATGCCATGAGGCTGATTCGGTTCAAAACCTTGGACAGATCCTGTGCATCTTCCTCGGAAACAGACATCACCTCATACTCACAGGTCAAAGTCTTGCTGCTTCCGTCGCTTTTGGTATCATTCCACCCGGTCTGGAAGCCATCACTGTCATAATAATACGTATATCTGTATTCTTCCGCTCCGTTGGAATAGTACACAGCCTCCAGCAAATCACCGTTACTGTTGTATTTGCGGGTAGTGCGTTTGATTTCCTTGTCACCCTCAAATTCAATATGCTCCAGCCTTCTGCCTTCACTGTCGTAGGAATCCGTTTCGCGTATTACTTCCTGACCATCCTGAATGTATACCAGTTCAATCCGGTTGCCATTGCTATCGTAAGAATAGGTATAGCGTCCCGTTTCCCTGCCGAAGCTGTAGCTCACCATCTCAACGCGATTGCCTGCGTCGTCGTAGGAATAGGTATTGCGGCTGCGCTCTTGTCCGACAGTGGTGGTTGATTCTTCAATCAGATTTCCGGCATCATCATAGACATAGTGGTTATCGTATGGATGCACCCCATCCATCGTATTTCTGCACTCCACCTTGTTACCCTTCTCGTCATAGACATAGGTAGCGCTTCTGTACTCAACGCCATCTTTGTAATGGACGCTCTTCAGCACATTACCTGCATCGTCATAGACGTAGGTCAGCCGGGTGGATTCCTGTCCAACGCCACTGCGGTTTTCCTCCAGAATCAAGCCGTTTTCATCATAAGCATAGGTAAACCGGCTGGTTTCCTCACCGTAATCGTAAGTAACAGCCTCAAGTATGTTTCCATTGCCGTCATACTTGTTGGAATAGGTGTAGCTGTGGGTTTCCTTGCCGTTCTCGTAGGAGGTTCTGGTCAGCGCACTGTCTACATCTCCATCATAGGTAGATTCCACAATCTTCTCGCCGTTCAGGAATTGCACCAGGCGAATCAGCTTGTTGCCGTCATACTCCACTTCAAAGCTTAATTCCTGGGTTTCTCCGTTCTGCTTTTTTACATAGGTTACTTTGGTATAACGCTGTGCTTTGACACCGCCCTCGACAACGTTGCTGTCATTATCATCAGCAACACTTCCCGATGTAGTAGCTTCAGACGCTTTATCGGCCTTGCCGCTGTCCTTGCTGCAGGCCTGAAAGTAGCCAGCCAGACACACCGTCAAAAGAAGCAGGGTTATTTTTTTCAGGACACCATTCATAATTATGCCTCCCGGACAATCACATAGCCGTCCACCAGATTGGCGCTTTCCAGGGTGCCGATGATTTCCACCTGACGCTCCATCAGGTCGGTCAGAATCACCTTGCCGTCACGGCACTCGATGGACATAACGTTTTTCATGGCGATAGCCGCCGGCTCCATCACGTTTTTATACACAGTTGACAGACACATGGCGACCTCACTTTACGTCCATAGCGGACAGCACCGCAGACAGCCGCAGGTTGCCCTTTTCAAAATCGGATACGGCGGCCATAATCTGCTCATAGGCCACGTTGTTGCCCAGCTGCTGCACCTTCGCAGCCAGCTCTGCCAGCTCACGGGCGTGGGAGGCGTTATGCCCCACCATATACTTCATCAGAGCCACCAGCTCCTCCTGAGGCGTATGGTCGCAGTGGCTGTGGCAATCGCCGCAGCTACCGGCGCAGTGGCTATGGTCATGGGTATGCCCCTCGCCGTGGAGGTGGTCATGCTCATGGGGATGGGTGTGGTCGTGAGCGTGGGCATGGGTGTGCTCGTGGGTATGGCTATGCCCGTCATGGGTATGCTCATGGGTATGGCTATGGCTGTGCTCGTGGTCGTGAGCGCCGCCAAGCTGGTCGTGATGAATGTGCATCTTGATTGCTCCTTTGGTTTTTCCTATATTATAATATCCTTTGCACCATATGTCAAAACTTTTCTTTGGGCAACTCTCAAAACTCTATTGCAAGCAGGTAACCATTTATCCCCCATGGGGGCTTGCGAAAATTGTCCGGATGTGGTATCATCCTTGCAAACGTCTTTCGGAGGGATTCTTATGTCCGAGCATCACGATCATGCATATCTGCACGCCCATGGCATCGCCCACTCTCACGGTCATGTACACGAGAATCAAAAGGCGGTCGTCAACCGTCTGGCCAGAGCCATCGGTCATTTGGAGAAGGTCAAACGAATGGTGGAGGACGGGGTGGACTGCTCCGAGGTACTGATTCAGCTGGCAGCGGTGCGGTCTGCGTTGGACAATACCGGCAAAGTGATCCTTAAAGATCATATGCGCCACTGCATGGTGGACGCCGTGGCCGCCGGCGACGAAACCGCCATCGAAGACCTCTGTCAGGCGATTGATAAGTTTATGAAATAAACGTGAATCCCCCGTCCAATGGACGAGGGATTCAGACTGTCAAAGAACTATAAATTACCGTTTACAGTACCAAGCGCCGCAGGCGCTATACCTTCCCCCAAGGGGAAGGTGGCCGAGCGCAAGCGAGGTCGGAAGGGGAATGGCGGAAGCTGAAAGTTAGGAATAGGTCTGATACAAAGAGGAAAACCGCAGTTGCCGCCCGCATTCCACATCCACCCCCTTCGGGGTCCCTTCTCCCCGTGAGAAGGGAGAGTGGCTGCGCCGCTCCCGCGCTAAACGATAACTTAAATTTACTACCATCCCCACTTTTTTGACACGCTAAATCCCCCTTGATGTAGTTATTATCCTACATCAAGGAGGATTTTGTCTATTTTACCGGTTCTGTTCACAGATGGACGAGGGATTGTGTTTTATTCTGCGGTTTCTTCGTCAGCGGTTTCCGCTTCCTGTGCGGCAGCTTCTCTGGCTGCCACCTGACGGACAAACAGCTTCTGCTCGTCAGGTTTGCGAATCTGGAAGAAAATCAGTGCGCCAACTGCCAAAATACAGCTGCCCGCCGCCAGCACCTGACTGACACGGAATGGGCCCCACCAGAGACTGTCCGTCCGCAGACCCTCGATGAAGGCTCTGCCCAGACCGTACCACGCAACGTAGCCAAGGGCAATCTGGCCGTCGTATTTGCGCTTTTTGGACAGGAAGTGCAGCAGCACAAAGCCGCACAGATTCCACACGGATTCGTACAGGAACGTAGGGTGGAAATAGTTCATCGTTGCGCTATGGACGATACTGCCATCCTCCGTAACCTTCTGATACAGACCCATTCTGAAGAAGCTGTCCGTTGCAGAGCCGAAGGCTTCACGGTTCATAAAATTACCCCAGCGACCGATGCATTGGCCAATCAGGAAGCCGATACTGGTGATATCCAACAGCGCAAACAGGTGGACCTTGTCCTTCTTCACCATGGAGAATACAATGATGCCTATCACCGCACCAATAACGCCGCCGTAGATGGCAAGGCCGCCTTCCCAGATTTTCAGGATGCCCACAAGGTTATCCTTATACTGATCCCACTCAAAAATACAATAGTACAACCGGGCGCAGATGATAGCAAAGGGTGCGATACACAGCACGCCGTCAATGATGTCATCGTCCCGCAGGCCGAACTGCTTACTCCGGCGGCAGGCGTAGACCACCGCCAGCAGCAGACCGATGGCAATCAGAACACCATACCAGCGAATGGACAGTGTCCCAATATGAATCTCAGGATTGGGGTTGATGTTGATTCCGAAGGACGGAAAGCTTATGGGTGAGAAATCATGCATGGTTATTCCTCCTTTTTTATGGGGCGGATTACGGAAAGACTGCTATGGGTGGCTATCACAGACTCCCGCAGGAAGGTCTGGATTTCCTCCGCCGTCACGCTTTCGTACACCGCTGGGAAGTCAAAGTAATCGAAGCCAGCAAAATGGTAGGCGCATATCCGGAAGCACACAGAATCGAACACATCCAAATCACGGATACGCCGGCCCATGGCGCTGCGCTTCATGCGCAGGAAGGCCGGCTCCTCGATGCCTCGCTCCGCCAACAGCTTCGCCTGGGCAACGATGGCATCCCACACCGCTTCAGGATCGTGACTATCGCCACCGCAGTTGACCATGGCGCAGCCGTCCACCGTTTCATAGCCGCCACCGAAGGACTGGTCAATCAGCCCCTCCTCGTACAGCCGCAGATACAGCTCCGAGCTTTCGCCAAACAGCGCCTCCGCCGCCAAATCTCCGATGATTTCCTGACGGATGGCCGCCTCGCCTTTGTCTACGCTCTGGCATTTGAAGCCCAGCTGGAAGGTGGGCATGGCCACCTCCATCTGACGCTCCTGATAGGGAATCGGCACTGTCAAATCCTCCGGCTCCGGCGGCAGCTTTTCCGCCACAGGGCGCTTTTCCTCGCCGGTGATTTCAAGGGCAATCTGCGCCACGGCTTCCGGATCCACGTCACCCACCACGCATAAAATCATGTTGGCGGGAGAATAAAACGCCCGATGGCACAACTCCAACAGCTCCGGTGTAATCTCGCGAATGGACTCCGACGTTCCCAAAATCGGCACACGAATCCGGTGATTTCGGTACATTCCCTCCATCAGCTTTTCAAAAATCACACTGTCCGGCGCATCCAGATTCATGCCGATTTCCTGATCAATGATACCCCGTTCCTTCTCCACGCTCTCCTGCGTGAAATAAGGCGTGGACACGAACTCCAGCAGCAGCCGCAGGCTCTGCTCGAAATGCTCCGTACAGGAGAAATAGTAGGCGGTCATGTCATAGCTGGTGAAAGCATTCACGTTGGCACCCAGCTCCGCCAGTTCTGCCGACACGTCCCGATTCGGCAAGTCAAACAGCTTATGCTCCAGATAGTGCGCAATGCCCGCAGGCACCTGATACTGCTCCCCGTCCAGCCGGAAGTGGGTATGAATCGCGCCCATATTCGTTACAAAATAGGCCAGCTTTCGGGAGAATCCCGGTCGGGGCACCACCGCCACCGTCAGCCCGTTGGGCAGCATCTGCTGCCAGACCCTCTCCCCAAGGCCGGGATAAATCTTTTCTGTCATGATGCCACCCCCTTCAGCAGATAGGTGGTGTGAAGCTTCACGCTCTGGGCAGCACGGGCCACCTGCTCAGTTGTGACCGCCTCCACCGCCCGATAGTATTCCTCTACTGTCAGGGGCAGACCGCCGATGGCGGCGGTGGTTTCGTAGCCCTCGATAGAACCAGGGGAATCGTAGATACCACGCAGGCCGGACAGAATCGCTTCCTTGGCGGCGGTCAGCTCCTCCTGAGTAATATCTCCCTGACGGCAGGCCTCCAGCTGGGTGCGAATCTGGTCACGGACTACGGTTTCCTTATCCGCATCGATGCCGGCAGATACCGTCATAATGCCCTTACTACTATAATAGCCAGAGCCGATGGAATAGCACAGGCTCATCTTTTCACGGACGTTCATGAACAGCTTACTGGTCATACCGGCACCAAATACCGTGTTGAACACCTGCATAGCAGCAAATTCTGGATTCTGGTTGGTGATGGGGGTGGTGAAGCCCATCACCAGCTTAGCCTGACTGATTTCCATGGTTTCCACATAGTCACCGGTGCCTCCGTCATGGAAGGGGGTCTGGGCCGGAAGTGTCACCGGCGCACGGTCAATTCGCTGGAACAAGTGCCGCAGCTTCCGGGCCACCAGCTCCGGTGCGGCGCTACCCACATAGAAAATCTCAGCGGGGCTTTCCCGCAGGACACGCTGGTAATGCTGCCATGCCGTAACCGAATCGATTCGTTCCACCTGCTCCCGTTCCCCAAGGCGGGGGATGCCGAAGCTGTCGGCGCTGCACATTTTCCGCAGCATCTGCGCCGCAGCGTAGGCACGCTTATCGTTGCGCTCGGATTCGATGGTTGCAATCAGGTTGCGCTTCTCGCTCTCTACAAATTCATGGCTGAAGCCCTCCCCTTCCAGCACAGGATCCAGCAGCAGTTCCTCCAGAAAATCCATCACAGGCTCCAGAATTTTATCGCCTGACAGGGCGTATCTATCCTCGACAAAGCCGCAGTACAGACCGAGTGTCTGGTAATCACCCAGTCGCCGCACCAAAGCGCCGATGGAAGCGCCGTACAGATCATCCAAATGCAAGGTAATGGCACGCAAGTCCGGCCGACGTACCGTGCCACGTAGCAGCACCGCCGGTATCAATGCGTTCAGAGCGGCCTCCTGGCTGTTCATGGGGCGCAGAAACTGAAAACTCAGGCACCCTTGCTTGAACCGCTCCGCCGGATAGCAACGCAGGGTCACCCCCGGCATTACTTGGATCGTTTCTATCATCAATGAAGCTCCTTCAGATATCGTTTCGCTTATTATACACTACTTTTTGTCAAATAGGAAGTGGAAAATAAAAATTCACGAATAATCCGGTTGCGATTTTTCGCCGGATGGGGTACAATGTGGGCAGTGATGTTCGGTAAATTATCGTTTATAGCACCAGCGGCGAAGCCGCCATCCCTTCTCCCGGGGAGAAGGTGCCCGAAGGGCGGATGTGGAATGCGGGCGGAAACGTTATGTTTTCC
>SVME01000035.1 GCA_015067605.1 Oscillospiraceae bacterium
TAAGAAAGGAGCTTGGTCATGAACAAGCGAATTACATCTATCGTCTTGTGCCTTGTCATGCTCATCAGTCTGGTCGCCGCCGTCGTGCCCGCTTCTGCCGCCGGCTCTACCAGCTTCAAGATGACTGCCGACAAGACCGAGGCAAATCCTGGTGATATCATCACCTACACCGTCAGCATGGGCGCTGTTGAGAACATCTACAGCATCAAGCTGAAGCTCGTTATTCCCGAGGGCCTAACTTATGTCGAGGGCTCCGGCAAGGCCACCACCGGCCTGCAGGCTCTGATGAACGCTGCCAAGGCTGAGTTCACCGAAGCCACTAAGGTTTTCATCGTTGGCTCTTCTAACTACACCAGCGCTTCCGAAACTGTGCTGATGCAGTTCCAGTGCCGTGTCAACGACGATGCCACCGGTTCTCTGGAAGTCGGTTTTGACATCGACCCCGAGAATATCTTTGATTTGGACTACGACAACATCGACTTCACCACTTCCACTGCTCCCGTGAGTGTAATCGTTCCCTGCAGCCATGATTGGGATGCTGCTACCTGCACCGCTCCCAAGACCTGTAAGCTGTGTGGCGAGACTTCCGGCGCTGCTCTGGGTCACAGCTGGGATGCTGCTACCTGCACTGCTCCCAAGACCTGCACCGTCTGTGGCGAGACCACTGGCTCTGCCAATGGCCACGACTGGGCTGCTGCCACCTGCGATGCTCCCAAGACCTGTAAGGACTGTGGCGCTACCGAGGGTGTTGCTCTGAGCCACGACTGGAAGGCTGCTGACTGCGAGAACGCTAAGACCTGCACTTTGTGCGGCAAGACCGAGGGCGCTGCTCTGGGTCACGACTGGAAGGCTGCTGACTGCACCACCGCTAAGACCTGCAACACTTGCGGCAAGACCGAAGGCGCTGCTCTGGGTCACAGCTGGGCAGAGGCTACCTGCACCGTTCCCAAGACCTGCACCGTTTGTGGCTTCACCGAGGGCACTGCCGGTCATGATTGGGTTGACGCTACTTGCACCGAGCCCAAGACCTGCCGCGTCTGTGGCGAGACCGAGGGCGAAGCTCTGGGTCACGACTGGGTATATGCCACCTGCACCGAGCCCGATACCTGTAATCGCTGCGGCGAGACTCAGGGTGAGGCTCTGGGCCACCATCTGAGCGAGGTTTCCGACTTTGACGAGGAGAACCATTGGGTTAACTGTCTCAACTGCGACTACAAGGGCGAAGTAGAGGCTCATTACGACGAGGATGAGGACAATGCTTGCGATTACTGTGGCGCTGAGATGCCCGAGGAGCCCGAGAATCCCGAGAATCCCGAGAACCCCGAGGATCCTGAGGAGCCCGAGAATCCCGAGGATAAGCCCGAGGAGGATATCCCCCAGACTGCCGACGTGTCCATGATTGGCTTCATCGCCATCCTGATGCTGGCTGCCTGCGGCCTGATTGTTATCAACAAGAAGAACTTTGCTTGATAATCAACTGACCTAAGCATGGGCGGTGACGGTTTATCCGCCACCGCCCTTTTGCGTCCAAAGAAAGAAGAATGTGACATGGAACACAACGATACTTCGGCTCGTCGGCGCCAGCGTAAGCGACTGCGGCTGATGATAGATATTTCCGCCTTGGTGCTTGCGATTTTGCTTGTGGTGCTGCTGATTGTGCAGGCAACCGGAAAGGACGAGTTGGCGGGCATCTGGAGCGACGACTATACGATTATCGAATTTAATGGTAAGGGCAAGGGCGTTTGGTATCGGGGAGATGAGGTGGAGAGATTCACCTATAAAATCAATTCCGATGAGGTTGCGCTGGACTTTAAGCGAGAGAACGTTCAGGATGTAACGTACCGCTTTGGGTTGGATAACCAGCATCTTGCGCTGGCTGACGACGATGGAAATCAGATGTCTATGCACCCAATCCAATAGAAACGCGGCGGAAATGCTCCGCCGCGTAAGTTTTTTGCTTGTACTACTTGTGCTTTAGCGAAAAATATGGTAAACTAAATTGATTTTGTGTTAGGAGTAAAGGTTATGTCAGATTTAGTTACCGAAATTAGCCGTCGCCGGACCTTTGCGATTATCTCCCACCCCGACGCCGGTAAAACCACTTTGACGGAAAAATTCCTCCTCTATGGTGGAGCCATTGCACAGGCGGGCGTGGTCAAGGGCAAGAAAAATTCCCGTGCCGCCACCTCTGACTGGATGGAGATTGAGAAGCAGCGTGGTATCTCCGTCACCTCCTCGGTCATGCAGTTCCAGTACGGCGGCTTCTGCATCAACATTCTGGATACCCCCGGCCACCAGGACTTCTCCGAGGATACCTACCGTACTCTGATGGCGGCGGATTCTGCCGTCATGGTCATCGACGGTGCAAAGGGTGTGGAGCCTCAGACTCGTAAGCTGTTTAAGGTCTGCGCCATGCGGCATATCCCGATTTTTACGTTCGTCAATAAGATGGATCGGGAAACCAAGGATCCCTTCGACCTGCTGGATGAGGTGGAACGTGAGCTGGGCATTGAAACCTATGCGATGAACTGGCCCATCGGCTCCGGCAAGGATTTTCAGGGCGTGTACGACCGTGAGCAGAGCCAGTTGCTGTTTTTCTCTGGTCTGAATGGCAAGGCAAAAGCTGACAAGCTGGCAGTTGACCTTTACGACGCACAGGTGGCGCAGTTGCTGGATAGTGAGCAAAAGCACCAGCAGTTGATTGATGATGTGGAGCTGCTCTCTGCCGGCCGTGAAATGGATATGGAGGCGGTGCGCAACGGCCAGCTGAGCCCAGTGTTCTTCGGCTCCGCATTGACCAATTTCGGCATCGAGCCCTTCCTTGAAGCATTCCTGAAGCTGACCCCGCCCCCTCTGGCGCGCACCTCCAACGAGGGAGTGGTGGATACTTTTAGTCCCGATTTCTCTGCATTTGTGTTCAAAATTCAGGCAAATATGAACAAGGCCCACCGTGACCGTCTGGCTTTCATGCGCATCTGCTCCGGCAAGTTCCAGCGGGATGCGGAGTATTTCCATGTGCAGGGCGGCCGGAAAATGCGCCTGTCCCAGCCCCAGCAGCTGATGGCTGCGGAGCGTGAAATCGTGGACGAGGCTTATGCCGGTGACGTGATTGGCGTGTTTGACCCGGGTATTTTTGCCATCGGTGATACCATCACCACCCCCGGTAAAAAGTTTACCTATTCCGGCATCCCCACCTTTGCGCCGGAGCATTTCAGCCGTGTTTCTGCTAAGGACTCCATGAAACGCAAGCAGTTCGTCAAGGGCACGGAGCAGATTGCGCAGGAGGGTGCTATCCAGATTTTTAAAGTGCCTAACTCCGGTATGGAGGAGGTCATCGTGGGCGTCGTGGGTACTCTGCAGTTCGACGTGTTCCAGTACCGAATGAAGAACGAGTACGGCGTGGATTTGCGGATGGATGGCCTGCCCTATGAAGAGATTCGCCTGATTGACAGTTACCCCGGCGACCTGTCCGATTTGAATCTGGGCAGCGACGCTGAGCTGCTGGAGGATTACCGTGGCCGGAGCCTGCTGGTGTTCTCCAGCTACTGGGCTATCGACTTCACCTGCCGGAAAAATCCCGGCCTTACTCTGAAAGAAATCGTTGTGGAAGAGGGCTAAAATATTACGCCGGTGTGGATTGAGCCACACCGGCGATTTCGTTTATTTAGATGCTTTTTGGTCGCAGTACACGCAGCGATAGACCTGGTTTTTGGGGTCTGTCAGCTTAAACTCGTGGACGAGTTCCTGCTCTACGGAGGTGATACAACGGGGATTTTTGCATTTAAGAACGCCGAAAACCTTCTCGGGCAGGCTGAGTCGGCGCCGTTCCGCCACCTTTCCGTCACGGATGATGTTTACGGTAATGCCCGGATCAATGTAGCCCAGCACGTTAAAGTCCATGTCCAACACCTGACCAATTTTGATGATGTCCTTGCGGCCCATCTTGGGGCTTTCCGCCCGCTCAATCATAGCCACGGTGCAGTCCAGCTTGCTCAGCTCCAGCACACGATAAATCTCAGCGCCCCGACCGGCGGTGATGTGGTCCAGCACGATGCCGTCCTTGATTTGTCCGATAATCATACCTTTACCTCCAGTAGCTTCATAATCAGCGCAGCACGCATATATTTGCCGTTGCGCACCTGATCGAAATAGCAGGCTCTGGGGTCATCGTCCACCTTCACGCTGATTTCGTTGACACGGGGCAGGGGATGCATGATGGTCAAATCCGCCTTAGCAGTGGTCAGCTTTTCGGGGGTCAGGATGTAGGTGTCCCGCAGACGGATGTAATCCGCCTCGTTGAAAAATCGCTCGCCCTGCACACGGGTCATGTAAAGCACGTCCAGCTCCGGCATGACCTCTTCCATGGTGGCAACTTCCTTATAGGGGATGCCGTGGGGCTCAAGCTCGTCCTGAATGACGTAGCGAGGGATTTTCAGCTCCTCGGGGGAGATGAATACGAACTTCACGCCGGAGTAGCGAGCCATAGCGCCCACCAAACTGTGGACAGTACGACCGAATTTCAGGTCGCCGCAAAGTCCAATGGTCAGATTTTCAAAGGTGTGCTTGGTTCTCCAGATGGTCAGAAGGTCTGCCAGTGTCTGGGTGGGGTGGTTGTGACCGCCGTCACCGGCGTTGATGACCGGCACACCGGCCTTCCGTGCGGCCACCACAGGCGCACCTTCCTTGGGGTGACGCATGGCGATGATATCGGCGTAGCATCCAACCACGCGGGTGGTGTCTGCCACACTCTCGCCCTTGGCGGCGGAGGAGGAAGATGCCTCGCTGAAGCCTAGCACACTACCGCCCAGCTCTAGCATGGCAGCCTCGAAACTCAGACGGGTACGGGTAGAGGGCTCAAAGAACAGAGTTGCCAGCTTTTTGCCCTTGCAGACTTCTGCGTACTTAGCGGGATTGGCGATGATGTCCTCGGCAGTGGCAATCAGCTCGTCCAGCTCTTTAAGGCTCAAATCGGTGATGTTCAGCAGACTTCTCATGCGTTCGCTCCATTCACAGCCAGATAATTTTTGATGCGGGTGACGTTCTCGGCGTTTGCAGGATCTTCTTCCAGATATTCAATGATGTCGTACACATCCACCACGGAGTAGACGGGGAAGCCGAACTCCTCCTCGACTTCCTGCATGGCACCCTTGTGGCCCTTCCCCTTTTCCTTCCGGTCAACCATGACGAAGGTGGCGGCAACCTTGACACCCTCCAGATTGCTCAGGATGGCCATGCTTTCACGGATGGCGGTTCCGGCAGTGATAACATCTTCCACGATAACCACTTCTTCACCGGCCTGCGGCACATAGCCTACGAACACGCCGCCTTCGCCGTGATCCTTGGCTTCCTTGCGGTTGAAGAAGAAGGGAACGTCCAGACCGTTCTTGCTCAGAGCAACGGCGGCGGACACGGCGATGGAGATACCCTTGTAGGCAGGTCCATAGAGGACGGTTTTCTTGTTGCCGACCTTCTCAAAATAGGCTTTGGCGTAAAACTCACCCAGCTTGGCGATTTCGTCGCCTGTCTTAATCATACCGGCGTTGATGAAATAGGGAATCTTTCGACCGGATTTTGCAGTGAAATCACCAAATTTTAGCACTCCTGCGCTCTGCAGGAACTGGATAAATTCTCTCTTGTAGGATTCCATAGTAATTCTCCTTAGTCACAAAATTCTGCTACGCAGCGCTCGTAAGCGGCCACGGGGTCAGAAGCGGCGGTGATGGGACGGCCAACCACGATGTAGTCGGAGCCGATTTCCTTGGCCTGTGCGGGAGTCATGACCCGCTTCTGGTCGCCAATATCGCCGTCGGCGAAACGGACACCGGGGGTGATGGTCAGGAAATTCTGGCCGCAGCGGTCGTGAACCTTTCCAGCCTCTAGAGGAGAGCAGACAATGCCATCCAGACCGGCATTCTTAGCGGTTTGCGCGTAGTGCATGACCACCTGATCCATAGGCTCCTTGATGAGAATGTCACGCTCCAGCGCCTCCTGATCCGTGGAGGTCAGCTGAGTCACAGCAATCAGCAGAGGACGGGTGCCGTCCTCACGGGTCAGACCCTCTAGAGCACCCTTCATCATGGCGGTGGTGCCGGCGGCGTGGAGGTTGGTGATATCCACATCCAGATTTCGCAGGACCGCCATGGCCTTCTTGACGGTGTTGGGGATATCGTGGAGCTTCAGGTCCAGAAAAATCTTGTGACCACGGGCTTTGATCTCACGAACGATGCTGGGGCCCTCGGCATAGTACAGCTCCATGCCAATCTTCACGAAAGGCTTGCGGCCGGTGAACTTGTCCAGAAAGGCAAAGGTCTGCTCTGCGCTGGCAAAGTCACAGGCTACGATTACATCTTTTCCCATAATTGAACGCCTCCTATAATATCTTTCAGATTATTGATTCTGTATTTTTCCATGACACGGGGCAAATCGTTTACGATGTCCCGACAGATATAGGGGTTAATAAGGTTTGCGGCACCCACCTGGACAGCAGTGGCACCGGCCATCATCATTTCGATAACGTCCTCAGCGGAGCTGACACCGCCCATGCCCACCACAGGGATTTTGACGGCGTGGGCCACCTGATAAACCATCCGCACCGCAACGGGGAAGATGGCACTTCCGGAGAAACCGCCCATGGTGTTGGCGATTACCGGACGGCGGCGATTCAGGTCGATGCGCATACCCAGAAGGGTGTTAATTAGGCTAATGCCATCGGCGCCGGCTTCCTCGCAGGCTTTGGCGATGGATACGATGTCGGTGACATTGGGTGACAGCTTAATGATGACGGGCTTGGTGGTGACGGCCTTGACGGCTTTCGTTACCTCTGCGGCGGCCTCGGGAGAGGTGCCGAAGCTCATACCGCCGCCGTGGACATTGGGGCAGGAAACGTTGACCTCCAGCCAGCCTACCTGTTCTTCTTTGTCCAGTTTTTCGCAGGTGTAGGCGTAGTCCTCGATGGAGAAGCCGCTGACATTCGCCATCACCGGCTTGTGGAAATACCGTTTCATTCTGGGTAGTTCCTGACTAATGACCTGCTCTACGCCGGGATTTTGCAGACCAACGGCGTTGATCATGCCGGCGGTGCATTCCGCAATACGGGGCGTGGGGTTGCCAAATCGTGGATCCTTGGTGGTTCCCTTGAAGGAGAAAGTGCCAAGGCAGTTGATGTCGTACAGCTGGGAAAATTCGTAGCCGTAGCCGAAGGTACCGGAGGCTGGAATCACAGGGTTGTCCAGCTCGATGCCGCACAAATTCACATTCAGTTCCATGCGATTTCCTCCTTTCGCATCACGGGGCCTTCCTTGCAGATGCGCTTATAGCCGGTGAGGGTTTTGCAGGAGCAGCCCATGCAAGCGCCGAAGCCGCAGCCCATCCGTTCCTCGAAGCTCATTTGGCCGGAGGTGGTGGTAGCTTTGTGGACGGCCTTGAGCATGGGCTCGGGACCGCAGGTGAAGAAGTAGGTGTAGCTATCCGGCAGAGCATCGGTCACGAAGCCCTTCACGCCATAGCTGCCATCGACGGTGGTCACCGTCACATCGCAGCCCAGTGCCTTAAATTCATTTTCGTAGAAAATCTCGGATTCTGTATTAAAACCGAGGATAACAGATACCTTTTTGCCCATTCCGATGAGCTTTTTTGCAAGGTTATACATAGGCGGAACGCCGACACCGCCGCCAATCAGCACCGGTGCGTCGCCGGCACGGTTCACGTTATAGCCGTTGCCTAAACCGGTGAGGATGTCCAGCGTTTCGCCGGACTTCATGGCTTGCATCTGGGCCGTGCCTTTGCCCACCACCTTGTAGATGATGGTCAGGGTATTTTCATCGTAGTCGCAGACGGAGATGGGCCGCCGGAGGAATTTGCCCTCCAGCTGAATATTCACAAACTGACCGGGAGTGGTGATGGCAGAGGTATCGCCGGAGAGTACCATCTGCATCACGTCACGAGTCAGAGGGGTGTTTTCGATAATGGTAAATAGGGATTGTTTCATGATTCCTCCATGGTAACTGGATGCTGCACGGGAGGGGCTTGACCCTCCCTAAACGTATTTCTGGGATGGCGGTTCATGGGCACCACTTGCGTTTGCCTTCCATGAAGTTGACAACATCTTCTAACGCTTGCTCTCTGGAATAGGGATGCCAATGTGTGTACAGGTCAGGGGCGTACTCCACGCTGAAAACAAATTCACCACAATCGTCGTACTCCCTGTACAGATTGAATTTTCCAATTACGGATTCGCCGCACAAAACCTTTACATCGATGGTGTAGCCTGCATCCAAGGCAAAGGTATTGGTGAGTAGAAGGTCGTATTTGTCTATCAACTGCTCATAGATGATATCCAAATCATGCCTCATCATGGTCGATTCCCTCTATTTGCCTTCGCAGTCGTAACAGATGCAATTAGTTTTCTGCGAATGGTGCCACACTTGTTTCTTAGCTGGTTGTACTGCTCTGTGGACAGCCTGTTTTTTCGCCATAGCAATTCAAGCCAGTATTCTGTTTCATAGCTTTCTTTTAGTGATATTTCAAGCTTACTGATGAAATCAGCACGACTTTGGGCGTATTTTGCTTCGTGTAGATTGGCACCAATGGATGAGGAACAGCGCAGGAGTTGATTTACATAAACACTACAACCTTCGATTTCGTCGCATATATCGGAAACGAGTATGGCAAAATCAATGCAATCTTCACGAAGTTGACCTTTTTGTTCCGCCACGAAAATCCCTCCCTTTTGTCGATATATGGGCTTCGCCCATTCGATATATTTGCTTCGCAAATTCGATATAGCAACGCTTCGATATGATATAAATCCCTCTTGCCCAACAGGGCATATCGAGTGTTTACACATATCGAAGGCGAAGCCTATATCGAAAATCCCGAAGGGATTTATATCGAGCCGTTAGGCATCAATCGTGGAAATCGTCAAGGTGGTTTCCTCCAGAACGTCTAGCAGGACCTTGATGGTATCCAGAGCGGTGAACAGGGTCACGTTGTACTCGGTGGCAAGCTGACGAATCTGGATGCCGTCGTTCTCGTTGGCACCGGGGTTCTTGGTGTTGATGACGTAGGCAATGTGGCCCTGACGCAGAGCGTTGGGAATCTCATCACTGCCCTCGCTGATTTTGTTCAAAGCGTGGGTACGGACACCGTTTTCTCTGAGGAACTTAGCAGTGCCTGTGGTGGCCTGAATGTTGAAGCCCAGCTGGTAGAACCGGCGAATCAAAGGCAGTGCCTCCTCCTTGTCCTGATCGGCGATGGTGACCAGAATGGTGCCGTAGTTCTGCAGGTGCATACCGGATGCCTGCAAAGCCTTGTACAGCGCACGGGTCATGGTGCGGTCGTAGCCGATGGCTTCGCCGGTGGACTTCATTTCGGGGGACAGGTAAGCGTCCAGACCACGAATCTTATTGAAGGAGAACACAGGAGCCTTGACGTACCAGCGCTCCTTCTCGTCGGGATAGATGTCGAATAGACCCAGTTCCTTCAGGCTCTTGCCCAGAATGACCTCGGTGGCGATGTCTGCCAGAGAATAGCCGGTGGCCTTGCTGAGGAAGGGAACGGTACGGGAAGAACGGGGGTTGACCTCAATGATGAATACGTTGTCATCCTTATCCACAATGAACTGGATGTTGTAAAGACCAACGATGCCGATGGCCAGACCCAGCTTCTTGGCGTACTGCAGGATGATGCCCTTGACCTTGTTGCTGATGGAGAAGGGGGGATAGACGGAGATGGAGTCGCCGGAGTGGACGCCGGTGCGTTCCACCAGCTCCATGATGCCGGGGACGAATACATCCCGACCGTCGCAGATGGCATCAATCTCCACCTCACGGCCCTGAATATACTTATCAACCAGAACGGGCTTATCCTCGTCGATTTCAACGGCGGTGCGCAGGTAGTGGCGCAGCTGTTCCTCGTTGGCGACAATCTGCATCGCCCGACCGCCCAGCACGAAGGAGGGGCGCACCAGCACGGGGTAGCCAATCTCGTTGGCGGCGGCAACGCCGTCCTCTAGCTTGGTCACAGCTTGACCCTTGGCACGGGGGATGTTCAGCTCGTTCAGCAGGTTTTCAAAGGCGTTCCGATCCTCTGCCTTATCAATGGCAGCGCAGTCGGTGCCAATAATCTTCACGCCACGGTCGGTCAGAGGCTGCGCCAGATTGATGGCGGTCTGACCGCCCAGAGAAGCGATGACGCCCTCGGGCTTCTCGAACTCGATGATGTTCATCACATCCTCAGGAGTCAGAGGCTCGAAGTACAGCTTGTCGGCGGTGGTGTAGTCGGTGGAAACGGTTTCGGGGTTGTTGTTGATGATGATGGCCTCGTAGCCGGCATTCTTGATGGTCATAACCGCATGGACGGTGGAGTAGTCGAACTCAACACCCTGACCAATACGGATGGGGCCGGCACCCAGCACGACGATTTTCTTCTTGTCGGTGAGGACGGAAGCGTTTTCACCGGTGTAGGAGGAGTAGAAGTAGGGGATATATGCGCCGGTGTGGCAGGTGTCCACCATCCGGAACACGGGGAACAGGTTGTGCTCCTTCCGGAAGTTGTACACTTCCAGCTCGGTGCAGTTCCACATACGGGCCACATACTTGTCACTGAAGCCCATCTTCTTAGCGGCGGTGAGGGTGGTCAAATCCTTAACATTGACCTTCAGGGTTTCCTCCATGTCCACAATCCGCTTGATGGCCTCCAGGAAGTAGGGGGTAATCTGAGTGATTTCATGGATTTGCTCCATGGACACGCCATGATAGAACAGCTCCGCAATGGCAAACAGGTTATCGGAGCGGAATTCCTTGATATAGTCCAGCAGCTCCGCCACGGACATATTGTCAAACTTGGCGTGATAGATATGATTTGCGCCGGTCTCCAAGCTGCGGATACCCTTAAGCAGGCACTCCTCCAGGGTAGAACCAATGCCCATGACTTCGCCAGTGGCCTTCATCTGGGTGCCCAGGGTGTTGGGAGCGGAGGTGAACTTGTCGAAGGGGAAACGGGGCAGCTTGGCAATCACATAGTCCAGCTGGGGCTCGAAGGCAGCGTTGGTGTTGGCAATTTTGATTTCCTCCAGCGTCATGCCCACTGCAATCTTGGCGGTGACACGGGCGATGGGGTAGCCGGAAGCCTTGGAGGCCAGAGCAGAGGAACGGGACACACGGGGGTTGACCTCGATGAGGAAGTACTCGGAGGAGTGGGGATTCAGAGCAAACTGAACGTTGCAGCCACCCTCGATTTTCAGCTCCTTGATTAGCTTGATGGCGGAGTTGTTAAGCATCTTCAGGTCGTGGTCGTTTAGGGTCATGATGGGGGCAACCACCAGACTGTCGCCGGTGTGAACGCCAACGGGGTCGATGTTTTCCATGCCGCAAATGGTGATGGCATGGCCGGCACCGTCGCGCATAACCTCGAACTCGATTTCCTTATAGCCCTTGACGGACTTTTCAATCAGAACCTGATGGACGGGGGAGAGCTTGAAGGCGTTCAGACCCACCTCCACCAGCTCGGCCTCGTTGTAGGCAAAGCCGCCGCCGGTGCCGCCCAGCGTGAATGCAGGACGCAGAACCACAGGATAGCCAATGCGGGCAGCGGCCTCCTTTGCCTCTTCGATGGAATAGGTAATCTCGGAGGGGATGACCGGCTCACCGATGGACTGGCACAGCTCCTTGAACAGTTCCCGGTCCTCGGCCCGCTCGATGGATTCGCTGGAAGTGCCCAGCAGTTCCACCTGACACTCTGCAAGGATGCCCTTCTTCTCCAGCTGCATGGCCAGATTCAGACCGGTCTGACCGCCGATGCCGGGCAGGATGGCGTCCGGACGCTCGTAGCGAATGATTTTCGCCACATATTCCAGCGTCAGGGGCTCCATGTAGACCTTGTCCGCAATGGTGGTATCGGTCATGATGGTAGCGGGGTTGGAGTTGACCAGCACCACCTCGTAGCCCTCTTCCTTCAAAGCAAGGCAGGCCTGCGTGCCGGCGTAGTCAAATTCGGCAGCCTGTCCGATGACGATGGGACCAGAGCCGATGATCATAATCTTCTTCAAATCTTTGCGCTTAGCCATAAGAATCCTCCGTAATCTATTGCGAAATAAGGTTTATCAAGTATTTTCCTGCCAGACTATTTTGCCGTCGCAGACGGTAAGCAGGCAGCGACCGTAAAGCTCCATGCCGGTGAAGGGTGTTGCTTTTCCCATGGACTCAAATTCGGCAGGGTCTACGGTGTATTGTTTATTCAAATCCCAAAGGCTGAAGTCCAGTCCGATGGGGAGATGGAATCGTTTTCTGGGGTTGTCCACCAGTAGTTCCACCAGCCGCTCCGTGGTGATGATTCCAGGCTTGACCAGATGAGTGTACATGGCGGCGAAGGCCGTTTCCAGACCCACCACCCCAAAGGCACTCTTTTCTAGTCCTTTGGATTTTTCTTCGGCGGAGTGGGGGGCGTGGTCGGTGGCAATCATGTCGATGGTGCCATCCACAATACCCTCAATCAGAGCCAGCCGGTCATCTTTACTACGCAGAGGGGGATTCATTTTGAAACGCCCGTCCTCTTGCAGATGGCTGTCGTCCAGAATCAGGTAGTGGGGGCCGGTTTCACAGGTCACATCCACGCCCTCGGCCTTGGCCTTTCGGATGATGTCCACACTTTCCTTGGTAGAGATGTGACAAACGTGGTAAGCACAGCCAATCTCCTTTACCAGTTCCAAATCCCGGGCAATCTGCGCCCATTCACTTTCGGAGCAGATGCCTCGATGACCGTGAGCTTTGGCGTATTCGCCATCGTGGATGTAGCCACCCCGTAGCAAATCGTTGACCTCGCAGTGGGCAACAATCATTTTGCCCAGCTTTTTGGCTTTTTCCATGGCGGTGCGCATCATTTGGTCATTTTGCACGCCCCGTCCGTCATCAGAAAAGCCGCAGACATAGGGAGCCATGGCGTCCATATCGGAAAGCTGCTGACCCACCTCGCCCATGGTGATGGTGCCGTAGGGATAGACGTGGATGCAGGCATCGGATTCGATAATTTGCCGCTGGATATTCAGATGCTCCAGCGTGTCCGGTGTGGGATTCAGATTCGGCATGGTGCATACCGCAGTGTAACCGCCTCGGGCGGCGCTGGCGCAGCCGGTGGCAACGGTTTCTTTATATGAAAATCCCGGCTCTCTGAAATGCACATGCACATCACAAAAGCCGGGAAAAACAGCGTATTCAAAATTGGAAACACCAATGCCGACGTTGTTCAGGAAATTGGAAACACGAATACCAAAGTCAGGATCACAGGTTGTAGCGTGAATCTTGAGCTTGTGTTCCATGATGGGATTCTCCTTTGCTTAGTCGGTAGGGTCGTTCGAACTTCAGAGTATTATACCATGCCGCCACCCCTTTGTCAATGACTAAGGGGTGGCATTGCACAGCTGATTTAGTTGGTGTAGTTATCGAAATAGCCCTGAACCAGAATGACGGGGGTGCCCTTGTCGCCGGAGCCGGAGGTCAGGTCGCACAGGGAGCCAATCAAATCCGTCAAGCGGCGGGGAGTGGTGCCCTGAGAGGCCATGTTGCCCACCAGATCGCTACCCTTTTCCCGAATGGCATTCTCGATGGCGGCCTTCAGCTCTGCACCGGACAGGTTGGCGAAGTCGTTGTCAGCCAGATATTTCAGCTTTAGCTCGTTGGGCGTGCCCTCTAGACCGGGGGTGTATGCGGGGGAGACCACAGGGTCAGCCAGCTCCCAAATCTTGCCGGCGGGATCCTTGAAGGCACCGTCGCCGTAGACCATGACTTCGATGTGCTTGCCGGTCTTGTTCAGGAAGCTACGCTGGATAGCCATGACCAGATCGCTGCAGTCCCGGGGGAACAGCTTAACCTTGTCCTCGGTGGACTTGTTGGAGCCCAGCAGGCCGTAGGCGGCGTTGTAGCCGTTGCCATCGATGGACTCGGTGAGGATATCGTCCAGACCGCAGACACGCTCCGCACCGGCGGCCAGCAGCAGACGCTTGGTGCGCACACGGGTATGGATGTCGCAGTTCAGAACGTTTTTGGTGTAAGGAAGGATGGCACGGGGGTCATTGGCGAAGATGATTTCGCACTCAGCACCGCACTCACGAACCAGATCGCCGTAGTACTGCACATAGTCCACGCCGGTGAAGGGGTGGGGATTGGCACCAAACAGCTCCCGGTACTTCTCCAGCGACAGCACGTCGGAGTAGGGATTGACCTTGGCGGCGTCCAGCTGATCGAAGGACACCAGCTCGTTACCCACTTCGTCGGAGGGGTAGCTGAGCATCAGCACAATTTTCTTAGCGCCCATGGCGATGCCACGCAGGCAAATCGCGAAACGGTTACGGGACAGGATGGGGAAGATGACACCGATGGTCTCACCACCCAGTTTATTCTTAACGTCCTTGGCGATGGCGGAAACGGAGGCATAGTTACCCTGCGCACGGGCAACGATGGACTCGGTCATAGCGACCACATCCCGGTCGTTGAGCTGGATGTTCTCGCTTGCGACGGCGTCCAGCACGCTGTCGACAACGATTTTGCAAAGATCATCGCCCTCACGGATGATGGGGCAACGAATGCCACGGGAGGTGGTTCCGATTTTTCTTTCCATAATTGACCTCATTTCTCCGGCCACGGATGGCAGTCGGAAGGTTGGATAGGACATTTTTCAGCCCATACTATTATGGCGAAAATGGCGCAAAAAATCAAGAGGGGATCCTTACGAAATCGAAATAAAGTAAGGATCCCTTCTTATTAAATATAGACAAAAGCTCAATGCTTCCAGGTGCCTCTGGCGAACAAAGCGAGGATGGGGAAGATTTCCAGCCGTCCGGCCAGCATATCCGCCGACAGCACCAGCTTACTCAGGTTGCTGTAATGGGCGAAGTTGCAGGTGGGGCCAACGGCTTCCAGACCGGGACCGATGTTGTTGAAGCAGGAAAGCACCGCAGTGAAATTGGTGCCGATGGTGTTGTTGTCCAGCGACACGATAACGAAACTGAATACCAGAATACTCACATAGGCGGCGAGGTAGGCGTTGGTGTTGTCCAGCACCTGCTGGCTGACTACGGAGCCATTGTTCCGGATGGCCTTTACCCGACGGGGATTCAGCACCTGGGTGATGTTCCGCCCCAGACTTTTCAGAAGATACAGCAACCGCGATACCTTCAAACCGCCGCCGGTGCTGCCGGCGCAGGCACCGACCATCATCAGGAACATGATGATGGATTTTGAGAAGGCTGGCCATTGGTCGAAGTCTGTGGTGCAGTAACCGGTGGTGGTAACGATGGACGATACAGTGAAGGAAGCGTGGCGGAAGGTTTCCTCCAGCGTGCTGTACATATGACGAATGTTCAGAACAATCAGCACAATTGCCACAACGACGATGGCAATGTAAGTCCGAAGCTCCTCATCTCGAAACACCGACCGGAATTGACGCAGCAGAAGTAGATAGTAGCAGCTGAAATTGATGCCAAACAGGAACATGAAAACGGTGGTGACGTACTGGATGTAAGGGCTAAAGCTGCCTATAGAATCATTTTTGATGCCGAAGCCGCCGGTGCCGGCAGTACCAAAGGCGGTGCAAATAGCCTCCAGCCAGTGCATCCCACCGCACAGCAGGAAGATAATGTTGATAATGGTCAGGGCGATGTAGATGATGTAAAGGATGCTGGCAGTTTTGCGCATCCGTGGGGTCAGCTTGCCAACCTCAGGGCCGGGGCTTTCGGCTCGCAGCAGATGCATGGTGAAGCCGGTGTCCTTGTCGCCGGGGGATACGGCAAGCAGGAAAACCAGCACGCCCATACCGCCCAGCCAGTGGCTGAAGCTGCGCCAGTAAAGGACGCCCTTGGATAAGTCCTCCACATTAGAAAGAATAGAGGCACCGGTGGTGGTAAAACCGGAAACGATTTCGAAAAAGGCATCGATGTAACGGGGGATATCGCCGGACAGCACGAAAGGCAGGCAACCAAATAAACTCAGTACAATCCAGCTAAATCCCACACAGATCATGCCTTCTCTTGCGTTCAGAATTTTCGGTGCTTTGTGACAGGTCAGGAAAATCAAAAGGCAAGTGCCGGTAATTGCGCCCATGGTAATCAGGAAGGCCAGGACGGTATTCCATTCTCCGTAGCCTACGCTGATAAGGGCGGCGGGAATCATAAAAAGACCCTCGATGGAGAGAATCTGGCCTAAAAAGCGGCCAATCATTTTGTAATTCATACAGCCGCCTTCTTACATGAAAATATCGTTGATTTGCTTCAGAACACCGCGACCGCTGGTGACCACAACAAGGGTGTCGCTCAGCTGGAAGGAGGAATTACCGTTAGGAATCTCGGTTCGGGAACCGTGACCGATGCTGGCAATCAGCACATTGGGACGAGTTTTCAGATTCCGCAGGGGTACGCCGCAGTGGAGGGTGTTCTCATCCACCATAAATTCCAGCGCTTCTACTTGTCCATCGGCGATGGCATGGACGGAGAGTGCGGCACCGGTTTGATTTTGCATAGCTCGAACGTAGCGCACGATATGGTTACAAATCAGTTCTTTGGGGCAGATGACGCTGCCGATGTTCAGAGTATCCAGTACGGTGCGACTGCCGATATCCGCCAGCTTGGTGATGACCTGCGGGACCTCTCGATTAGTAGCGTATAGGGAGATAATCATGTTCAGCTCATCCGAACCGGTAAGCGTAACAAGTGCGTCGCATTTGGACAACCCTTCGCCTTCCAGCAGTTCCAAATCGCCGCAGTCGCCGTGGACGATGGAGGCCTTGGGCAGCAGGGCACATAGCTCCTCGCAGCGACTGCGGTCAGATTCAATGATGCGCACCTTGATGCCGGTTTTTTCGAGAGAAGCAGCCAGATAGTGAGCCACTCGACCACCGCCGCAAAGTAAAACACTTCGGACACGACGGGTAATGATGCCAAGATTGTTCAGTAGGGTGGTCAGATTTTCACTGGGCGCAGTGACAAAAATACGGTCGTTCTCCTGAAGTACGAAATCACCTCTGGGAACCAGAGCGGTGCCTCGGCGCAGAACGGCGCAGACCAGAACCCGACATTTGACGATGCTGGCCATTTCAATCAGGGGAACATTGCACAGCTTGCTGTTAGCGTCGATTCGAAGTTCTACGATTTCGGTGCGTCCCTGTGCGAAGATGTCACGGCGTAAGAAACCGGGATAATTCAAAAGCCGTTCGATTTCAGTAGCTGCCTGCTTTTCCGGATTGATAGCCATGGAAAGACCAAAAATGTCGCGCATGGCATAAATCTGTTCGGTGTATTCCGGATTACGGATACGGGCAATGGTATGGATTTTGGGGTTGATACCATGAGCGGTGGTGCAGCAGAGCAGATTCACTTCATCGGCACTGGTAGCGGCAATCAGCAAATCAGTGTCGTTAACACCGGCCTGCTGGAGTACTGACATGGAGGCGCAGTTACCGTGGATGGACATAACGTCGTAACGTCCGATGCTGGATTCCAGTACAGTACGGTCGTTGTCGATAAGCGTCAAATCACAGCCTTCGGTAGAGAGCTGACGGGTCAGGGTAGAGCCCACACGACCATCGCCGGCGATGATGATATTCATAAGAAACCTCCATAGCGATAGATAAACACATTATATCACCCTCGTTTCTGAATGGCAAGGGGACAGCGCAAAAAAGCCTCTTTGTAAAGAAAACCGATATAATTTACTACAGGGCACCTGCTCGAAACTTAGTTTTTAGAGGTGCCCTACACTCAAAAAGAAGGACTCCCTCAAGTGAGGGAGTCCGAAATATGTTCAGGGGAGAATTAGGCCTTGCCGGCGCAGCCCAGAACGTTGATCAGCTTGTGGCGGACCAGCTCCTTGATGTTGGCGCGGGCGGGCTTCAGGTACTCACGGGGGTCGAACTTGTCGGGATGCTCGGCATAGAACTTACGGATGGTGCCGGTCATGGCCAGACGCAGGTCGGAGTCGATGTTGATCTTGCAGACAGCCAGCTGGGCAGCCTTACGCAGCTGCTCCTCGGGCACGCCGATGGCACCGGGCATAGCGCCGCCGTAGGTGTTGACCATCTCCACATACTCCTGAGGAACGGAGGAAGAACCGTGCAGGACGATGGGGAAGCCGGGCAGCTTCTCGATGATGGACTCCAGAATGTCGAAGCGCAGCTGGGGGTTGGTGCCGGGCTTGAACTTGTAAGCGCCGTGGGAGGTGCCGA
>SVME01000036.1 GCA_015067605.1 Oscillospiraceae bacterium
ATTTTCGTTGGCTTAAATTCGATTTTACTCGAAACTTAAACAATTCATCAATTGTCCAAGGTGTTCATTTCGTCTTTGCGTTATTCAATTTACAAGGTACAGCCGCCGACCGCTCAGCGGACAGCTCAGTTATTTTAGCACAGAGCGTTCTTTTTGTCAAGCATTTTTTTGCGCTTTTTCAAAAAAGTTTTCGCTTTGTTTCAGCCGTTGCTCCGCACTGAAAGCTTGCACATCTTATCAGATGGGGCGCCATTTGTCAAGGGTCTATTTTACTTTTTTTGAGCTTTTTTACGCTTTCTAGCGCTTGTGCCAAAATCGGAATTAAAACCCAAAATACAGCCGTCAAAACCACCAAAAGGCCCACCCCTATGTGCAATTTCAACAGCATCCAAATGGTAATGCCACCCGCCGTCACCGCCGGACACCATCTGCCGTTTCCTCCAATCATTTCTCCAAGACCACCCGATATCGACAGCAGCCAGCTGCACAAACCGTACCACCCCAGCGTTGCTCCTGCGTAAATCAACGCTTCAAAGTGCTTCAACGTACCGAGCAGATCTATACTTTTAACCATTTCGTAAAACCCCAAGGTCGCACCTATCCCGAGAACGCCCGCCGTCAGCACATTACCGGCCACCGCAGCCCCAGCCGGCAAAGCCAGCCGCCAATCACACTTTCTTTCCCGAAGCACCACACGCCCCAGCGGAAACAGCATCACAAGTACTACAAATTCTTTTCCGCTGCTCGTCGCTTTTCCTGTCCATTCCCAGCGAACATCCCCCAATGCAGCGCCAAATACCAACAGATAAGAAATAATTACGCCCCAAAACAGCACACACCCTACTCTCGCTGCGGCCTGTGCGCCTTTCATCGCTCCCCAAACCGCCAGCGCCAGCAATATCAGCGGTACCGCCGGATAACTATTTCCCGGCCACACCTGCGCTGCTCCTTCCAGCAACTGCCCCGCCGACGCAATCAGCAATAGCAATGCAGGGACTGACGTCCATCTGCCAAAGCGTCCCCAGCGCCACACCGCACAAGCGGCAAGCAGCGAAAGCACTCCTGCCACCACTACCGTCGACAGACTTCGCCCCGCTGCCAGCTGCACCGCTACTGGGCAAAAGGCCGTTGCGAACCACCCCCCCATTTGTTTGGAAGTCACCGTTTCACGATACAAATCTGAATCTCCCCTTTTCTTCCTTCAGGGTCTTCAAGGTTCTGATTCCCCCTCGATATTCTGCCAACGTCAGTTCCGGCTGATGGATCTTCAAAAACTGTGCCACGGACTCCAGCTCCACTTCTCCCTCTACCAGGCACACCTGACATGAGGGGCGAAGATGCGCCGCCAGCTCCGGCAGTAGCGGTTCGCATCCGGCTATCAGCAGATATTCCGCCGTATCCAGAAAAATCTCCCCCGAAGTAGTAGACTTCAAGTTATCTATGGCCGCTTCCAGATTCGCCCCTCGCCCCGCATCGCCGGTATCCGTTTCAATCCGGACCCCATCATCCTCCATCGTCACAGCCAGCACCTCCATCGGCTGCAGGCGAGCAACATCTCGCCCCGCCTCACCTTTTCCTCCCAGAAAAGCAATCATCGGCAGTGCCAGCGCCAGCACAATCCACCGCTTCATTTCTGATTCCTCCTATCCAGAGGGTTCCAGCTGTTACATCGATATTTTCGCTGCTTTAAGCGGCTCCGTAGCAGGTCCGGCGCCGCACCTTCGGAGAAGGGTGCCAGATACGCCACGCTCAGGCTCTCCAATCCGGACAGGTGAATCAGCAGCCCCACTGATCCAACCGTTACGCCGAACAGTCCGCCTATCGCGCCCAGCACCGCAATACCAAACCGCCACACCCGAATAGCCTCCGCCAAATCCCGATTGGGTTGCACAAATCCGCAAACCCCCGCAATGCTCACAGCAATCAACGCCGCCGGCGAAATCAGCTTTGCCTCCACCGCCGCTGTGCCAACCACGATGCCGCCAATTATCGACACCGACTGTCCAATTGCCTGGGGCAGTTGAATCCCCGATTCCTGCAGCAGCTCAAAAGCAATCAACAGCCCCAGCACCTCCATCGCCGTAGTGAATGGCACCGACTGCTTGCTTTCAATCATAGCCCGCAGCAGCGGCATGGGAATCATTTCTTGATGGAAGGTGGCCATGGCAATATACACCGCCGGCAAAAGCAGACTCAACAATAGTGCCCCATAGCGTAGCAGCCGAATACAGGAAGCAGAAATAAAATCCCTCCCCCTGTCCTCAGGGCTGTCTAACAATACACCCAAATTCACGGGTGCCAGATATCCCATAGGCAGACCGTCTACGAACAGCCCGACCCGTCCTTCCAATATCCCCTGACAAAACCGGTCCGTCCGCTGGGTATACTGCAACAGCGGAAAGGCCGTCGTTCGAGAACCAGTGACGTATTCCTCCACTGCCGAGGGCGAGATAAACCCATCGATATCGATGGACGCAATGCGAGCCTTCATCCGCTCCACCAGTTCAGGATTCGTCACCCCCTCCAGCCAAATCACAGATACATTGGTCAGGCTCCGCCTGCCCACCTGCGTTTCGTAAATACGTAAATCCGGCGACCGCAAATGTCGCCGAATCAGACTGGTGTTGGAACGATTAGTCTCCACGAAGGCATCCTTCGGGCCTTTGACAGTGTTCTCCACCTCTGGAGCAGACAACCCCCGCTTTTCCGGCGTTTTCACCTCATAGGCAACAGCACCGACTTCCGGAAACAACACCACACAAAAACCATTAACCAGCTTCAACGCAACTGTATCCAAATCTCCACAGGCATCCGCAACAGAGTTATAGACGTTTCCATGAAGCGCACACTCATACAGCTCCTGCATAGAATCCGCCTGCAATGTGGTTAACGGCTTGATAACATAGTCAGATGCCGTATTTGCGGCAATAACGCCATCAATTGCATAGTAATAGACTGTCCGCAGACCGAAACGCAATTCTCTAGCCACAAAATCTGACGCACCGCCAAAGATACTGCGGATATTCTCATCCGTCAGCTCACCCCTATACATTCGCTCCATACCGTCACCTCCGGAGCAGTATTCCCCCATAGCCGGCCTTTTATCCACTTTATATTTGCATTTTCCTTGGATTGGTGGTATAGTTTCAGAGAATCAATCAAAAGGAGCGTATCTATGTCCGACGTTATCGCTGCCGTGTCCACCGGCAATCAGGTGTCTGCCATCGGCATCATCCGGCTGTCCGGCGACGGCTGTATTCAGGTGGCAGAAGCAGTCCTTACATTATATAATAAGAAATCCCTGTCCCAGATGCCCGACCGGCAGCTATGTCTGGGGTTGCTGCACGATAAGCAAGGGCGCACCATTGACCAGTGTATGGCGGTGTGTTCCCGGGCGCCCCACAGCTATACCGGCGAGGATACGGTGGAATTTCACTGCCACGGATCGCCAGCGGTGCTGGCAGCGGGACTGGAGGCGCTGTATCTGGCAGGCGCCCGTCCGGCCCAGCGGGGAGAATTTACCAAGCGCGCCTTCCTCAACGGCCAGTTGGATTTAACGCAGGCGGAAGCTGTCATCGACCTGATTGAAGCTGACACCGCCGATGCCGCCGCCAACGCCGCTGGTCAGGTGGGCGGTACGCTCAAACGCCGTCTACATCCGGTTTACGATGATTTGACCAACCTGTGTAGCCATTTCCATGCGGTGCTGGACTACCCCGACGAGGATATCGAGGACTTCGGTCTTTCCGCCTATGAGGATATCCTGCGCACAGACGCAAAAACCTTGCATACATTATTAAATAGCTACGGTCAGGGACGCATCCTGCGGCAGGGCGTTGCTGCTGCCATCGTAGGCAAGCCCAATGTTGGAAAATCCAGTCTGCTCAATGCGCTGGCCGGCTACGAACGAGCCATCGTCACCGACATTCCCGGCACCACACGGGATACCGTGGAGGAATCGGTGATGCTGGGCGCAACCCGTCTGCGGCTTATCGACACCGCCGGTATTCGCCAAACCAGTGATACCGTGGAAGCAATCGGCGTGGAACGCTCCAAAAAAGCCATTGAGGATGCGGATTTGGTGTTGTTCGTCTGCGACGGCTCCCAGCCGTTGTCTTTCGATGACGAGGAAATTATCGACCTATGCTGTGATCACCAAAATGCCATCGCCCTCATCAACAAATCCGATTTAGGAAACCGTGTGTCCCCTTCGGATTTGCCTTTTATGACAATTATTCACATCTGCGCCAAAACCGGCGAAGGACTGGATTTGCTGGTGGATACCGTAGATCAATTTTTCGAGGGCAGCGCCCCCTGTGACGGCTCCATTTTGACCAACGCCCGCCAGTTCGATGCGGTGCGCCGTGCTCACGACTCCATTCAGGCCGCACTGCAAGGCTTGAAGCTGGGCCTGACACCGGATGCTGTGCTGATTGACGTAGAAGCCGCCATGTCCGCCATGGGTGAAGTCACCGGTGCCACCGTCCGGGAGGACATCACCGCCCGCATCTTTGAACGCTTTTGCGTAGGTAAATAAACAGTTAAACGATCATTTAGCGAATAAGCAAATGGCCACTGTAGTGGAGGGTCAAGACCCTCCCGCGCCAGTGCGCTAAACGATAATTTGCGTCACCAAAAGGAATGAACAACATGATTTACTTGGACAACTCTGCAACCACGAAGCCCTGTGGCGAAGCTGTTGCAGCCATGACCGCCGCCATGACCGAAGGCTGGGCAAACCCCAGCTCCCTGTACGGCTTCGGCATCGATGCCGCCCATGCATTACGCACTGCCCGAAATCAGGTGGCCGCTGCCCTTGGTGCGGAGCATGACCGAATTTTCTTCACCTCCTGCGGCACAGAAGCAGACAACTGGGCTATTTTCGGCACTGCCAGACGTTTCGGCAAAAAGAACAAGCACATCATCACCACCGCCATTGAACACCACGCCATCCTCAACTGCATGAAGGAGCTGGAGGCGCAAGGCTTTGAAGTCACCTATCTCCAGCCGGATGCCGCCGGCCATGTTACCATCGACGCGCTGAAAGCCGCTCTACGGAAAGACACTATCTTGGTGTCCATCATGATGGTCAACAACGAAACCGGTGCGCTGATGCCTATCTCCCAAATGGCAAAGCTGACCCACAAGTTGTGCCCCGATGCTGTTTTTCACACCGATGCGGTACAGGGATTCCTGAAAATCCCTTTCTCCGCAAAAACGCTGGGCGCTGATTTGATCAGTGTATCCTCCCACAAAATCCACGGCCCCAAGGGTGCCGGCGGTCTGTACATCAGCCCCCGATTGAAGTCCTTTCCTCCGCTGCTGTTCGGCGGCGGACAGGAAAACGGCTACCGCAGCGGCACGGAAGCCACCCCCGCCATTATGGGGTTCGCCGCTGCCTGTGCAGCGGTTAGCGCTACCTTCAAAGATGACGTGATGCGGGAGAAAACTATGCTGGATGACCTGATTGTGTCGCTGCAGAATTTGGAGAAGCTTCACATCAACGGCGCTCACGACGCCCCCCACATTCTCTCCCTCTCCATCGCCGGCCTGCCCACCCAGAACACCATCAACATCCTGCAGGACAACGACATTTGCGTTTCCGCCGGCAGCGCCTGCGCCAAGGGACATCGGAGCCACGTTCTGGAGGCCATGGGCGTTTCCCCCGCCCTAATCGACGGCTCTTTCCGCATTTCTATCAGTCGGCACACCACCCCACAGGAGCTGCAAACGCTGGTCCGTGTGCTGGAGCAGGAAGTCCTCCCCCGTGCCCGGTGAAATTATGCACAAATAAAAGTTTCGTTTTCCGGATGGCAATCGTTTATTTTGCCGTCCGGAAAATATTTTTTTGCAAGTTTCAGAAAAAAAGTTGCAAAAACCTCTTGTATTCTTGCATCCAATCTGATACAATGTGTCAGTAAAAATAATTCTTCCAGAGGAGGACTTTTGTTTATGAGTTATGTAGACGAGACCCTGGCCAGAGTAAAGGCCCAGAATCCCGGCCAGCCCGAGTTCCATCAGGCTGTTGAAGAGGTGCTGGAATCCCTGCGTGTCGTTATCGAGCGCAACGAGGAAAGCTACCGCAAGAACGCCCTTATGGAACGTCTGACCACCCCCGAGCGAGTTATCCTGTTCCGTGTTCCCTGGGTGGACGACAACGGTCAGGTGCAGGTCAACAACGCTTACCGTGTTCAGTTCAACTCCGCCATCGGCCCCTACAAGGGCGGTATGCGGTTCCATCCCAGTGTCAACCTGTCCATCATGAAGTTCCTGGCCTTCGAGCAGACCTTCAAGAACAGCCTGACCAGCCTGCCCATCGGCGGCGGCAAGGGCGGCTCCGACTTCGACCCCAAGGGCAAGTCCGACCGTGAGATTATGGCCTTCTGCCAGAGCCTGATTACCGAGCTGTACAAGTACATCGGCGCTGACACCGACGTGCCTGCCGGCGATATCGGTGTTGGTGCTCGTGAGGTTGGCTTCATGTACGGTCAGTACAAGCGCATCCGTGGCGTTTACGAAGGCGTGTTCACCGGCAAGGGCCTCAGCTACGGCGGTAGTTTGGCCCGTACTCAGGCTACCGGCTACGGTCTGCTGTACCTGACCGATGAGATGCTCAAGTGCAACGGCAAGAGCCTGGAGGGCAAGACCGTTGTTGTTTCCGGTGCCGGTAACGTTGCCACCTACGCCATTGAGAAGGCATGGCAGCTGGGCGCTAAGCCTGTCACCTGCTCCGATTCCACCGGTTGGATTTACGACCCCGACGGAATCGATGTGGATACCCTGATTGATGTAAAGCAGGTCAAGCGTGCTCGCCTGACCGAGTATGCCAAGGCCCGTCCCAATGCCGTCTACCATGAGGGTAAGGGCGTTTGGAGCACTCCCTGTGATGTGGCTCTGCCCTGTGCCACCCAGAACGAGCTGCATCTGGAGGACGCCAAGATGCTGGTCGCCAACGGTTGCTTCGCTGTTGCCGAGGGTGCTAACATGCCCACCACTCTGGAAGCCACCAAGTACTTCCAGGAGAGCGGCATCCTGTTCTGCCCCGGTAAGGCTTCCAACGCCGGTGGTGTCGCCACCTCCGCTCTGGAGATGAGCCAGAACTCCGAGCGTCTGAGCTGGAGCTTCGAGGAAGTGGACAGCAAGCTGAAGACCATCATGGTCAACATCTTCCACAACCTGGACGCTGCTGCCAAGGAGTATGGCATGGAAGGCAACTACGTTGCCGGTGCCAACATTGCCGGCTTCCTGAAGGTCGCCGACGCCATGAACGCTCAGGGTATTGTCTAATTGAATCATCAAAGGAGCGCTGCAATCCGCAGCGCTCCTTTTCTTATCCGACAATCTTCCCATCCGGGGATATGGTAACCACCCGCAAAGGAATACCCTTGCCACTGTTTTCGATGGCGGTTTTGACCGCAAAGGTCAGACCCCCACAGCAAGGTACTGTCATACGAACAACGGTAACAGACAAAACGTTATGATGTAGAAAAATCTGCGTCAGTTTCTCGGCGTAGTTTACTCCGTCCAGTTTCGGGCATCCAATCATCGTCACCCGATTTTGGATGAAATCCCGATGGAAATTGCCATAAGCAAAAGCGGTACAATCAGCCGCAACCAGCAGATGTGCCCCATCAAAATAGGGGGCATTGGCCGGCAACAGCTTCATCTGGACGGGGAAGTTAGACAGCCGTCCGGATGCGGCCTTTGCAGCCATCACCGCCGCTTCATTATATGCCGGTGCCTCCCGCTCCTCAAAGGCGATTGCCTTCATGGGACAGGCCGGAAGGCAGTCGCCCAATCCGTCGCAGTAATCCTCCCGCAACAGCTTCGCCTTCCCTTCCACAATGCCGATAGCTCCCTCATGGCAAGCCTCAGCACACAGGCCGCAGCCATTACACTTTTTTTCATCGATGGTAATGATTCTTCGTATCATAGTACCCCCTCACCTTCGCGCTTTCTGCGCTACGGCAATCTCCATCATGTGGTCGTACATCTCATCGCCCACGCATTTTCTAGCGTACTGGCACCACTGAACACAGCTCAAGGTATCGTTGTAAGCCATAAATCCGCATTTTTCACAGGGCATCTGAGTGTCGATGGAGAAAAGCTCAATCACCGCCCCACATTGCGGGCAGATTTTCTCAATAATCGTTGGTGTTCTGGGTTTTCCCTGGCAACCGTCCAGCATAAGCCTCACTCCTTTGAATCTTATTTGTGCATTGCACTTTATCTAAACTGATTATAGCAAATGCAGGCCCAGAAATATGTTGCAAATATCACATCGCAAAACATCCCCCACCGATTATCGGTGGGGGATTGTTCACAGAATACGAAAACAGTTTCTATCGTAATCGATGATGCCTTCCGCTTTCAATTTCACAAGCTCCCGACTCAGGGCACTGCGGTCCACACAGAGATATTCCGCCAGCTCCGTGCGGCCAAAGGGAATTTCAATGTATTCTGATTTGCAAGGTTGCATCGAAAGATAAACCAGCAGTCTTTCTCGAATGGTTCGCTTGGAAACCACCTCAACTTTTTGAAGCAGTTCCCGATTTTTATCCGCAATAATGCGGAGCATATTCTCAATCAGTCGATGGTGAAACGCACAAGCCTTACTGCAGCTATGCATCATCCTGCTGAAAGGCATAAACAAAATCTCTGAATCCTCCGACACCATAAACGTAACGATGGATGCGCTGTCGCTGCCGCAGGCGAAGGTTTCACCAAACACCTCATCCCGCCCCAAACGTAGCAGCATATACTTATCTCCCTGGAAATCCTCCTTGATCATATCCACTGTGCCGGAAAGAATGATTCCAATGTGTCGGATGTTTTCCGCCTCGAAAGCCACAATATCACCTTTTCGGTATTTCCCAAGGTGGTAGCCAGTGCATCCCAGCACCGCCAAATAATTCTCCGGTTCGATGCCGTCAAACAGTGTTGAATGGATTTTCTTTGCGATTTCCTTCACACCCGCACCTCCATTTATAGCTTATGAAAAATCGGCTTTCGATCTTCAAAGGTACAAACGTATCCAAAAATGTCCTTCAGTAGGTGGCAGGCTCGATGACAATACTGTCCCACACGGCTGGCGGTGTGGGCATCAGAGCCCACGGTGACGATTTCGCCGCCCAATTCCTTAAACCGGCGGAAGCAACGCTCATAGGGCAGAAAATCCCCACACCGATTTACGCCGCTGGTGTTGATTTCCATACCTTTCCCCTTCGCCGCCAGTACCCGCAGAATCTCGTCAATCAGCTCCCTATGCTCATCAAAGGGCACAGGACGAGGCGTCGGATTGGCACGAGCCTTGCTGATGTAGGTCAGGTGGCCCAGAACGTCAAAATCCTCATGGGCCTGAACGCAAGTCAGCGTTTCCTCCAGAAAACGTCGCTCGCCCTCAAACAAGGACTTCCCTTCCCAATACTCCTGATAATACACATCCAGCTCGTCCACAAAATGCACCGAGCCCAGCACAAAGTCGAACGGTCGACGATTCAAATCCTCCCGCAGTTGGGACGCATTATAGGGCTTGATTCCAAATTCCAGCCCCCGCCGAATCTTCAATGCGGGGTGGTTCAGGTTGTCGTAAGCTTCATTGTAGACCTGCGTATCAAAGACCCACTCCTGCTTTTCCACATTGGCAAAGTAGTCGATATGATCCGTGAAGCAAATCTCCTTCAAACCAGCCGCCGCAGCCGCCTGCACCATCTCCACCGGCGCATCGTGTCCATCAAAAGACACGGTGGAATGCATATGAAAATCAAACATCCTCAATTTCCTCCCAAAACTGGCGGTAAGCCGTCGGCAGCGCCGCCTCATTATTTATTTCCTCAGCGGTAAACCAGCGGAATTCTCCCACCGGCTCCGCAACCTCTATATAGTATCCTCGCAGCTGCCACTGAATGTGCGTAAATACGTGCTTGCGATGTACCTGACGGCGCAGCTCCTTGGGCCGAAGGCTTAGCCGTCCTACTTCTTCCAGTGCTGCCTCCGGCTCCAACCAGCCGACCACATCCGGAAACTGCCACAATCCCGCCAGCAGCCCCGTATCCGGACGCTTGCGCAGAGCGTATTTTCCCTCACAGTACAGAATAAACACGGTTCGCTCCTCAATGCGCCGTGAAATCTTTGGCTTCTTCACAGGAAAGCGCTCAGCCGTACCATGAATAGCGCCGCCACAGAAGGATTGGCAAGGACATTCTTCACATTTAGGCTTCCAGTTGGGGCCACATATCGTAGCACCAAGCTCCATCAGCGCCTGCGTAAACGCCCCCGCTTCCGCAGGATACACCTTCTCCAGCGCCAGCCGAATTCTTTTCTTGAACGACGGGTCATCGATTGGTGTGGCATTCTCCGTCAAACGGGAAACCACACGCATCACATTTCCGTCCACCGCAGGCGTTCCTTGATGAAAGGCAATGGAGCAAATGGCTCCGGCGGTGTACTCCCCGATTCCGGGCAGCGCCAGCACCTGTGCATATTCCTCAGGAAAGCGCCCGCCATGGCGCTCCATAATCACCTGCGCCGCCCTTTTCAGATTTCGGACACGGCTGTAATATCCAAGCCCCTCCCAGAGCTTGTGCAGCAGCCCATCATCCGCCTGCGCCAGCGTCTCAATGTTGGGCAGCGCATCCAGAAAGCGGCAATAATACCCCTTCACCGCCTCCACACGGGTCTGCTGCAGCATAATTTCCGACAGCCAGATATGATAGGGCTCCCGATCTGCCCGCCAGGGCAAATCACGCTTGTTCTGTTGATACCACGGAAGCAGCGCCTCCGGAAGTCGATCAAATATCTTTTCCATTGCACAACCTCCACCACGCCATTTTACACGATATTCCCCTCCCCTGTCAAGAACGCACACTTTGACAAACTGCGTCGCATCTGATAGAATAATCGTAACACCACCAAGGAGGTCTAATCTATGAAATTACGACTGGCGGCACTGACGCTATGCCTGTGTCTGCTTTTCAGCCTTGTTCCCACTGTATCGGCCACCGAGTCTGCGCAAGCCGCCGAAGATATGACGCAAACCACCGTATTCTCCGGCATCGGTTTCGACAGCACCAAATTCCTGCACGACGGCAACACCAAAACCTACAAGCGCTCCGCCGGCAATGCTAAAGTCACGCTGGAAAATGAAAAGGGCATCGGTGCGCTGTACCTACTGTTCGATTTGGAGTACGGCGAATACACCATTACTGATAACGCCACCGGCTGCACTATCACTGCCGGCAGTCGGGGCTATCTGCACGAATATGTGGATTTGACCGCTCTGAACCAGCCCACCAGCGTCACAATCACCTTTGATAACGGCCCTGTTCGGCTCAGTGAGATTTTCGTTTTCTCCCCCGGACAGACGCCGGACTTTGTGCAGCGTTGGGATGCCCCTCTGGATGGCAAGGCGGATATGGTGCTGTTTTGCAGTCATGGCGATGACGACCATCTGTTTTTCGCCGGCCTGCTGCCCCTCTATGCAGTGGAGAAGGACTGCGCCGTACAGGTGGTCTACCTGACCGACCACCGGAACAACACCAAAGAACGCACCCACGAGATGCTCAACGGCCTGTGGGCCGTGGGAATCCGAGCCTATCCGGTCTTTGGCGGGTTTAACGATTTCCGCATTGACAGTCTAGAGGGCACCTATAAAGAGTACGCCGATCAGGGCGTAACGCAGGATGACCTGCTGGAGTTCGTCACCGAGCAGATTCGCCGGTTCAAGCCTCAGGTGGCCGTTGGACATGATTTGAAGGGCGAATACGGTCACGGTATGCACATGGTCTATGCCGACCTGCTGACCAAGGCGGTAGAAATCTCCAACGACCCTGAAAAATTCCCGGAGCAGGCAAAGCGTTACGGCCTGTGGGACGTACCTAAAACCTATCTTCATTTGTACGAAGAAAACCAAATCACAATCGATTACGACCAGCCGCTGGACTCCCTGAACGGCATGACCGCCTTTGAGGTATCCCAGAAGCTTGGCTATCCTTGCCATAAGTCCCAGCAATATACGTGGTTCACCGGATGGATCAACGGGAAAAAAACGCCCATCACCAAGGCCTCCCAAATCGAAACCCATAACCCCTGCCAGTTCGGCTTGTACCGCAGTACCGTCGGTGAAGATGTGGCTAAGAACGACTTCATGGAGAATCTGCTGACCTATCAGGAGCTAGAGCGACTGGAACAGGAACGCTTGGAGCAGGAACGTCTGGAACAAGAGCGACTGGAGCAGGAGCGACTGGAGCAGGAACGGTTAGAACAGGAACGACTGGAACAGGAACGACTGGAACAGGAACGACTGGAGCAGGAGCGAATCGAGAAAGAAAATCTCCAAAAGAAGGAACAGCTTAAGGAGCAGGATGAGTCCTCTCAGAATGCCTTAACTGCTGGTATCGTCATGCTAATTGCTCTGATAATTCTATTAATTATCGTCGTTGTCACCCTTGTCAAAAGGCTGCGCAAGCGTCCCAAAAAATAATTCAGAAAATTATAAAATAATGCTTGCATTTTCGCACTCAATGTGCTATTATATCTGAGCACGTTGCGAGACGCTTGCATGCGCCGATAGCTCAGTTGGATAGAGTGACTGACTACGAATCAGTAGGTCGGGGGTTCGAGTCCCTTTCGGCGTACCACACAAAAGCCCAGAATCTTAATGATTCTGGGCTTTTTCCTTTATTCTCCGAACTTTTACGCACTGTTCATGACCTGCGTTTTTGACTTTGTTACACTTTTGTTACAAACCGTCAAGCCTGTGGAAATTTTACCGACCTCCGCCCGGAGGTCATCAACGGACAGATGTGTATACCCTTCCGTGGTCTCATCGTCCACATGGCCGACCATTCTGCGCAGAATCGCCCGGTCGATTCCTGCTCTGACTGCATTGGTGATAAAGGTATGCCGGCAGCAATATGGGGTCATCCCCCTGGCTCCGATTTGGTCCATCAGCTCGCCAAAATCCCGTTTTGTGAAGTTGGCCGCAACTTTGTTGCCCTCATAGGCATCAATCAATAGCTTGCAACCCTTGGCGATAGCCTCTTGTCGAAGAACCTGGTACGCCGCCAGTCCCACGCCGGACACCATTATGACGCGATTCTTGCCGGCCTTGGTCTTGCTACCGCCGATAAAATAATCCTCATGACAATTCACCAGTGGCACCTTAAACAGCTCATTTGGACGGCAACCGCAACCCAGCAAGATAAGCGCAATCTTTGCCGCCCGATGATTGGAGGCCTGTATCGCCTTAATCTGTTCCTCCCGGAACACCTCACGCTCGTTAATCTGTTGAGCGATGGTGGTGACCTTCTGGCTGTGGCTGGTCTGGACAATACCTTCTTCAATGGCCCAGTGAGAAAGCTGATTGAACAGCAGAATCACCTTCTGACAGGTAGACTTGGACTTCCCTTCCTCCTCAAGCCGGATGATAACCTTCTGGAAATCGGACTTCCGCAGTTTGCGGAATGGCTCCTCGTGTAGCTCCGTGCACAGCTTGATGGCCATGGCGTAATGAGATTGCTCTGGCTTATCGGTGCCCCGAGTGTACTCTGGAAACCATTGATCATATACCTGCTTCAGCGAAAGATTAAATCGATCTGTCACGTCCACATCCGTCAGCCGTTCCAGTGCCTTTTGAGCTTCTATGCGAGTAGCATAGGTGCCGATGGATACGCCATTCTTTCTGGCCAGCCACGGCTTTTTGCGCCCTCCTGAGAGCTTTGAGATACTGCCCGAGCCATTACCTCTCTTTTTGTATCTGCGCTGATCTGAGGACTGTTTTTTGCCGCAGAGGTGGCAAAACTGGGCTTCGTCGGGCAGCTCAGCCTTGCATTTGATACAGTTGAACATAGAAAAACTCCTTTCTTGACAATGCACGAGAAAGGAGTTATACTGATACAGTAACTCCTTTGATCGTGGTTGGTTGGGGGGTACACAGCCGTTCCGGTGTTGGTAGCGCCGGAACGGCATTTTTATTTTCTGGGTACCTGACGAGCCAATTTGCTGTATCCGTCAATCAGTATTTCTGCCTGTTTCTTCTTGATGATTCCCATATCCGAAATTCCTTTAAGGTAGCCGACAACGGCCGCTTCGGACTGCTTAATCATTTCTTCGCATCTCTCAACAACGTGAGGCGGAACGGATGCTTTTGCGTACTCAAAGGGATCTCTGCCCACCTTATTGGCTCGACGCACAAAAGACTTTTCTTCCTGTTTTTTCACCAGCTTGCATACCGCTCTTGACATAACGCCCCATAGCACAAGCAAAACAATCGGCAAGGCAATAGAAAAACAGCTATTCAACAAGACCAATTGTGTCAAATTATTTGATAGTAGGGCCGCCAGCCGGAACGCAACATTAGCAAAGTCCAAAATCACATAAGCAAATAAAACGAAAATAAAGCATAAAACATAAATTAACGTTGTCATAAAACGCTCCTTCTCCTTCGGCACTTATCTCACCGCGCTGGTGAAGGCCACAGCCTTACCCAATATGCGTATGGTGTTCATCTCCTCGCCACGGAAAACCAGCGGATCATACAGGGGGTTCGCTGGCTCCAGCACAATGCGATCTTCAAGCACCCGGACACGCTTCAATGTGGCCTCATCGTCAATCAGTACGGCTGCGATTTGACCATCATCCACAGTGTCCTGCTGGCGGATATACACGATGTCGCCATTGAAGATTCGGGCGTTAATCATGCTGTCCCCTTTGCAGGTGAGAGCAAAATCCGCATTGACGTGTCTGGGGATATCGATGTATTCCTCAATGTGGTCGTCTGCCAAAATCGGCGCACCGCAGGCTATGTTGCCCAGCAGAGGGATTTTGCGCATTTCGGGCATAGGGATGATGTTGGCAATAACTCGGGACCCGTTGCGTTCCATCGGAACATCTAACCCCATCAACCACGCTTCATCCACATCTAGAACCTCCGCTATGGAGAATAGCCGTTGCTGTTTGGGTTTGAATGCACCGGAGCAATATTGGCTAATGGCACTCTTAGGAATACCTGTGCGCTCAGATAATTCTGCTTGTTTCATATCTCTGATTCGCAAGGCTCTACAAATTCTATCTGCACAGCTTTCCATGAATAATACCTCCTTTGCCTATACTATAACCGAGAAGTTTAGAAAAATCAACACTTTTCTAAAAGTAATTATAAAAAAGTTTTGAAATTCTAAAATTAGGTATTGACACAAGCGAAAATATATGATAATCTCTGTTTAGATTTTCTAAACGGAGGTGAAACCGATGGTATTCGATTATTCCAAGCTCCGTGGGCTTGCCAGAGAGAAAGGCAAGACGCAGGAAGCGATTGCCGCTATTGTTGGTATGAAAGAAGCTACCTATAGCCAGAAAATCAATAATAACAGCGAATTTAAGCAGAGCGAAATCCTGCGAATCTGTGATGTTCTCGCAATCCCCCACGAGCAAATTCACGCTTATTTTTTTACCCTCGGGGTTTAGTTTTTCTGAACCCCAACGCTCCCCAAAAGCCCTCAAGAACCCTCGGAAGATTTCAAAGAATTTGCGCCCACCCCGAAGGGCAGGCGCACAAGCCGATTATTTATTGCCTTCCTGTTTATTGTTGCTACGTTTTTTCCACCAATTGCTTGTTTTCTTGGCTCCAAAAATCGCTAAGCCGTACAAAATGACAACCAACAATCCGGCAAAAAGCCCGGCTAGTAAAATTGCCAAATCCGTATTTCCTGCAATTTTTTGCGCCAGCAAGTAAGCAACCCCTGCATTATCGGCTACCGTGTTAATTGCCGCAGCTGCAACGAGGAATAGTGCATAAATCAACACCGTCACAATTCCCTACCCCCTTTCGCTTTTTTATTAGCCTCCCTCCATTCTACCACATTCCCCAACCAATTTCAACCATTTTCAAAGGAGGTGTTCATAATGAAAACTCATGCAAACATCAAATCCTTTCGGGAACAGATGGGATTATCCCAAGAGGAATTGGCCTTAAAAGTAGGCTATAAGGACAGATCGTCCATTGCAAAAATTGAGGCTGGTCTGGTTGATTTAACGCAATCGAAAATTGTGGCCTTCGCATCGGCACTCTGCGTTTCTCCTGCGGAGCTTATGGGCATTTCGGCAGAACCGCCCGGCAATCTTCTGCCCATACCCAAAAAGATTTCCGACAACTGCCGTAGACCTTCCGTAGAAGAAGGCTACGCCCATATCCTCCGTGGCCTTATCAGCTACCACGAGCGCATGACCATGGGAGATATCCCACAGAAAGACTTCTATCTGGATGCCCTGAAATTCGCCCTAACCTGTGTAGAAAAAAGCAATGGATGCGGCGCAGAGTAACTTTACTTTCGTTCGTTCATCATTTTATCAAATGCGCCGCATCCCCCATTACCTTAGCACCAATTGACAGCAATGTCAATTTATGCCCATAGTCAACCAGCCGCAACCCTCCCCGTGCAGGGTGCCTACTGCACGGGGTGACCAGAGCCAGCTGGTCAGCCACTTCATAATGCCTCACTCCTTTCACCAGAGGATAAAAACCATATCTGCGCAAGATATGTTCGTCCATTATATCGCATTGCGATTGCGGCTGGTTGACTAATTCTTATTATCTCATATTCCAAACTGGAGGTGAATCCATGTCCGAAAAAGAAAAGTCCACCACCGACAGTGCCTTGACCGCCCTGAATAAGCTGGCCCAGACCAAGGGCCCCGACTACGTCAGCGGTCTGGTTGACGGCATCAACCTCGGCACCGCTGCCCCCGACCCCCGGGACGACGAGCGAAATCCCTAACCAACCACAAATTTCTAAAAAGGAGAAAACGAAATGAAATTCAAGTATGCCCCCGGCGATGTTGTTATCTTCGCCCCCAAATCCCCAACTTTCCGGCATATGTCCGGCAAGACCGTCACCATTGTAAAGGAGGCCCCATGAGCAAGCCCAGAATGACTCTGAAGGATGTCTGCTGCGACCTGCGCCGCCGCAACTTCCCCATTTCCCAGCCGGCTCTAGCCGACGGCATCGTTGACGGCACCTTCCCTTTTGGTAAAGTGCTCCACGTCACCAACGGCCGCCGATGTTTCTTAATCCTGCGCAAAGACTACGAATCGTGGGCGGATGCGAACGCCCCTATCACAAAGGAGGAACCCCAATGAACGAACAAAAATGGTTTACCTGCGCTGAGTTCAATGAGAAGACCGCAGCCAACCACCGCAAGCATCAGGCTGAGAAAGCCGCCATCCTGCGCCATGCGCAACGGCACACCGCTGCCATTCGCCGCCAGAACCGGCTGATTGTGCTGGATCTGTCCCTTGCTGCCGCTGCCCTGACGGCTCTGGGCGTACTGATTGGCTGCGTGGTGGGCTGAGGAGGAAGTTATGAAGAAATACGAATTTACCGGCGAAACCAAGCAATGGTGGGGACGCACGTTACACCGAATCCGGGCGACGGTATCCTTTGGCAATGTAAGCGCCGGTGAGGTGGGCGGCTGGATTGAGAAGGAAGAAAACCTCAGTCATGAAGGCAATGCCTGGGTCTACGGCGAGGCTCAGGTCTACGGCAAGGCTCAGGTCTACGGCGAGGCTCAGGTCTGGGGCAATGCCAAGGTCTGGGGCAATGCCTGGGTCTACGGCGAGGCTCTGGTCTGCGGCGAGGCTCA
>SVME01000037.1 GCA_015067605.1 Oscillospiraceae bacterium
TCGACGGCGTGGAACGGGATACCCTGTCCAGCTATCCGGTGGAGCTGGAGGCTCAGACCATGGATATGGGCGCGATGATGTCCGCCATGCAGGACCAGGAGCAGGTCACTGATCCCAAGCCCGGTCACATCTATTCCGCCAATGTGATGACCAATATGATGGATATGATGTTCACAGGCTCTACCACCAATGACTTGAGCGCATTCAAAGCTTACATCGAGTCTGGAGACTGCGAAATCAAAAACCTGAGCAGCGAGATCCGCTATAGCTATTCCACGCCCCTGAATGTCTACAAGGCAGATACCTCCAACGGGCCCTATCGGGTCAACCCCAGCAGTGTGATGGCACAGATGGGTATGGACACCTCCGGCAGTATGATGAGTGTGGAGATCAATGCCTGGGGCCGGATCTCCGACGACGAGACCCTGCTCAAGGAGCAGTATGAGCTTCTTGATGGCAATTTCCCCACTGCGTGGAACGAGGTCGTCCTCATCGTGGATGAGAACAATATGATCACTGACTACGCCCTGTACACCCTGGGTCTGCTGGATATGGCGGACCTGCAGAAGGCCATGCAGGATAAGCTGGCCGGCAAGGATGTGGAGATCGACACCACCATCCATGAGTACACCTACGACGACTTCCTCGGACTGACCTTCAAGATCTTGCCCTCCAGCGATTATTACCAGCAGCAGGGCAACGTCTGGGTGGATATGTCCAAGCTGGACACCGCCGAGGCTGAAGCGTTCCTGATTTCCAAGCTGGACCAGGCGGAGGAAGTGAAGGTGGTAGGCGTTCTGAAGCCCGGTCCCAATACCACTGCGGCCACTGCTTACGGCGGCATCGGCTATCAGAGCGACCTGATGCTGCATATTATTGAAAGGGTCAATGCGTCCGATGTGGTGGCAGCCCAGAAGAACAGCCCGGATATGGATATCCTCACCGGCCGTCCCTTCCCCTCAGAGGATGTTGAGGTGAAGATTTATTCCATGTCCGAAATTCAGCAGATGATGGCCGCTATGCCTGAAGAAAGCCAGATGGCCATTCAGGCGGCCATTGCCCAGATGGAGGGCTACGGAATGCCTGAGGAAAAAATCGCGGAAACCCTTTCCCGTCAGTTCTTCGGCCCCTCCACCTCCACTTATGAGCAGAATCTGACCCTGTTGGGCGTGGCGGATCTGGATAAGCCTACCCTGATCCAGATTTTCCCCAAGGACTTCGAGTCCAAGGACAAGATTTCTGAAATTATTAAGGAATACAACGCCGGAAAGCCCGAAGGGGAGCAGATCACCTACACCGATTATGTGGGGATGATGATGTCCTCCGTGACTGTGATCATCAATGCCATCAGCTATATCCTGATTGCGTTTGTGGGAATTTCTCTGGTGGTGTCCTCCATTATGATCGGTATTATCACCAACATCTCCGTGCTGGAGCGGACCAAGGAAATTGGTATTCTCCGTGCGGTGGGAGCCTCCAAGAAGGACGTGCGCCGTGTGTTTATGGCGGAGACGATGATCGAAGGTTTGGCGGCCGGATTGGTAGGCGTGGGCGTGACGTTGCTGTTGCTGATCCCCACCAACTTCATTGTTCAGAAGGTGCTGGAGCTGGATGCCACCGCCGTCCTGCCCCCTGTGGCGGCAGTGATCCTGGTGGCGATCTCCGTGTTCCTGACCTTCATCGCCGGTCTGATCCCCTCCCGAAGCGCAGCCAAGAAGGACCCCGTGGTTGCCCTGCGAACCGAATAATCATTTCCTTAAAGGGCGTGCAACGCACGCCCTTTTTTTGCAGCGGATCTATCGGTAATATAAACAAAATATGAACTGAAAAACTGGCGAAAACGTAGAAAGCCCATTGCCGCAAATGTCCGAGATTGACATTGCTGGCAAGCAGTGGTATATTTGTACTAGCGAAAAAATAACAGGAGGAATGACTATGAAAAAACTGTTCGCTATTGCTCTGGCTCTGATGCTGTGCATCAGTGTCCTGTCCGTGGCTGCTTTTGCTGCCGAGACCATTACTGTCCGTGTTAAGATCGACGCTGAGTCCACTCCCAATGCTTGGGCTTGGGGTGACTATGGCAATGCCTTCACCGCATGGCCCGGCGAGCCCATGACCCAGAACGGCGAGTACTGGGAGATCTCCGTCCCCACCGGCACCACCGGTTTCATCGTAAACTACGGTGAGGGTAAGGCTCAGACCGCTAACATCAACATCCCTGGCGATGCCGATGTGACCATCAACGTTTCTTCCGACCTGCAGACCGTTGAAGTCGTTGGCGCTCCCGAGGATCCTCAGCCTCAGCCCCAGCCCACCCCCGCCGGTGATTACTACGTTGCCGGTGTTGGCGCTCTGTGCGGTGCTGAATGGGATGCCGGCAATGCCGACAACAAGATGACCAAGGGCGACGATGGCATCTACACCAAGACCTACAGCAATGTTGCTGCCGGTAAGTACTCCCTGAAGGTCACCAACGGCACTTGGGATCAGAGCTGGGGCGGCAACGGCGAGAACGGCAACTTCGATTTCGAGGTTCTCGAGACTGCTGAAGTCATCGTTAAGTTCAACCCCGAGACCCAGCAGGTTTCCGTGGTTGTCAATGGCGACGAGATCGCTCCCACCGGTGACGTGAGCCTGGCTGCTGTTTCTGTTGCTCTGCTGGCTGCTACCGCTGGTCTGGTTGTTGTCGTGAGCAAGAAGAAGGAGATCGCCTGATCTCTGACTGTGTGTCCATAATCACATAAACCACTGCCCCACCTCGGTGGGGCAGCTTTTTTGAAAAAAAGCACCTGATACTGATCGTTTGAACGCAGTATCAGGTGTTACTTTTTTAGAGATGAGAGGGGAGGAGGTTTACTCCTGATTTGCCTTGACCTCTGCAGAGGCGTTGCGGCGGCGGGTGCGGCGGCGACTGATGGGGCGTTGGCCCTCGGGATCGGCCTTTTCCGCACGACGGGCATAGGCCTGGGCCGCTTCGGAGGTGGCTTCATAGGTCAAACGGCTGACCCGAATGGTACCATCCTGCTGCTCGGACAGCCGCACACGGATCAGAAACTTGCCGTGCTCGGCGCAGGTGGCCAAGTCCATATATCGATGTCCCGGCTGGGCAAACCAACGGGAGCCCAGCATCTGCCGTCCGCAAGCAGGACACTGGTTTTCTGCTCCGGTCATTGCCGCCAGTGCCGTATGCTTGTCCTTGTAATTATAGAATACCTTCCGATCAATACATCCGGGCAGCTCCGCCCCGTGGAAGCCGTTTTCGTGGCTTTTCAGAGCTTGATCGTATTCCTGGGCCCCACGCTTCAGATCCAGCTTGGCACAAATCAATGCCGTGTGGTAGGCATCGCCCAAGGCGTCGTGGGCCGGACGGCTGGCTTCGATTCCGAAAATCTCCATAGCGGTTTTCAGGGCTTTTTGTGAATTGGAGCCATCGGTCTGGGCATTGAAAATCATCTGCACATTATACCACCGCTCCGTCCAGCCTTCCTCCAGACCGAACAGCTGCAGATTTTCCCGCAAAATGCCGATATCATCAAAGCCCCAGGTCAGGAACGTAATGTCCTCACCGCACCACTGCCGGAATTTCTCCATTGCATCCGGGAAGGGGATCCCCTCCTCCTTCAGCCGGCTTTCTTTGATGCCGGTGAGCTTGCTCACTCTGCGGTTCAGCCGGCGGTAGTATTTGGGGCGAATCATCACCTGAAACTCGTCGGCGACTTCCCCGGCCTCAGTCATACGCACCGCACCGATTTGGATGATCTCACCGCGAATCCGGACAGGAAGCACCTTCTTGGCCGAGGGCGAACCGGGCCAGGGCTGATTCCACTCCATATCCAGTACAATATAGTCCATGGTCGTTAAACTCCATTCTGAAAATGCTTATGCCCATTGTACCACATATCCCCCCTCTGTGTAAACAGGAACTTTGAAACTTTCCCGATGTAAAAGACTTTTGATAGACGCAAATCAGTGATTGCTGTACAATAAAAGAAATAATGAGTGCCAATAAGCTGTAAATGATTATTTAGCGGCCTAATAATGCACCGCACCAATCTTGGCCCCCTCTCTGAGGGAGCTGGCAAAAATCTTTGATTTTTGACTGAGGGAGTGTCCTACAGTCAATGCATCGCCGCAAGGAAACTCCCCCAGTCACGCTGATCGCGTGACACATAGTCTAATGTTCGATTGCCACCGGCAATCGTTTATTTAGAATCGCTTCACTACCCTCAGAGAGGGGGCCAAGGTGGCTTCGCCGCTTAAACCGCTAAACAATCATTTGCAGCAGAAATCACTTATTGGGCAATTTGAAGGAGGTTTTTATGGAATATGTATTGCAAACCCATCATCTTCAGAAACGCTATGGGCGTTTTGAGGCGTTGAGGGGGCTGACGATGAACGTCCCCAAGGGGGCAATCTACGGTCTGGTTGGGAAAAATGGTGCGGGAAAGACAACCCTGATTCGACTGATTTGCGGTCTGCAGCAGCCCTCCGAAGGAACATTTCAATTGTTTGGCGTTCCAAATGAGGCAAGGGATTTGCCAAAAATCCGCAGACGAATGGGCGCAGTGGTGGAGACTCCGGCCATTTATCCGGACCGAACCGCCGCTGAGAATCTGGAGTTGCAATGTGACATTCTTGGGCAGGGATATGATAACGTTCCCCAATTGCTGGAGCTGGTGGGCCTGTCCGGCACCGGTAAAAAGAAAGCCGGCAAGTTTTCCCTGGGGATGCGGCAACGGCTCGGAATTGCCCTGGCACTCTGCGGCGGAGGAGAGTTTTTGATACTGGACGAGCCCACCAACGGTCTGGATCCTCAAGGTATTGTGGATATGCGCAACTTGATTCTGAAGCTAAATCAGGAGCGTGGCATTACATTTCTGATTTCCAGCCACATTCTCGATGAGCTGTCGAAAATTGCCGCCCATTACGGCTTTGTTGCCGACGGAAAAATGGTGAAGGAGATTACCGCGGAGGAATTATCCCTATCTTGCCGCAAGAGCATCCACATTGTCACCGATGGAAAGGGCGACCTCTGTGCCGCACTGGATAAATTGCAGTATGAGTACCGCCTCTATTCAGAAACGCAGGCGAATATTTACGGGGAATACACAGTCACCGGGCTTGTGCTGGCCCTTCATGCTCAGGGCATTTGCGTGGAAAGCCTTTCGGAAAATCAGGATAATCTGGAACAATACTATTTCTCCGTGATAGGAGGGGATGACCGTGGTTGACTTGCTGAAACTGGAGATGAAGGAGCTGTTTCGTCAGTTCGTATTTCGCTCACTGCTGTTGCTATGTTCTGTTTTTGGAATTTGCCTGGGTATTTTGAATGACTCCATGAACGATCCTGTTTCCGCCGGGGTGATGGAGTGGTGCGGTATTTTGGCCGTGATGCTGTCGGCCTACGGCGGTCTGTCTGTCAGCCGGGAGTTTAACCGCAACACCATCCGTAATAAGATCGTGGTCGGGCATAGGAGAGGTCACATTTTCCTTGCCAAGCTGATCCTTGTTGGAATGATTTATCTGATGTGTATCGGGCTGTTTATTCTGGCGAGTTTCCTGATCCAGTGGATCATTGCGGGCAGGATCCTTCTTCAATGGAAGCAACTCCTGACCGCAGCCCTCAGTGCCGCCCTCTGTGTTGCTCTGACTGTAACCATTTCCACGGCTGTCCGTACAGACATTGCCGGGCTGATTCCGTTGCTGGTGCTATTTCTGTCCATGATGTTCAGCGGTCTGGGATACGAGTTTATTGACCACAAGATTATGGACGTTATTAACGTGTTTCTGCCCTGCGGTCAGATGATGGCAGGAGAATCCGCTGTCAAGTTTTCTGTTGCTGTGAGCTGTTCGTTGCTGGAAACTGTGCTGTTGTGCATTGCAGGATGTCTGATTTTCCGGAAAGCCGATTTAAATTAACGGCCTTGCCAAAATCCCCCTTTATGTGTATAATTGGCTATCATCAGAAAGGTGGGACATTCCATGGAGATTGGCGCAAGAATCAGGCAGTACCGGTCTGCTGCCGGGCTCAGTCAGGAGGTGCTGGCGCAGCGGATACTTGTCAGCAGACAGACGCTGTCCAACTGGGAAAACGGAAAAACTACGCCGGATATCCACAGCTTGATTCTCCTGTGTGATGAATTCCAAATCACTTTGGACGAGCTGGTACACACCCTTCCTTCGCAAGCGGATCCTATTTTGCCTTCTGATATCCGCAGATTCCGCCTGACCCGTCGATGGATGCGTTGCGCCCTGCTGGCTTTCTTTGGATTTTTGCCGCTGATTGCCTTTGTGCCGCAGATTGTGGCCATTCCTGTATGGCTTGGGATGTGTGCAGTTGTGATGGGGCTACTGCTTCGTCTGGAATGGCTCAGAAAAAGATACAACATTCAGACCCGTCGGGAAACCAATGCTTTTTTGCAAGGTGTCAGGCTGATGCGGATGGACTCTGCTATGGAGTTGGGGAAGCGTCCCTACCAGAAATCCTTGCGGTGTATCACCGGCATTCTTTTTCTGGGGCTGGTCACTTCGGTAATTATGCCGCCCATTCTCCTTCTTTTGGGGGCGTAACATAAAACTGGCCATATATTATGATATTAATTTGGCACTGTTTTTATTGCCAGAGTGTGCTATAATAGCCGCAGATAGATGAAGAAAGGTCGGATTACTTATGGACTACAAAAAGATTCTCACCATTCAGGATATCTCCTGCGTAGGGCAATGCTCTCTGACGGTGGCGCTGCCCATCCTCTCCGCTTGCGGACTGGAGACCTGCGTTCTGCCCTCGGCGGTGCTGTCCACCCATACCGCAGGCTTCAGCGGCTATACCTTCCGGGACCTGACCGAGGATATGCCAGCCATCAAGGACCACTGGGTCAAGGAAGGGATCCGCTTCGCCGCCATTTATACCGGCTATCTGGGAAGCACCAGACAAATTGATTATGTCGCTGATATTTTCGAGGCTACCGCGGACGAAGGCTGCGTGAAGGTGGTCGATCCTGCTATGGCGGATAACGGCAAGCTGTATCCCGGCTTCGACCAGCCCTTTGTGGAAGCCATGAAGGGGCTGTGCGCCAAGGCGGACTATATCGTCCCCAACATCACAGAAAGCTGCTTCCTCACCGGCATTCCTTACCGCACCAGTTACGATAAGGCCTACATCGACGAGCATCTGCAAAAGCTGACCGCTCTGGGCTGCAAGAATGTCATCCTCACCGGCGTCTCCTACCGCACGGGTTACACCGGTATCGTGGTTCTGGAAAACGGCGTGGAGCGGTACTACGAGCATATCCTGCTTCCCAACAGCTGCCACGGCACCGGCGATATCTACGCCTCTGCCTTTGTCGGCGCCCTGATGCGGGGCAAGGATGCCTATACCGCCGCCAAAATCGCCGCCAACTATACCATGGAATGCATCAAAGCCACCGCCACCGAACCCAACCACTGGTACGGTGCCAAATTCGAGCCTGTCCTGCTGAAGCTGATTCAGGCAATTGAATAAAACCATGGGTTTTCCAAAACTGAAATACCCTCGCCTGTGCAGGCTTATCCCCTACGTTGTGGTTCTGGGACTACCCATTCTCATCATTACAATCACTGTCTTTCTCCCTGTTTCTGATGCAGTCAAGGTAGTTCTGATCATGGGCTATTTTGGCGTTCTGTTATGGTATCTGTTTGTTAATTTCCCCGTTTTGATGTCGCTTGATATTTTGCTTGCAATTTTATGCTGCCATCGAACCGCCAGAAAACAGTATATCCTGCCGAGCCGGTGTTCTGCCGGTCGAATCGTCCGCGGTGTCAGTCGATACGGTACCGCTTGCGAGCCCACGCCCATTGAACCACGTCCATCCCTGCTGCGCTACCGTTTTAGCAGCCCTATGACAGTCTACTCCCGCGGAATCGAACGTGTCATTGCATCCTACGAGGTGGACTATCTGGATAAGGATACTTACGGACGCATTTTTCATTCCGCTAAGAACAACTCAACCGCGCTGATTGGCAGAAAAAAGGCCCTCTTTTTGGATAAATCTCAAAAAAAGGAAGCGTTACATCGGGTGACGGTTATTCTGATTCTTGCCCATAGCATCGATCCCCGGCTTGTCCCAACCCTGTATGATTTGGTATGCATGCAATGCGGTGACGAGGAAGAAGACTGCGTTGTTCCCTGTGTGGTAGATCTGACCCATAACACCTGCGTATTTAACTCCCTGCGAGTTCCATATATTGGTTTTGGTTACCCTGTGAAGAACAGGGGCATTCGACTCATTAAACGGTTGGTATTCGGTGGAAATCTAAATCTACGTTCCAACAATCAAGTGATTGAATTTAGCGACATTAACCCCGAGGACAGTGTTTGGAGTGTTTGGGGGAACCTGCGTCGGGACTTGATTCAAGATGCAAAGGAAGAGAAAAAACGATGCCAATCCATGACTCCCGGCGAAATCCGTATTGTGGAGGATATGCTCTATTTTAAATGGGATGAGCGGTGCGTTTCGCAGATGATTGCGGTGGATACGGATCATAAAACAGTGAAAATACATTCTGTTACCAACTGGGCATATCCCAAGCCCCATGCAATCAGTAAAAAATGCATCCTCGAAATAGAGAGAACACTCACCTCCCATTTTGCGCGGCAGGGGTATAGTGTGTCCTTTGTCGAACTTGACGATCTGATGTAGGGCAGCTTATTTGAATACTTTCCAGATAAAACAGGGGCCGCAGTTGCGGCCCCTTTCCATTTTAATAAGGTGTACCCAATCAATCAGGCCATACACCACGTTGGATCCGGGCATTAACCCCTCAAACGTTCCATTAGGATGATCTTCTTCCGGAATACGGAAAATTGCCGCAAATATTGGATTTACATCACAGCGCTCATATGATAAGATTAGGAAAAAGGGGCGTGAATATCATGAGCGTATGGAATGCAAGCATCAATGGAAATGATACCGCACAGGACTTGAAATCAGAATACCAGGCGGCATTTTTCTGCAATGATGTAGAAACCGCGTTGGTGAAAATCGATGCCTTTGTCCGCCGGAGTTTCGATGAATCTGACGTGGAGGAGTGGGCTGTTTACTACTATTCCCTTGCGGATTTTATGTGGAAGCATGGTATTTTGACAGATGAAGTAAGAAACCGTGCGGTTGAGATGATCGATACTGAATTTGGGCTGGATATCTGGGCTGCTGAGGGCAGAAGCGTCTTGAACAAGCGAAAAAAGGTGCTTACTGAGTTCCGGGAAAAGCTGTTGTCACCTCTGCCTCCAAAGAAGAAGATCCGCGTCAATCTGCACATGAACCCCATTTTTCAGACCGGTGATCTTATTGCGCTTCAGTTGAAAACCAAAGACAAGCATTATCCGGCACACATAAACTTGGGAGAAGAACGATTTAGAAGTTACGACGGAAAATACATTGTTTTACGTAAAGTAGGCGATAAGGTCAACCAATTCTCTTGTATTGAACCGCAATTAAAGGATTATTGGGCCCAATTCCAAATATACAATCAGATTTTTGATACGTGTCCCACTGCGGAGCAATTGGCAGAAGTCCCCTATGTCCCAACCAGAGATCATACAACAGTTACGTCAGAAAGCAGTTTATACCATCTTAAAAAGAGAAATTACCGGGTTATCGGCAATAATCAAGAGGATCTGCCTGCGCTAAACAATACGCCCGGTCTATCGTTTGTGTTCTGGGGGATTGATACACAGTGGAGTAACCCGGAATCCAATATCCTGAATGCAATTCTGAATCATTATGTTTTGTAAAAACAGCCTTTCCCGGAAAGGATGGCTTTCCGGGAAAGGCTGACTGCAGATCCCAAATCCAATCAATCAGGCCATACACCACACCGCAGACAATCACAGACCCAGCAATGGTGAACATTCTGGCCCCAAAGCCCAGAATGAATCCCTCTGCTGGTGTCTAGCCAGGACCCATATATTCGTGTTTCATTAGGACGAAACGTAAAACCATTTTCTTTGCGACGACGGTATAGTATAATGAAATAAAGTGGGGTGCATAAAGATGTGCTATAGCATTGATGAAATATATCAGCTATTTATGTGGGAAAATCAATTATCCAATGAAGAAAACGAAGCGAAAACGCAAAAAGGCATTGATGCAGCAAAGCAAATTCAAAACCTGTTTCCGTTTATGCAGCCTATCGTTATTCCTCCAGAAAAAAGTAAAATGGTTTGGGAACCATGTGCCAAGGTTGTTGCTATGCGAAGCGATAAAGAATTGGAACCGTTTTTGTTTATGCTCTTAGAATGGATACAGGATCTTAATTGGCCCGGTGCGATGATCATATATAATAGACTAACGCAAATTCCTTACAACACCATTGAATTTGCATTTAAGCATTCTCGCATAAAAGCTGAACAAGCAAATGACTCATGTTGGCTGGGAGTGCTTGACGATTTATATGAAGATATAACGCAAAAGGCTTGACCGATTTGGTCAAGCCTTTTGCCCTAAATCAGTGTGATTACCCAGTAAATCAATCCGTAGACTACCGAGGCAGACACACCATAGACGATCACGGGACCGGCAATGGTGAACATTTTTGCGCCCACGCCCAGAATGAAACCTTCAGTTTTGAATTCTACGGCCGGTGCAGCGATGGAATTTGCGAAGCCGGTGATGGGTACCAGTGTTCCTGCACCGGCGATTTTTGCGATGTCATCGTAGACACTCAGGCCGGTCAGCAGGGCCGACAAGGCGATCAGTGTCATGGATGTGGCAGTGGATGCATTGGTCTCGCTGAAATCCAGTGCGGTGTACATATTCAATAGCGCCTGCCCCAGAACACAAATCAGTCCGCCCACTGTAAACGCTCCCAGACAGTCCCTCCAGATGGGCGATGGGGGCGACAGGCGTTTTATCAATCGGTCATATTCCTTTTCAGTCATCAAAATCCCTCCAACCCATAGGGTGGCCGGAGGTTTATACAATTATTCCTCAGGCATTGCGGCAATGGTGAGAATGCCCAAATTGTCTTTGTAAATCTCATCAAATTGGCTTAAGGGCAGAGGGTTTTCACCCATCCCAACCTCGATGGTGTAGCCGGGGCGGCGGAAGGTCTGAATAAACCAGTCCTTATAGCCTGCGAAGCCGGATTCGTATGGGGTGTCGGCCAGCTCATAGCCGCTGGCTTCCGCGAACCGCTGCCCCAGTGCTCTGGCTCCCGGGACCGGTTCGCCGAACTGCCAGTAGATCACCTCACCTTGGCTGTGGTATGCCAGCACCAGTGCAGGATCAATGACCTCCGTATATCCGGCCAGTGCCCGACTTTCCATCTGGCTCAGTGGCGCACGGCCCACAAAATCCCGGGGGCCCGGTCGGGTGTAGCCTTGAGAAAACTTGATTTCCCGTGCCTGCAGCCATCCTGCCGGATACTGAAGGTTCAGATCCACCCCCAGCAAATTGGCCTTCCAGCCCTCCGGAAATGGGATCTGCGGATAATAGGCGCCGAAGGTACGGGCTGTTTCATATTGGAGGGAACCTTCAGCAATGACTCCGGTCACCAGATCCACCCCATCCGGATTGACCAGTGGGACCATATAGATCGTTGCGGACTCTCCGATTGCCCGGGCATCCATTCCCCCGATGGAGGTTCCTTCCGCAATTGCCTGAGCCAGCTGCTCACCAAATTTCAACAGAACCAATGCGGTAATCCATTCATTGGCGTGGTGGGCAGCGGTGTACAGCACCTTTCGAGGGCCGTTTCCGATGACCAGAGTCTGCACAGGACGCCCAAAGGCTGTTTCGGTAAGGGTTTCACTGCGGCAAAAGGGGTAGGTTTCCGTAATGCTCCGAATCATCTGTTGGCAGCGCTCCGAGCTGATGGGTATATCCGTATTTACGATAGCCAAAAAATCACCTCCGCTTATTCTATGCGCGAGAACCTGCCTCTGTGCATGACAGAACGGGGAGGATGCTGAACAGGGGATAAACTGTTTGATATTTTGTAAAGAAATTGCTTGACAGACGGGGGAAAAGATGATACAATACGCCTTGTGATAGGGCACAGCACCTGTGACATACGGGCCTTTAGCTCAGTTGGTTAGAGCCTCCGGCTCATAACCGGATAGTCCCGGGTTCGAATCCCTGAAGGCCCACCAACAAGTACAAGGCCTTCGCCTTCATCATATATAGGGGTATAGCTCAATTGGTAGAGCGGCGGTCTCCAAAACCGTAGGCTCTGGGTTCAAGTCCTAGTGCCCCTGCCAGAAAACAGCCAGTAATTGTTATGATTACTGGCTGTTTTCTGGCGTTTTTGGGACTATATACTATGCTACAGCGCTGGTTTTTGGGAATAGAGGTATTTTCTCCCTTACATTCTCCCTTATGGCGATGTTTTTTGATGCTTTTTATTTGCAAGATTTTCATAGACCTTTTGCATCCGGTTAGCACTGTCCTGCTGCATTTTCTTGGTGATGTGACCATAGACATCCAGCGTAAAAGCAGCGGTAGCGTGACCGAGATTTTCCTGCACAGTTTTAATATCGTCGCCGGCACACAGAGCTGCAACGGCATAGGTGTGGCGCAAATCATGAAAACGAACCTTCTCATCCAATCCGGCACGTTTCGTCACGGCCTTGAAATGCTTGACCACGGTGCGGCGTACAAGGTTCTTGCCGAGTGCATCGGTGAAAACCAGATTAAACGGATTGTTCCAGAGATTTCTGGCTTGCTGCTTTGCTTTTTGCTGTTTCTGTTGCTCCTGCTTCAAGATATCCATGACAACCGGTGCGACGCAAATGGTGCGTTCTTTGCCGTTCTTTGGAGTACTCATGAAGTATTCCCCATTCAGACACTGAAGCTGCTGCCGAACTGTGATTGTTCCAGTGGAAAAATCTACATTATCCCAGGATAGACCGATCAGCTCACTTTCCCGCATACCTGTAAATAAAGCGACAATAAACAGATTGCAGTATGGATCTTCCAACGCCTCCTGCAGAAAACGTTCCATTTCATCAGGCTCCAGAGCATTGATTTCAGCTTTCTTGATCTTGGGGAGTTTGCAGCCATTTGTGGGATTGTGACGGATATAATGGTTCGCTACTGCCTGCTCCAGGGCAGCGTGCAGGATGCCATGGATATTTTTGATGGTCTTGGGGGACAGGCCGATATCCTCATACAGGTGGTTGTAAAATTTTTGGATGGTGTGGGTATCCAGATTTTCCAGCTTGACAGCACCGAGGGATGGCTGCAAATGGGTTTTGACTTCAATCATGTAGGTTTGCTTGGTCATCGCTTTGAGATTCACCAAGTACCCGGTAAGCCAGGATTCCAGCCATGCGCCTACGGTCATTTTGCATGGAGCGACATAGGTTCCCTTGTCTAAATCAGAAAGCTTTTCTTTCAGCTTTTGGGCAACCTCTTTTTGTGTCTTACCCGAGATGCTGCGTTGAATTTGTTCGCCGGTTCCCGGATCGTAACCCTCAGTATATCGGGCCTCCCACCATGTATATTCTTTTCCTTTTACAGTTTTGGTTTTCTTCCGAATGTTGCCCATCCCGGATGCGGATTTTTTCTTTTTAGTGGTGCTATGCGACATAAAAAATACTCCTTTCTCCGCCGCATAGCAGGTACACTACCATTGTACCTGCTATTTAGGCAATACGCAACAGGGTGCATCAATTTTGAGACAAGTAATCAATGACTGCATCCTTGGGGATAATGTACTTTCGTCCCGTACGAATGCTACGAATTGCACCGGATCGAATCAGTGCATAAGCGGTGTTGTGGCTCACGGACAGAACCTTTTGCAAATCCTTTACATTAAGGACAAGGGGGATCTGATCGAAGCTTACAAAGTATTCCATGAATTTCACCTCCAGTCTGGGCGTGGATGATACTATGAGTGATCAGGCTAAATGTCTTGGCCGGACAATCTGGGATATTTGCAGTCCAGCACTTGTAGTTGTTACTCCCGCCGTGTTAGTTTGATCCTGCTATTATTATGATTTTTGTGCATGGGACACAACAGAATAACAGTTAGTTTGCGAATATATGAGTGCGTGCTATGGAAGCCACCTATGGTGTGGGCGATGAATGTGTTAGCACCCATCGCCCGCCCCAGACAGGAATGACGGACGCTTACAGTAAGCGATTGGTTGGTTATTGCTATCGTAAAAACCATTCATTCCGTTCATTTCCAGAGTGTTGAATAAAATGAATGGTTTACGATAGATACATGACTGATTACAGAGGAAGCAGCTCCTGCTGCGCCTCGGCCTCGTCCACCCACGTGGGGGCGGCACGATAGAAGTGGTGGGTGCTGCCGGCGGTACCGTGGGGCGTGACATCGTGGATGATGCTGTCATACTTTCGCAGGGCGGCATCCAGCTTTTTGACCTCACGTCCCAGTTGCTGATTGGTGGAGGCAATGTACTGATTGCACAGCTGCTGACCGGCGGCCATGAGCTGACTAGCGCTGCCGCTCCATTTGCCGTCCTTGCTCTCGGCAAGGAGCTGCCGGATCGTCTGTACAATGGGATTGTTGTCGTGCTGGCGGCGAAGCTCCGCATCTAGGGTGGCTCCGGCAGTGCCAATCATCTGCCACCGGTGGGCCTTGGCGTCGAAACGGATGCACAACTCGTGCTGGGCGGTATCACGACCAGTGATGTGCAGGGCTGCTTCCGGGGACGACCGCTTGTCCCGGGTGATGACTCATGCGGTATCGGATGCACCCATAATGCCGGTGGTACCGGAGATCATATTATACGCATCGTCGTCATGCTGCTTGCGGTTGTGATGGACAAACACAATAGAGATATTGTGTTGATCCGCAAACTGCTTGAGCATTCTGATTTCGCGATAATCGTGGGCATACGGGGTTTCTTTGTAAAGGGGAGTTCCCCGGATGATCTGAAAGGTATCGATTACGATGAGTTTGGTCTGTGGGTGGAGCTGTAAATCTTCCGCAAGGAAATCCAGCAGTCCATCCCCTAAATTGGTTGCCTCAATCTGGAAGCGGAACAACGGCGATACGGGGCGTCCCTGCAAAATGTCCTGCAGACGCTCCTTCAGACGGAACTCTGAATCCTCTAGCGCCAGATACAGTACACCGCATTGATGGGTGCTGTGACCCCAAAAGGGCAGACCGGCGGCGATGCACAGTCCCAAATCCAGCATCAGCCAGCTTTTGCCGATTTTGGAGGGGCCGCAAAAAACAGTGGTACCGGTAGGCAGCAGCTCGTCCACCAAAAACTGCCGGGGCGGATAATCCGTAGCCAGCAGCTCGACGGCGGAAATGGTCTTGAAACGCGGCTTATTGTTGGCTTCAGCAGGCTTCTGATCGGGGGCGACAGCCACCTGCTCAGCCAACTTCTGCATGGCATCCTCTGCGCCCAAATGGAATACCATATCAGAGATATCGCCGTGGTCGGGGATCTCGGGCCATGGGGCAGACAGATCCACAAGTCGAATCCGGGACGCTTTGCCGCTGAGCTTGGCGGCGCACAGCTCGGCGTACTGCCTGCCGGGCTTGTCGTTATCCGGCAGAATGATGATGTCCTTGCCGGACAGCGCATCCTCATAAGCGGCACACCATTTGCTGTTGGCACCATCGGGCTGGCTCACTGCAGTCAGTCCGTGCTGGGCGAGGGTTTCCACATCCTTCTCGCCTTCGACAATGTAGACGACGGAAGCGGCGGACAAATTGCTGTTGCAGTACAGCCCGGGATCAATGCCGTTGCGTCCCTTGCGCCACTCATCGCCCTCACGGTGATACCACACACAGAATTTACTGCCATCGGATTTGCGGTACTTGCACTTTTTCAGCTGGTCGCCGTAGAAGTATTCGGCCACCAGTACCGGACCGGAGGGCTTGTCTGCCGGGGCTTCCCGGGTTAGTCCCAGGGCATCCAGAACTTCCGGCAGCCCGGCACCGCAGCCAAAGCAATGCACCAGCAGCTTGCCGTCCTCCTCGTTGATGGACAGGCTGGGGTCTTTGTCAGGGTGGCAAGGGCAGAGCGCCAGATAGCCGCCACCGGAGGGCTTGTGTCCCCTCAAATAGGGGAGTAAATCATATGCAGTCATGTAAATGTATCCTTTCTAGATTGGTTTCTTGAGCTATCAAGCCGTGCTCACCAGCAACCGGCGTATATTTATTATGAGCGGAGCGTGCTGGTTTCCGGAAATGACATTTTTTGAAATTACTTTAAAAATCTCGTCGTTTTTTGTTATTTACAATAGTTGCGCGCTTGAAATGTTCTGAGAATTGCGGTATTTAAGTAATTAATCATACTTTTTTGCCACTATTTTGTAAAATCCAGTGAAATCCGTGAGCTATTTTTGCCCAGATTACTGTTTGGATAAGGCGGTTTTGTGCCAATTTTGCTAGCAAAATGAACGGCTTGCAAAGGAGATTATGATATGGTAGGATAGGCTTTAAGATAGTGGATACTGTAGCTTAGGGGGTAAACCTGTGAGTGAATTTATGGATGATGATTTCTGGTTGCGGCTTGCGGATAAGCTGATAGCATATGGAACCGGTCTGTACAACATCAAAAGAATAAAGCGATTATCAACAAAAACTATCAAAGCGGGATTCTATGGCCTCAATTCTGCGCTACGGAGGATACTGGTACATAGGTACTACCACAAGGAAACCTTGCAGGAAATTGGAAACAAGCTCAATATGACTCCGCAGGGAGTTCGCTCGCGTGAACTGAAGGCGTATGATATTATTCTAAAATCCGCTCTGCGCACACGCTGTGTTGCTTTTATGGACTATAAATCTGACAAGAAGGGAATGTTTTTGATAGATGATCCTTGTTGCGACCGTAGGCGAGTAAAAAATGTACTAGCCGAGCAACTAAGTCCCGGGATTATTCGTCAGTTGGAGGCCGGTGGTTACAGAACAATGAAGCAACTTTGTCGTGCCACAACAAATGACTTGAAAAAGATATACGGCATAGGACCTGTTGCGCTCCGAAAGATACAACAAGCCGTTCAGGATTATCACAGGGATAACCCTCGATTGTTTTCACATTAAAAACGATAGACATAAACCTGTCATCTGAACCGATTTACACCCCTATATCAAAACGTTTTCCACCGAAAAATAGCCAATGCTCTGCTGTGGTACAAACGGAACCAGTAAACTGAACAATAGAGAAATAACCCTTGATGTTGGTAATTACATCAAGGGGTATATATAAGAAATAAAGGTTCTATAATAAATGTTGGGGCCAGGCGATGAGCCTGGCCCCAAAGTCATAAAAAATAGTTGAGCATAGAGAACAAAACCCTTAGAATAAAAAGTACCACCAATCCATTCAAGGAGGTTCCCTATGCTCAATCAAGATTATACTTCAA
>SVME01000038.1 GCA_015067605.1 Oscillospiraceae bacterium
TGGCGTCGGCCTTGACCACGTCGTTGATCATGGTGTCGTTGTACTCCTCAACCAGAGCCAGCTGCTCAGCAGTCAGGCTGGCGTTCATCAGGTTATCGGCGTTGTAGTCGAAGTAGACCTGTGCGGCAGCGCCGTAGTTCAGCATGGCAACCACCAGAGCCTTGGCCTTGGCGGAGCTGGAAGCGCTGTTCAGGATAGTTCTGGCGTAAGCGACGGCGTTGTAACCGGCGATGTCAGAGTAGACATAGCTGCCGTCGGACAGCTTGGCGTAGACCTTGAAGTACAGAGCGTCGCCCAGATTCTTGGCGGGGATACCGTTGGAGCTGACGATGTGATAGTTGCCGGCAGTGGCATAGCCGGGGATCATGTCCACAGCGTCAGCAATGGTGCCGTCCACCAGACGGGAGGAGAAGGTAATCATACCCATCTCAACAATGCTGGAAGCGTCGCTGACGGTGAAGTAAGCGTTGTACAGGATCTCCGCCTCGAAGGCCAGGGTGGGATAGTTCAGGGTCAAGGTGGGAACCACGACCTCAACGTAATCCGGATCCTTCTCGCCGCAAACGGAGCAAATGCCGTCTACGTATACATGGCCAAGGGTTACATTGGTATTGCTGTAAGCGGTTTCGTCCTTGCAGTTGGTGACCTCATAGATCTTTGCACCGCCCAGAATGGGGTAGATGTCCTCGTCAATGGACTGCCCCCAAATCTCGGGGATGTAGGATACCCACTCGTCATTTTCATCGTAGTAGCCATCCTCGGTAACGCCGCTCTGGAGCAAGAATGCTACCTCGCCGCTGGCGAACTGCTCGGCGGTCTTGCCGCCCATGCCGTCATCGGTTTCGGACAGGTAGTAGCTGTTTTCAACAGTGGAGTAGCTGCTGTTGTAGGTACCGATTAGTGTAGGCGCATAGGCAAAGCAGTTGTACACGTTACCGGCGAGGCTACCCACCAGCGCACCCACATAACTGTCGCCCACTACGGTAACGGTGCCGTCCACGGAGCAGTTCTCAACGGTACCGGCGTAGTAACCGGCCAGACCGCCCACATACTGGTTTCCCTCGAAATAGCTATTACTCAGGTTCAGATTCATGACGGTGCCGTAGCTGTAGCCACCGCCACCGAACATACCGATTTCGTTACCCTCGGACTTTACATACAGACCGGAAACGGTCATGAAATTGCCGTCGAAGGTGCCGTAGAAGTTCATGATGGGGGTCCATTCCTTACCCTCGGGGATCGCAATGTTGTCCATCAGCTTGACTTTGATTTCATTGCTAACGTTGTTGACATAGTCCGCAACCCAGAAAAGCTGACCGGCGTTGTAGACCAGATAAACATCGTCATAGGCCCACTCGGAATCCTCGCCAAGGTCAAGCTCAGGCATCTGATAACCGCCGCAGGCGGAGCAGAAGCCGTTTTCAAACTGACCCACATGGTTGTCGCTCTTGACCTCAAAGGTCTTGAAGCCGGTGTATTCCTGACCGTTCAGGGTCAGGGTGATGGAGTAGGTCACGCTGCCGGGATTCTGGCAGTCAGTAGCCTCCACGGAGCAAGTCTGCTCTGCATAGTCGCTGATATAATCGATCCATTCCCCACAATCAGCGCAGTACAGGTCGGCGTTCACATAGCAGGTGCCATCATCATAGGGATACCACGCATACTCCACCACGTAATTGCCGGTGTGGTTGTCGGAATCTACCTCGCCGTACTCCACGCCGCAGTCTTCACAGATTGCCAGCTTGCTGCAGGTGGCAGTGCCGCCGGTGTGTCCAGTGGCATCGCCCACAATCTCACCGCAGTCAGAGCAGACCTTGGGTTCGGTGCAGGATGTGGAGGAAGGCGAATGTGCATCTGTGGAAATGAGAGCCTCACAGCAGCTATGGTAAAGTCCGTGAGTGCTTTCGTCGATCAGCTTGTAGAAGGTTTCAGCCGATACATGATTCTCAGGATTGACACTGCCGTAGTTCTGTTTGCAATTTGAACAGTAACTGGCGTTCACACAGTCTGCCGGTTTGTCGCTTTCCGCTGTAGTACTGTGAGCGCTGTAAAAGGTCGTGTTCACTCGGCAAACATAATCCACACCGCCTGCGGTAACAGAGGTCACATTCTGCCCAGCGGGCAGATAGAAGTACAGCCGATTGGTGTTCAGGGTTTTTACATCGGTCAGGCCATAGCTTCCTATGCCTGTGACTCCAGTCACAGTAGTGTCTGCCGCTGCACCACTCAGTACCAGCGTATGGAGGGTGAGGGCATTTCCGTCGCTGTCTGTCAGGGTGCCTTTATTCTGCCCCTTCAGCCCCGCTCCGATTGTAGAGGCACCCTGTCCGGCGGTTGCCTTCACAGTACCACCGACGATGGTCACCGTTGCGCCTGGACCGCCTTGAAGATCAAGCGCTCCACCGAGACCCGGTAGCGCCGATCCGCTGCCGCCAGCAGTTGTGCCTGATTGCGTTCCGCCGCCAATACCTGCACCGCCATAGCCACCTGTAGCGGTAACCGTTCCGCCGGAGATGGTTACTGTTCCGCTTACAGTATTCCAGCTGCTGACTTCGCCGCTGCCGATGCCTGCAGCGTATTGGCCACCGCTGGCTGTAACTGTTCCGCCGGAGATGGTGACTGTTCCACCATTTCCGCTTTCTCCGCCACCGATGCCTGCGGCATTTTCGCCACCTTCAGCGGTAACAGTTCCGCCATAAATATTAACCGCTCTGGCTGCGGCACCCATACCGCCACCGATACCTGCGCCTTGATGTCCGCCTGTAGCAGTGACGCTGCCTCCATAAATGTGCAAAGATCCACCGTGTCCACTGAGACCACCGCCGATTGCTGCAGCCTGATAGCCACCATTCGCAACAACAACACCGCCATAAATGGTCACAGTTCCGCCTGTGCGGCTACTGCCGCCACCGATGCCTGCGGCTTCGGTACCGCCATTTGCTGTAACTTTTCCGCCGATGATAGTCACGTTTCCGCCGTTGCCCTTAAGGCCACCGCCGATGCCTGCGCCGTATGCGCCGCCTTGAGCGGTAACAGTTCCGCCGGTGATAGTCACCGTTCCTCCTGCGCCTTCATGGTCGCCGCCAATGCCGGCATTATTATTTTCGTCGCTTACTGCAATCAATTTACCCATTGTTTTTGTGTTAGCAGATTGGGCATAAATAGTAAGACTGTTGGGGTTATTAATCGAGCCCATCTGAACAGCAATGCCTTTCTGAGCTGTCAGCACTGCGCCATCTGCAAGTATCAGGTGTACATCACCCGATACTGTAACACGGGAGTCGATTGTCACCTCACCGGTCACCACATACCAGCCGGTGTTCCATGCAGTCGTGCCGCTTGTCACCACCGTATATTCGCTCACTTGCTTTTGAGTCTGTACAACCTTTGAGCCATCCCAGCTGCAATCAATATAGCTGACCGCAGCAGCCGCTGACGCGTTCAGTGGCATCCCCGGCATTATGCTAAGCACCATGCAAACGCACAGCACCAAACTTAACAGCCGGTTCTTCATGGTTGTTCTAATCATTTATTCATCTCCTTTGGTTATTTCCAGCAGTTCCTCGAGAACTAACTCGTTTTCCTGTTCAATGTACTCGATAAATTCGCTGAAAATTCTTCGGCCCATACTCCGGTAGTCCTGCTGCAAAGCGCTTGATATCAGCCGCTGACGGATATCCTCCGGAACATTATAGATTTTGAAAATCTGTTCCAAGCCTCCCTTGATTCGTACATCCAGAGGTGGTGAGGATTCCGTAGCCATCAGCGTAGCGTACTCAACGCCCGATATCAGTACCTCCGCCTCAGCGAACATATCGTCCGTCCAGTCCGGACAATAGCGGCAAAAAACTTTTTTTGCACGGGCAGCATCGTTCCGACGAATAATATCCAACGTAATCGGCTGCGTATAGGCGCTGAGGTAAAAGTCCCGTGCCACTTCATTTTCTTCACACATAGCCGCCATTGTCGTCAGTTCAAGACTAGCCGCTGACAAATTTGCCTCATGCTCGTCCCCTGGCCCGTTCATCAGTTGCCATTGAAACTGACACAGCATGTCCACAAGTACCGCAAGCAAATGAACCTTCGTCGGATAATAGAAGGTGATGTGACCAGTGCTGATTCCCAGCTCATCGCTGATAGACTTGAACGTGGTAGCGGAATAGCCCGCACGGAGAAATTTCTCAGTTGCCACCCGCACGATGCTCGCCTTGGTCACATTATTTGATTTCTTTCTAGCCATGCTCCCCTTCCTTTCAAAAAAAAACATTTTTCCACACATTGTGTACACGTCTAATATATTTTAGCATGCATCCAACCAGATTGCAACACATTATTTGGATTTATCCTATTAATTTTCGCAAAAGGAAAACAGGAGGCTGTTCACAGCCTCCCATTACTTCCCGTCAACAATTCGATGGCATAAGCCGCCGCCTCATTGATATACTGCCCCCGCTTGGTCACCACCGCCGGCCTGCGGAAGTAGAGGGCATCCTTGATGCTGACAACACGAATCTTGTGTTCATCATACCCCTGTTCCACAAACTGCCACGGCAGAATGGTGGCCGCAATGCCGGAACGCACCACCGCCCAAGCCGTGGTCAGCCCTACAACCTCCGCAACCACATTCGGCACAAAGCCCGCTCTGGCGCACAGGCTGTCAAAAAGCTGACGCATCTCCTGCCCTTGTCCGACCACCACAAAGGGCAAATCCCCGCAGCTGTTAAAATCAATCTCCGAGCCATCCAGAATCGAAAGTAGATTCTCCGGAATGGCCAGCACCAACTTATCCGGCTCCAAAGGCCGTACATCCAGCACAGAGTCATCCACCGGGAGATTCACAATCGCAAAATCAAACTTTCCCTCAGCGGCACCCTTGCGCAGAGCTTCGCTTCCCGCCTCGTGTAGCTTGATTTGGATATGCGGAAATCTCTTGCGCAGCTTTCGCAGCACTCCCGAAAGCATATAGGAGCTGCGAAATGGCGTGATTCCAATCACTAGCTGTCCCGCCTCTCCAGAGCGGAATTTCTCCATGGAACGATGCAGCTGATTTTCCTTATAAAGCAGCCCCTCGGCTTCCCGAACAAAATAGGCCCCCGCCGCCGTCACGCGAACCGGTGTACTGCCCCGCTCAAAGAGCTTAACACCCAGCTCCTCCTCCAGCGTAAGAATCTGCTTGCTGAATGCAGGCTGGGAAATACTCAGCTCCTGAGCCGCCTGCGAAAAGCTTCCCGTCTTGGAAAGCAGGATGGCATATTGCATTTGACGCACATTCACACCGTATCCCTCCTCTTCTTATGCTCTATGATACAACCTGTTGGCGCAAATTGCAAGACATAGAAAATCTTGTTGACAAATTCCTGTTATGCCGCTATAATATCACTCGTTAGATATACAACCCATAACTAATTAGAAATAGAAAGGAATTAGATCATGCCATCATCATTGATTTATCTGGGCATCATGCTGGTAACGATTATTGTCCTGTTCGTGGTGCTGAAGCGGCCTGTGTACGAAGCAGTTTTCGTCAGCTTCCTGCTGCTGCTCACCATTACCGGCACTTGGGGCAATGTACTGGACTATATGGATGCAGCCCTGTCCACCTCGCTGCTATACTCCATGGTTGCCTTTGTAGCCATGTCCATTTTGCTGACTAAAACAAAAATAATCGACAGCTGCATCGCTGTGATACTATCCGTCATCGGCAGAGTTACCGGCGGTGCCGGCTATACCGCCGTCATCGCCAGCGCCTTCATGGGTGCCCTTTCCGGCTCCGGTCCCGGCAACGTGATGGCCACCGGTTCCATCACCATCCCCGCCATGATTCGCTCCGGCTTCCCCCGTGAACTGGCCGCCAACATCGAAAGCAACGCCAGCTACATGGGTAACATGATTCCCCCTTCCTCCAATATCGTGGCAGCAATGGGTGCCTTCACCGCCCTGTATCCCCACCTGAACATGACCACCGGCCAGTTCTGGATTGTGCTTTGGGGTATCTCCATCTGGTTCATCGCACAGAGGCTTATCATGGTCTGGTCCTTCTGCAAGTACTACAAGGTCAAGCCCATGTCCAAAGATCAGTTACCTAATTTGAAGGAAACACTGAAGGTAAGCTGGAAGGGTCTGCTGCTGCCTGTGATTATCCTGCTCCCCTTCGTGCTGGACTACCTGCTTAAGGACAGCTTCTTCACCGCCCGTCTGGGTACTACCGGTGCCAAGTATTTCTCCAGTTCCATTCTGGTGTTCATCGGCGGTCTGGCCTCGATCTACACCTGCCTGATTGCAAGAAAGAGCAATCAGCTCACCTTGAGCAAGGTGGCAAAAATGTTCGGCGACGGTGTTAAGACCATCGCCCCCTCCATCGGCGTGTGCGTATTCGGCTACATGATTGGCGCTCTGTTTGCGGATCTAAACGTGGCGGAGGACATGGGCACCATCATCGCCGGCTGGCACTTCAACAAGCTGGGTACCGTGGTTGCCATTTGCCTGATTACCTGCTTCATGGGTATGGTGATTCCCGGATCTTCCTTGGTAGTTATTTTCGGACCGGTATTCATCACCACGCTGGCAAATGTGGGCTGCGCCCCCCTGCTGGCTGCCGCCATGCTGCCCTGCATCTGTGGCGTTATGTGCGGCATCACTCCCCCGCTGGGTCTGGGTATGTACGCCGGTATGACGCTGGCCGAATCCGATTTCAATAAGACCTTTGTTAATAACCTCTGGTGGGTAGCTGCCCAGTTTATTCTGGAAGTGGCCGTGCTGATGGGCTGGCTGCCCATTCTGGGACTGTAAGGAGGGGAAAATATGAAGATTTGCAAAAAGATTTCCAGCGTGCTTCGCACCATCTTCGGCTACGGCATCATGATTTGCCTGTTCGCCGGCGGTCTGACCTTCTTCGGTTATTTGGCCGCCCTGTGCATTGGCGGCGAAACCGCCGCAAAAATCTGCGAAGTGATTTACAAAACCATCATCCCCTACATCATCAAGGGCTCTACCATTCTGGTGCTGCTGGGTCTGGTGACCATGTACCTCAACGGCGAGATGGCCCTGACCCCTGACAAGAAAAAATCCTCCAAACACGAGGGCGAAATGTAACACAAAACCGGTGCGTTCCACAACGCACCGGTTTTTTTCAGCTATACGCTGCAATCATTTTCTTGCGGTCGATTTTGCCGTTGAAGGTTTTAAAGATTTCCTCAATAGCCACGATATGCTTTGGAATCTTATATGGCTCCAGATTTTGAGCAATCACGCTGCGGATAGCATCTTCATCCAATGCCATCCCAGCCTTCAGAACAACCAGCAGCTTCAGTGCAGTATTGCCGCCACGGGTCACGGGTATCAGCAGACACTCGTCCACACAATCCGCCCGAGTTGCTGCCTCCTCCACCTCCAGCGGTGCCACCTTCAGGCCGCCCAGATTGATAGTATCGTTGCTACGTCCAATAAGAATCAGCTCTCCGTTGGGCGCAAAATAGCAGATATCGCTCATGACCAGCATTCCGTTTTTGATAGCCTTGGCGGTCTGCTCCGGCTCGTTCCAGTAGCCCTGCATGACGGATTGGCTGCGAATGGCGCACAAACCAGGATTATCCACCGAGGGATTCTCGATTTCATTGCCATCCTCGTCTACGATTACAATCTGACTCAGTGAGTTGGGTCGGCCAACACTACCGGCATACTGAGAGCCGCCGGACACACAAAATTCGTCGGTACAAACCACACCGGCCTCGGAACAACCGAAGCAGTTATACATATAAACATCCGGCATCAGCTTGCGCATTTTTTCCTTGTCTGCCTCCGGATAAGCCGTGGAGCTGGAATAAATGAATCGAATCTGCCCATTCAGCGCCGCCAAATCACGTGAACATACCGCCAGCAGCAGATGAATCGCCGAAGGCGGCAGGTACAAGGATGTGACCTGATGCTCGGCAATGGTCTTGAAAAACAGCTTGAAATTTCGGAAGCCCTTCAAAAGGCAGGCTGTGCTGCCCACCGCCATGGCGATATGCACCTTCCGCAGTCCCGCCGCATGGTTCATAGGGGTGGGAATCAGCCAGATGTTATCTGACTGGATATTGGTGGTTTCGATGCCCGCCAGAGCGATATTGATTTGATTGCCGAAGGACACCATAACGCCCTTGGATTTGCCGGTGGTACCGGTTGTGAAGAGAATCTCCGCCAATGCGCCGGAATCCGGCTCCACCGGCTGGAAATCATCCGCCTGACCCTCCAACTGCTCCATCAGTGCGTCCAGCGCCCAAGCCTGTGGCAGATCCTCCCGGGCGGTCAGGGTGACGATTTTTGCCGCATCCAGTTCCCGGGCAATCTCCAGAATCCGGGCACTGGGGGTATTCAGCTCCACCGGCACAAAGGTAGCGCCGTAAAGCTGGATACCATACCACAGGTACGCATAAGGCAAGGTATGATCTGCCTCCACCACAATCCGGTCACCGGAGGCAATGCCCTGTGCTTGCAGATAGGCAGCAGTCTTCCGGTTATAAGCCGCCAGCTGCTGATAGCTGCACCGCTCCCCTTCTACAATCAAAGCAGTCTTATCAGGGGTCGCCGTAGCATACTTTTGAATCATGAGCGCAATTGATTGCTCCATAAATAACCTCTCTCATTCTCCGCCGGAGGCAGTTTTCAAAGTTCCCTGCTCCTTATGGACAGCTTCATAATCCTTGACGGTTTTCTTGATATGGTCGTACACGCCATCCCAGTCCTTGCGTACCGTTTCCTCATTTCTCCGGTCCGGCAAATCATAATGCTGATCCAGATACGCCGCCAGAGAGGCGGTAAATTTCTCCGCACCGTAGAAGTTCACGTGGGCCTCATCGTAGTAATCCGTTTCCGGATTCATCTGGACATTTAACTCCTCGGCGGCATTGGGGGTGTTATAGGATATGTAGGTCGCCCCCTGCTCCTGCAGTATCTTGCGGAGCGTGTTTGCTCGACCCATTTCCGTTTTTGACATGAACTGAGGTGAATCCACAAACAGCGTCTGAACGCCAAGCTCCTTCGCATGATTCAAAACCTCATACAGAGCCTCCTCGGAGATGGGATCCAGCGGTACATAATAATCCTCATCGTATTCCATCGGCGTCTGGGGCTCATGCAGAACGCTCAGCAGAAAGCCGATATGGTATCCGCCGAACTCATGCTTCTGCTTATCGTATTGGGTGTCAATGGAAAAATCCTTTTCAGACCACTGGGTATGAAATTTCATAAAAGAGAAAATATAGGAAAGGTCAAAAGCTGGCTTGGAATCATCCAGTCGGTGAACCATCTCCATGGTTTTCATCGCCGCATTGATTCGGTTTGCAGAAAAGAATTCCATAGAATCCAGCACCCGTCGGGCGCCCACATCTGCATTTTCCGCACTATGGCCCTGCCCAAAGGCACGGGCATCGAAAATCATGAGCTGGGGATTATGATAAGCCAGCGCTTCATCCATCATGATTGGAAACAGCCAAACCGGCATCGCATCTACGGACAGCGGATACACGGTCATGCCGTATTCGTCATACGCCTTTGCGCCAAGCCAGTACCGGCCCACGCCGCTGGTGCCGATGTACACCGCATCCACCGTATTCTTCTCGAGGCACCGATAGCTATAAAAGCGTCTGGCATAGTCAGCAAAATCCATCTCGAAAATATCCGTCATGCCAATCAGCAGCAGACAGACAACCAGCAAGAACGCTACACAGCGCAAGCCTTCTTTTTTTGTCATGGAATACTGCCTCCTTAATGTCCGGCGTAGATAAAGTCGCCAGCGTTATAGTCAGGGCCATAGACACCGTAGACCAGCACCACAACCAGCAACCCCAGAACCATCAGCCAGCGGAATATCAGATTCTGTTTTGCAAGACTTTCTCTGATTTTTACGCCCTTTTCCTGTAAAATCCCCACCACCAGCAGGGCCATGATGGCCAAAAACAGGATAGACATATTCTTCTGGTCAACGCCCAGCTTGTAGATGGTGCCATCCGCACCGGTGATGAAGTCCCAGCTCCAGCTGGTAAACAGACGCTTAATCATACGCAGCGCAATGCGAAGGGTGCCTGCCTGGGTGATGATACGGCTGATGGCCAGCAGGAAGAAGGTGCGCAGCATTTGGAACAGCCTGTAACTGAAGCACTGGGTATTGATTTTTAGTTTTTCGGTGACTGTTTTGAACACCGGTGCCAGCGCCACACTGGAGGATATCAAGGTCGCATGATAAAGGCCATTGATAATACGCTGCAGCGTGATGCCATGCCAAATACCGATTAGGAAAAACACCACAAAAGGTGCTGCCACCGAGGGCACAATCTTGCCCGCATGGGAGCCAAAGCGCTTGCGGAAGAATTTACTCACTCTGGTGACCGGCTTACTCAGCATCACCGGATAGAACACAAATTCCCGCATCCATGCGCCCAGCGACATATGCCATCTGTGCCAGTAGTCACCCATGGAGGTGGCGAAGAAGGGCCGCTGGAAGTTTTCCGGCAGGTTGATGCCCAGCATCTGGGCAGCACCACGACAAATGTCCGTGCCACCGGAAAAGTCGCCGTAAATCTGGAAGGAATAGGCCAGCACCGCAAAAAACACATGGGAGCCGGTGTAGCCGCTGTACTGGGAGTGGAACATGGTCAGCACGATGGCGGAAACCCGATCCGCAATGACCAGCTTCTTGAAAAAGCCCCACAGTATCAGCTGTGCGCCATACTTTAGGTTGTTATACTCCAGCTTATGAGGCTGCTTCAGCTGCTCACCCACATCGCTAAAGCGGCACAGCGGGCCCTGAACAATCATGGGGAAGAAAGAGGTAAACAGCGCAAATTTGCCGATGTTGGACTCGGCGGCATGCTTTCCCCTACCCACATCGATTAGATAACCGATGCAGTTAAAGGTATAGTAGGACAGGCCTAGCGGCACCAGAATATTCACCAGCGGCAAGGATGCATCCCACTGGAAGAAGCCGAACAGTTCATTGACGTTGCGGAAAATGGTGTTGGTAAACTTCACGCCCGCCAGCACCGCCAGATTCACCAGAACCGCTATGACCTGAACGGTATGTACCTTCCTGGTCACTACCTTTTTCATCTGGCGCTTTTCGTCCTTGGTCAGCTGGTCGTTGGCACTGATTTTCGCTTGATTATCATCGCGGAATTTCTGCATCAGCCTGCCGGCACCAAAGGTGAATATCGTAGTGGCCAGAATGTAAATCACCTGTTCCACTCCGGTACTCAGGTAGAAGCCATAGCTGGCCACCAAAAGCACTACCCACTGGATTTTTTTCGGCACCGCATAATAAACGATGATCGTACCCAGCAGGAAGGCCAGAAAGGTTACGGAAGTATAGCTCATACTTACTCTTCGTCCAGAATCCGCTCCACCAGAGCGTGAATGGCCTTGGCACTATTGAAGTTTTCAGGCTCCATCATGTCCGTAGTGATGGTGATATCGAACTCGTCACACAGCTCGCCAATGACGCTCACCACGTCGAAGCTGTCCAGAATACCGTCGTCAATCAGCCGTTCTTCCTTCTCGAAATCCACATCGCTGCGGATAGACTTCAAAATCTCCAGAATCTTTTCCATGATAATACTCCTTTTACATAATAATTTTGATTCGGCAAATTAACCCAAAATATCGATTTTATTATACCACGGTTACACCCAATGTCAATCCCGTTCGACAAAGCACTGGAATTTTCCGACGAATTATGATATCATTACTTCATCACTCTCAGGAGATGGGAAAATGACACTACAAGAACAGAAATTCAAGCAGATGACCGAGCCGCCAGTACATAAGCTAATCTGCAAGCTGGCAATCCCCTGCATCATCAGTATGCTGGTCACCTCTTTTTATAACATGGCGGACACCTACTTCGTAGGCATGATGGATTCCACCGCCGCAACCGGTGCAGTGGGCGTGGTGTTCGCCATGATGGCCATCATTCAGGCGGTAGGATTCTTCTTCGGTCACGGCAGCGGCAACTACATTTCCCGAATGTTGGGAAAGCAGAATCATCAGGAAGCCAGCGTAATGGCCTCCACCGGATTCTTCTCTGCTTTGGCCACCGGTGTCCTGATTTGCGTGGTGGGTGAATTTTTTCTGGAACCACTGGCTTTCTTGCTGGGTGCCACCAACGCCATGCTGAAAGACACCAAGGCATATCTGGGCGTAATTCTGCTGGGTGCGCCTTGGATGACAGCCTCGCTGGTGCTGAACAATCAGTTACGGTATCAGGGCAGCGCCATGTATGCCATGGTGGGCATTGTAGCTGGTGCAGTCATCAACATTGGTCTGGATCCATTGCTGATTTTGTACTTTGACATGGGTGTAGCCGGTGCTGGCTGGGCCACCATTATCAGCCAGTTTATCAGCTTCTGCATCCTTCTGATCGGTTGCAGCAAGGGCGGCAACCTGCGTTTGCAATTTGGGGCTATCCGGCTAAAATGGATCTACTTCAAAAATATCATACAGGGCGGTCTGCCCTCTTTGGCACGGCAGAGTCTTGCCTCCGTGGCCGCCATGTGTCTGAATCATGTGGCCGGCGATTTGGGTGACGCTGCGGTTATCGCCGCTATGACGGTGGTACAGCGCATTATGATGTTCGGCGCTTCTACCATGATTGGATTCGGTCAGGGATTTCAGCCAGTCTGCGGCTTCAACTACGGCGCAGGGCTCTATGACCGGGTCAAAAAAGGTTTTTGGTTCTGCGTAAAAACCTCTTTGGGCGTGTTGGTTGGCGTCAGCGTGCTGATGTTCATTTTTGCACCGGAAATGGTCAAGTGGTTTCGGGACGATCCGGCGGTGTACACTTGCGGCGCCGCCGCATTACGGTTTCAATGCATCTCCTTCCCCGCCCAGAGCTGGATTGTCATGAGCAATATGATGGAGCAATCCATCGGGCGTACCGCCCCCGCCACCTTCCTCTCCGCCGCACGGCAGGGCATCTTCTTCATCCCCAGCGTATTTATTCTCTCTTCCTGCTTTGGTCTGCTGGGCATTCAGATGGCACAGGCGGCAGCGGATTTGTTGACACTGGTCTGCGCCATCCCCATCCATCTGCACGTTATGAAAACTATGACAAAACGCCAGCCGTGACGGCTGGCGTTTCAATTTAGTTGTTCACGCTGTGATGGCACTCGGGACTGGTGGCATCCAGCGCTTGGAAGGTATAGCCATTCTCCAACCCCCAGAGAATAATATCCTCCACCGCATCAACACTATACCCGAAAATATCATGCTGAAGCACAACGAAATGCTGCCGCTTGCTCTTGGCAATGGCCTCGGTCACATTCCGAAATACGCCTTCGGCTGTTTTGGTACGGCCCGCATCATCGCTGTCGATGTTCCAGTCCACATATTGATAGCCCAAGTCCAACACCGCCTGCGTCAGACGGGTCATGATTCCCACGTTATACTTGGAACTGATTCCGTTAGAGCTACCGCCGGGGAACCGAGATAGGGTCGGCGCCACACCGGAATAACGGGTAATCAAATCACGCATCGCATTGAAATCTTCAAAGAACGCATCATCGCTGGAGTAAATTTGGCTGTATTTGTGGGTCTTGGAGTGAATGGCCACAGTATGCCCCGCCTTCACCATGTCATCCAACAGATCCAGCCGGCCTGTATTCACCACGAAAAAGGTTACCTTCACATCATACTTGTCCAAAATCTGCAACAACCGCTCGGTGTGCTTGCCTGGGCCATCATCAAAGGTTAGGTAGATTACCTTGCCGTTGGGCTCCACCACCGGAGGCTTGGGCACCGGCTTCACGGTAACCACTCGCTGAATGGTAGCGGTATTGCCGTGGGCATCAGTCACTGTATACCCAAGGGTATAGGTTCCGGCCCGCCGATAATCCACAGTTCCGGCCTGAACCACCTTATCGGTCAAATCTCCATCCACCGCATCCTCCGCATGGAAGCCCGGCTCCGTCCATTTGTCTCCGGCAGTGATGGTAATCTTACTCTCCCCTTTCAGGGTCAACACCGGAGCATCCCGGTCATCGAATACCACCGCCCGCTCCACCTGCGTCTGATTGCCGGAGCTGTCGGTTACCGTGTAGGTAATCACACTGCCATCTTCGTTTTCAGTTCTTTGAACCTTATCGGTAATATCGCCGTCATAGTTGTCCGTGGCCTTGAAGCCCTCTTCCTGATATTTCTCATTGGGCAGCGTATAGCCATCGGGATTAGCAACCAGTTCAATCACCGGAGCCTGCGTATCCACCACTGTAACAGTACGGGTCGCTTCCTGTTTCGCTCCCTCATATTTTGATTCGTAGACGATGGTGTAGGTTCCGATTTTCGTCAAATCCACAGCGCCTTTTGCTTCAACAGACAACGTCTGCTTTTCCTCCGGCGAGTCCTCATAATAGCCTAGGGCTGTTACGCCGGGATCCTCCCAGCTCTGGCCAAACTCAACAGTAACATGGGCTTCACCGGTCAGAGTTATTTCCACTTTGGCAGCTCGTGCAGGTTCGGAGGGAGCATTTTCCTCCTCCTTTCCCGCACATCCCCACAGCATCAGACCAAACAGCAATGCAGCTACCAGCAAGGCCATATATCTCTTTACTCTTACGGACATTCCATCACGCCCCTTCATGAATCACAGTATTATGATTGTATCCCAGCGGGGCGTTCCTGTCAATTGGAAATTGTTAAAAAAGATCTAATTTTGTCGATAGCAACGGGGGCTGGTGACCAGCCCCCGTGCATTACTTAATTTCCGAACCGCCCCATTCTACAACGGTAAAGCCACTGCGTTCCGGTGCGCTAAAGCTCTGGGGTTCCAGCGTTACAGGCGCATCCGATGCCTGCCACGCCATGAACACACGAATCATCGTGTCCGGTCGGGGCTGGATGTCCAGCTTGGCACTGTCAGTGTATGCGTCGGTCTGGAAGGAAATGATATTATAAGGATTATTCTGCATCAAGGGCAGCCAGTAGACGATGAACTCATTGGCCTCACGGCGGTTCAATCCCTGCTGCTCCAGCGCCCATTCCAAAAAATCCGCCGTATGATTACCAGCTACACAAAATCCCTCAGACATATCATATCCGGTGGTGCCGACACCCTCCCAGTACAGATAGTTATATACCTTTCCATCCATATCAATCAGCGTGCCATCCGGCTGGGCTGTGACCTTCCAGCCATCCTGATAGGCAGGATAAGTACAGGTAAGGACGCCATCAAAATCCAGCCCCACTTCCACTTCCATCTGCTGCCGGGGATACAGATAGATTACCGGCTTATCAGTCAGCAAGGTATCATCTACCAATTCATAGGAAACGAACGTTCCCTCATATTGATTATCAGCATCCCGAAACACATTTTCCAGTTTGCAATAAACACGGTCGCCCACGCACAGCTCACCGTTATGAACCCAATTGATTCGATAAGTTCCGGATGGGTACACCCCCCGTGCCATCATATAGCCAGATGTTATCTCGGTTATGTACAAATCGGCGTTGGTATCCCCGATATACTCTACCGTATCCTTATCCAGCCAGTCGCCCGTATAGGTTCCATCTGGAACATCCTCAATCATTTTCCAGCTTATCGGAACGATCTGCGCGGGGTAGGACTCCATCACCACACCGGGGAATGTGATTTCCACCAAATCTCCAATGCCTGCACCGATATCCTCCAGCTCCCTTGTGGAAAAGCTGATTTTGTCGCACATCCGCTCATCCTCCGGCTTTACCAGCACCGAATGATCAAAGCATTCAATGATTCTGGCTCGGAAGGATTCCGCATTATCCATGCCCGCAGGTGGAGTCCTGTTTTCCGGCCGTAGCAGCACTAGCGCAGCGACAATAGCTACAATCGCCAATGCCAAACCAGCTATCCATATCCATTTATTCTTCATGATATCCCCTCCTTATTGGTTGTCTAACGATATAACGAGCGAAACACCGGTTTTACTCACTTATCATCAAACAACCCCGTGGAATAATCCACAGGGCAAACATTTGAATATTACCCAAAAATCCAGATAGTTACCCCTAAATGCTCCAACAAAATCTTGATTCCAAGTAAAACAAGAATTGCTCCGCCGGCAAACTGAGCCTTCTTTTCATATCGGTTTCCAAAAACATTGCCGATTTTTACACCGGCTACCGAGAAACAGCAGGTACACAGGCCAATAAACAATGCTGCCAGCCAGATATTCACATCACCGGCCATGGCAAGAGAAATTCCCACCGCCAAAGCATCCACCGATGTGGCAACCGCCATGACAAACATTGTCTTAAAAGACAAGTCTGCGTCATGACCTTCGCAGCAGTCGCAGCCCTTCTCAAAGGCTTCCTTTATTAATCCGCCCCCAATCAGTGCCAGCAAAATAAAGGCTACCCAATGATCCACCGCCTGAATTACCCCCGCAAACAGGGTACCCATGAAAAAACCGATGATGGGCATCAGCGCCTGAAATCCGCCGAACCAAAGGCCACAGGTCATTCCGGTCTTAATTGTCACCTTGGGCATTGCCAGCCCTTTGCAAATGGCAACCGCAAATGCATCCATGCTGACACCCACCGCCAGCAAAAGCAATTCAACCACACTCATAAAAAATAGCCTCCGTGCAGGACATAAATCATCACCGACACAGAAGCAATAAGAGGATACTGAGCCGGTACGCAAAAGTCTCGTCATTTCAGGCTGAACCGGGGTTGCCCCAGTATGTCGATTCAGACACGCAATCTTGCGCCGACTACTCCCTCTTCTCCATGATAATAGCATATTTCGACAGAGAATGTCAAGAAAAAACCATCGAAACACGCAAAACCGCCACGGGGTGAACCCGTGGCGGTTGCTTGGTTATTGGGAAGTGCTTATGCGAAGTATGCCTTTGCGTAGTAGCCGTAGACGGCGGTAGCAGCGCCGAAGGCCTCGCCGGAGGCGGCCACGGTCTCACAGTAGTTGCCAAGGCTGTAAGCGATGACAGGGCTGT
>SVME01000039.1 GCA_015067605.1 Oscillospiraceae bacterium
CCACCTAATAGTAGTGGTATGATTGCCACTGGCAATCATTTTAATTCTAATTCGCTGCGCGAAGCACCACCCTCGGGGGAAGGTATAGCGCCTGCGGCGCTTAGTACGCTAAACGATAATTTATTTTACCACAGAATCTTCCTCTTGACAATCCCCGGCGGGGATGGTATGGTGTAGAAAACCCAATACACGGTCTTCAGGGCGGGGCGAAATTCCCCACCGGCGGTGACAGTCCGCTAGCGCCAATGCGCAGAATCGGTGCGATTCCGATACCGACAGTACAGTCTGGATGAAAGAAGACGTTCACGCACTTTTGCGTCCTATTTACGCCCTGAGTCTGTACTCAGGGCGTTTTTGGGAGGTTTTTCCATGAAAAAATATAATGTTAAGCACATGGTCACGCTGGCCATGCTCACCGCCCTTGCCTATGCGCTTGTGTGCCTGATTCGGATTCCGGTAGTTCTGTTCCTCAGCTACGAACCGAAGGATGTCATCATCACCATCGGCGGTCTGCTTTTTAACCCAGCCGCCGCCTTTATCATCAGTCTTGTGACCGCATTGCTGGAGATGGTTTCCATCAGCGACACTGGCGTAATCGGTGCGCTGATGAATCTGCTGTCCTCTGCCGCATTCTCCTGCACTGCCGCATTCATTTACAAGAAGCGTCGGACGCTGGGTGGTGCGGTAGTTGGTCTGGCCGCCGGATCCGTTGCCATGGTAGTGACCATGCTGCTGTGGAACTGGCTGATTACGCCACTTTATCAGGGTTGGCCCAGAGAGGCAGTGGCGGAAATGCTGGTACCCGTCTTTCTGCCCTTCAATCTGCTGAAGGCGGGGCTGAACAGCGCACTGGTGCTGTGCTTGTACAAGCCACTGGTGGGCACGCTCCGCAAAGCGGATTTGATTAGTCCCCAGATTAATCACGCAGGCAAATCCAAGCTGGGCGTGTATCTGATTGGCGGCGGGCTGCTGATTACCTGTATTCTAGCCCTGTTGGTCATCCGTGGAATCATATGATAAAAGAGCTTGCCACTTTTCCGGCAAGCTCTTTTTCAGACTGTGTAAGAACTATAAACTATCGTTTAGCGGCGAAGCCGCATCGCTTCCCCCGAGGGTGGTGCTTCGCGCAGCGAATTAGAATTAAAATGATTGCCAGTGGCAATCATACCACTACTATTAGCTGGCACCGCCGAAGGCGGTGTCTGAAGGGGAATACGGGCAGAAAGCTATTGGTTTTTGCGTCTATTTAGACTTGCTGCTGCCTCTCGGTTATCGCCATTCCCCTTCCGGTTCGGGCAAAGCCCGAACCACCTTCCCCCCAGGGGAAGGTATGGCGCCTGCGGCGCTTAGTAAGCTAAACGATAATTTGCCATTCAGGGCAGAAGTTGGAGGATTGTTATGTCAACCGTATTGATCACCGGCGGGTCCCGTGGGATTGGGGCAGCGGCGGTGGAGCTGTTCGCCCAGCGGGGTGACACCGTTTACTTTCTATATGAGAAGAACCATGACGCCGCCAATGCCGTCATGCAGCACACCGGCGCAACCGGCATCTGCTGCGACGTAGCCGACGGGGAGGCCGTCCGCAGTGCCTTCCGGCAGGTGGGGGACGTGGATACCCTGATCTGCAACGCCGGTATCTGCCACACCGGCCTGATGAGCATGATGCCGGAAGCGGACTGGGATCGGATCTTCAGCGTCAACGTCAAGGGCATTTACCACTGCGTCAACGCCGCCATGGAGAGCTTTCTGAAAAAGCAGCGGGGCTGTGTGATCACCGTGTCCTCCATGTGGGGACAGGTGGGGGCCTCCTGCGAGGCCGCCTACTCCGCCACCAAGGGGGCGGTCATCAGCCTGACCAAGGCGCTGGCCAAAGAGCTTGGCCCCGCCGGAATTCGAGTAAATTGTGTAGCTCCCGGTGTAATTTTGACGGATATGTGCCAAAATGTTGACCCGGAAATTCTAAATGAAATGGCACAGGAAGCACCCGTCGGTCGCAACGGTACGCCGGAGGATGTGGCAAAAGCCATGGCATACTTAGTAGATGCGGATTTTGTCACCGGACACGTTTTGAGCGTGAACGGTGGATATGTGATATAATAGGAGGATAAAGATATGAAAATTTCCATCGGCTGTGACCACGGCGCACTGGATTTGAAGAACGCCATGGTGGCTCACCTGCAGAGCAAGGGCCACGAGGTCAAGGACTGCGGCACCTACACCAACGACTCCTGCGACTATCCGGAGTTTGCGGAGGCCGCCGCCCGGGCTGTTGCTTCCGGCGAGTGCGAGAAGGGCATCGTCCTTTGCACCACCGGCATCGGCGTTTCCATCACCGCCAACAAGGTCAAAGGCATCCGCTGCGCCCTGCTCAGCGACCTGATGACCGCCCGCCTGACCCGTGAGCACAACGACACCAACATGATGGCCATCGGTGCCGGTGTAGTGGGTCAGATGCTGGCCCTGCAGATTGCGGACACCTGGCTGGGGACACCCTTCTCCGGCGAGCCCCGGCATCAACGGCGCATTGACAAGCTGATGGCCATAGAGAACGCATAAAATCACGGGGAGGGCATCGCCCTCCCCGTGATTTTATCCCAGTGCAACGTCCAGCACCATCATCAGCGTAAAGCCCACAGCGAAGAAAATCGTTCCCACGTTGGAATGTTCCCCCTCGGACATCTCCGGAATCAACTCCTCCACCACCACATACAGCATGGCTCCGGCAGAGAAGGCCAGCATGTACGGCAAGATTGGCACCATCAGCTCTGCCAGCAAAATGGTAATGATCGCGCCGATGGGCTCCACGACGCCGGACAGAACGCCGTAGCCAAAGGCTCTGCCCCGCTTCATGCCGTTGCTGTGCAAGGGCATGGAGATGATGGCTCCCTCCGGCAGATTTTGCAGGGCAATGCCTACTGCCAGTGCCAGCATCGCCGCGGCAGAAATGGTAGCGTTTCCGGTGATGCATCCGGCGACCACCGCTCCCACCGCCATGCCTTCCGGCAGGTTGTGGAGCGCCACCGCCAGAACCATCATGGTGGACCTGCCTAATTTGGAGGGTGCGCCCTCCGGCTTCTGACTGTTCAGGTGTAAGTGAGGGATCAACTGATCCAGCAACAACAGGAACAGAAATCCCGCCCAAACACCCACAAAAGCAGGCAAAAACGACAGTTTTCCCATATGTTCCGATTGCTCGATAGCAGGGATAATCAGGCTCCAGATGGATGCCGCCACCATCACGCCGCTGGCGAAGCCAGTCAGACTGCGCTGTAAGGTACGGTTCATTTTGCCTCTCATGAAAAAAACACCGCCTGCGCCCAGTGCCGTGCCGATAAAGGGCAGAATAATCGCACTGATGATTTGGATAGTCATACTCATTCCTCCTGTAAAGCGGATTGCTAAATTATCGTTTAGCGGCTTAAGCGCCGCAGGCGCTATACCTTCCCCCGGGGGGAAGGTGGCCGAGCGTAAGCGAGGTCGGAAGGGGGATGGCGATACCTGAAATGCAATATCAGGTCTGAAAAGATACAAAAACTATTATGTTTCTGCCCGTATTCCCCTTCAGTCACCGCCAAAGGCGGTGACTGCTAATAGTAGTGGTATGATTGCCACTGGCAATCATTTTAATTCTAATTCGCTGCGCGAAGCACCACCCTCGGGGGAAGCCATGCGGCTTCGCCGCTAGTGCGCTAAACGATAATTTACACACCCAAGATTATACTATGATTTTACAACGAATCTGTGATAAAGTCACTTTATTTTTTTGATAGAATCGTGTATAATAGGCTCGAATACATAATGAGGAGCATGACTATGACCATCACCAACGATATTGTGTACATCGGCGTCAACGACCACGCTATCGACCTGTTCGAGGGCCAGTACGTTGTGCCCAACGGCATGGCCTACAATTCCTACGCCATCATGGACGAGAAAATCGCCATCATGGACACGGTGGACAAGAATTTCTCCCAGCTCTGGCTGGAGAACATTCAGGCGGCCTTGGGCGAACGCCAGCCGGACTACCTGATCGTGCAACACATGGAGCCGGATCACTCCGCCAACATCGACACCTTCCTGCGTACCTACCCCAATGCCACGGTGGTATCCTCCGCCAAGGCCTTCGCCATGATGAAGAATTTCTTCGGCACGGACTACGCCGATCGTCGCGTCGTGGTAGGGGAGGGGGACACCCTGACCCTTGGTAAGCACGTGCTGAGCTTCGTCACCGCCCCCATGGTTCACTGGCCCGAGGTCATCGTGACCTACGATGCCACTGACAAGGTGCTGTTCTCCGCCGACGGCTTCGGCAAATTCGGTGCGCTGGATGCCGAGGAGGACTGGGCCTGCGAGGCTCGCCGATACTACATCGGTATCGTTGGCAAGTACGGTGCGCAGGTGCAGGCACTGCTGAAGAAGGCCGCTGGTTTGGATATTTCCATTATTTGCCCCCTACATGGCCCTGTTTTGTCTGAAAATCTAGGATATTACATCAATTTGTATGACATTTGGTCTTCCTACGGTGTGGAAAGCGATGGCGTTCTGATTGCCTACACCTCCGTCTACGGCCACACCAAGGAGGCAGTGGAGCTGCTTGCTCAGAAGCTGGAAGCGCTGGGACAGAAGGTGGTCGTCAACGATTTGGCCCGGTGCGACATGGCGGAGGCGGTGGAGGATGCCTTCCGCTACGGCAAGCTGGTGCTGGCCACCACCACCTACAACGCCGACATCTTCCCCTTCATGAAGGAATTTATCCACCACCTAACCGAGCGTAACTACCAAAACCGCACCGTCGGCCTGATGGAGAACGGCTCCTGGGCACCCATGGCCGCTAAGGTGATGAAGGGAATGTTCGAGAAGTCCAAGAACATCACCTTCACCGAAACCACCGTCAAAATTCTCTCCGCCCTCAACGATGGGAGCCGCGCGCAAATCGATGCGCTGGCTCAGGAGCTGGCACAGTAACATAAAGCCACTGTACTTTAACTGTGAATGTACATCCGAGTCATATCGGGCTCGCCGTCACCCTGGACCATACACAAGAATTCCCAGCCGTAGCGCTCATAAAAGCCGGTATGGTCAGTGACCAGATAGACAGGAGAAATGTCCTTGGCCCGCAGATCTTCCACAGCCATATTCAACAGCTTCCCGGCGATACCCTGACAGCGGTGACTTTCCTCTGTGTACACGGCACAGACATTAGGTGTCAGATCCTTGCGGTCGTGGAAGTCGTTTTCAATCACGCCCAAGCCGCCGACGATTTGGCCGCCATCCAGACATAGGAACCAACCTAATTCGGTTTCCTGTTTCAGATAAGCCTCCATGCATTCCAAATAGGCTTCCTTGGGAACGCCCCACTTGCTGTGAAACCATTCTGCGGCCATGTTCATCAGCTCCGGCTTTTCTCTTAATGTAATGTACCGAAATTCTTTCATTGAAAGCACCATCCTTTTCGGTTTTCTTTATGCTATCACAGAAAATCAATTTTTGCTACCCCATACATTTCTCCGAAGGATCAATTTCCGGGACAAGGATTTTTCTGAAAAAACTTTGCGATTGAAAATGCTGCCATTTTGCCGTATATTATAGGGCGGAATCCCGAAAAAAGGAGGATTGCATTTTGATTCGTTATGTAATGGTTGCATAAGCGCAGGCTATGCAAGGGTAATAGAATACTGATTTTGTATAGCCGTTGCGCTTCCTTAAGAAGCAAATTCAATAAGGAGGCAACCGTGAGCTATATAAAAGCAGAAGAGATCCTGCCGGAGGAACTGATTCGTCAGATTCAGGAGTATGCCGACGGCGTGTATATCTACATTCCCCGGAAGCCGGGCACCCGGCATGCATGGGGACAGGAAACAGACTACAAAGCCGAGCTAAAGATAAGGAATGACCGTATCCGAAATGACTTTGCCGCAGGCGAAAGTGTTACTGCATTGAGCCGGAGATACCATCTGTCCGAAAAAAGCATCCGCAGGATTCTGCAAAATTCATAAACCATGAGCCGGGAGAAATCCCGGCTCAAACAATTTTCAAAAGAAAGATTTCGGATTGACAGGAGAAATCATAAGTGCTATATTTCTCGTATGAAGTGTCTGCTGAAGCAGACCGGAAAGGAGCTTAAAAGTATGATTGTTCGTGAGGTCGTCACCAGCTAACTGAATATGGGCATCGATAAAGATGGGGGTTCAGGCCTCCTGATTTGGTGCGTCGTTTTTTAAGTAACTTTCGATATATGGTAGCCGCAGAGAGCGAGCCATGACGAGGGCTGCTTTGCTGCGGTATTTTTGCGCCCATTTTCAGTTTTAGCTGGGAAACAATGAGCAAATCCGCTGCGGCCATCGACGGATCTTTTGGCTCAACTCATCGGATTGAAAACCTTGAAATACACAAAGTATTCCTGCGGTTTCCACCCCTCGATTTGAGCCAAAACCTCTCGCTGATAGCTCTTGCGGATTTCCTCCTTGCTTCCCATGGAAAGGAGTGTTGTTCTATGAGATTATTTGTACTTTCAAAACCATTACAACTGAATTTGGAGGAAATAAAACTTGAATATAAACGATTACGGCAATGTGCCAAATTTTGAAAACCTGCCGGGTATCCCTGCCAGAGTCACCGCCGTTCATAAGGAGCGGTATGAAATCGTCTGCGAGCATGGCATGACCCATGCAAAACTGAAAACCAAAGAATACTATGTAGACACCCAGAATTTTCCTACCACAGGCGACTTTGTGATGATTAACTATATCCCCAACGGCGACAGCCAGATCATCGCCACCCTGCCCCGGAGAACCTTTTTCTCCCGCCGGGAGCCGGGACCTATCCCCAGAGATCAGGCGGTGGCGGCAAATTTCGACTATGTGTTCATCATGCAGTCGCTGAATATGGACTTCAATCCCAAACGGCTGGAGCGGTATCTGACACTGGCGTGGCAATCCGGTGCCAGCCCTGTGATCCTACTGACAAAAGCTGACCTGGTGGAGGATTACTGGGAGTACCTGACCCGGGTGGAACGGATTTGTGCTGGAGTGAACACCTATATAATCAGTGCCCATACAGGCTATGGCCTGAACCGACTGAACGCCTATTTGCAGCCGGGAAAAACGGTGGTTTTTCTGGGTTCTTCTGGTGTGGGTAAGTCCAGCCTTGTCAATGCACTTGCTGGGGAAGAAATAATGACCGAGAGTTCCATCAGGGAGGATGACAGCAAGGGACGCCATACCACCACCCACCGGCAGCTGATTCGGCTGCAAAGTGGTGTGATGATTATTGACACCCCCGGTATGCGTGAACTGGGTATGTGGGATGTGTCGGAAGGCTTAACCGATGCCTTCGCCGACGTGGAACAGTTTATCGGGAAGTGCCGCTTCTCTGACTGTAAGCATGAAACAGAACCGGGCTGTGCTATCAAAGCGGCAATTGCTTCCGGAGAACTGGACATACAGCGCTGGGAAAGCTATCGAAAACTGAAAGAAGAATCCGTAGACCGTGATGAAATGCTCCGAAGGAAACACGAATGGAGCAAGGGCGTTGCGAAATTCACCAAGCAGAGAAAGAAGGAGATCTGGTAATGGATAAAACTATAAAATCTATGGAAGAAAAATATCTGGTTCCCGCGCTGGAACTGGTGGAAGCGGTATTTACAGATTCTGAATGTGCGGAAAACGGAAAGCTGGTCCGCTCCTTGGTAGAGGAGATCCGCAGCAAGCGGTTTTACCTGTCGGAACTGGAACTGATTATGGTGGATGAAGCGGATGAGGTTATCGGCTATGTGAATTTCGCCCGGTTCCATCTGGACGGAAAGTACGAGGATGAATTACTGCTCCTGTCCCCGGTGGCGGTGAAAACCGAACTCCAGCGACAGCATATCTCCAAAGAGCTAATCGAATACGGCTTCGAAAAGGCGATAACTCTGGGCTACAAGGCAGTTATTGTGGAGGGCAATCCCATGAACTACCGCAGCCGCGGCTTTGTAACCTCTGCCGATTACGGTATCACTGCCCACGAGTCCGTAAGCCTGCCTGCTCCGGAATGCCTGATGGTCAGGGAACTGATTCCCGGTGGTCTGGATGGCATCCACGGACAGGTAAATTACAGCGATTATCAGTGTCTGCGATAAACCTCGCAAAACCGGAAATGTTTTCTCCGTGCCCGTGTGTTATGATTCATGCGTAGCTACGAATTGATAGGAAAGGAGGGGGCGAGATGGATAACCGAGCCACCATTCAAAAGAGCCTTGACTACATCGAGGAATATTTGCAAGCTGAGATTACCGCCGCAGAGCTGGCGGAGATGACTGGATTTTCGTTGTTTCACTATTACCGGCTGTTTCAGCAGGCCACGGGTCTGCCGGTGATGCAGTACATCCTGCGGCGCAGGCTGCTCCATGGCATCTATGCCATCAAAGAGGGAAGCAGTAAAATCGATGCAGCACTTTTGTATGGCTTTGATACCTATGCCGGATTCTACAAGGCTTTCTGCCGGGAGTTTGGCAGCACGCCCTCTGAGTTTTTGAAATCCTGCCGGGCCAAACGGCCTTACCGGATCGACATCACCAAGGAGGAACACATGACCATAACCCATAAAAAAGCTGCCCATATTCTGAAGCACTGGAATCTGGGTGACGCAGCCATTACGGATATTTACTACGAGGGCACTGGAAACAAGAACGACAGTGCCTGTTATGTGGGCGAAAAATATGTGCTGAAGTTCACCGCAAACCTCGGCAAGCTGAAGAAACACATCGAGGTTTCCAAGGCACTCCACAGTATCGGACTGCTGTCTGCCGTGCCGGTTCTCACCACTGATGGCGCAGAGTTTATTCACGATGGCGAAGTATATTTTTACCTGACCCGCCGTCTGCCCGGAGAGCAGATGGTATCTAATCGCTTTGGCGAAGGCGATGGTCGCTTTGTAGGCGAGATCATCGGGCAGCTCCATCTGGCACTGTCCAGGATCGAGGACTGCGTCAGCGAAACGGATCTACTGGCAACCGTCCGTGACTGGGCACTGCCCAAGGCAAAAGTGGCACTGAACCTGTCTGATGCATTCTGTAAGGAATATCTGGACACGTTTGCTAATCTCTATTCCAATCTGCCCCGGCAGATTATCCACCGGGACCCCAACCCCGGCAACATCATCTGTGAGGACGCTCAATGGGGCTTCATCGACTTTGAATTGGCGGAGCGGAATGCCCGAATCTACGACCCCTGCTATGCGGCTACGGCGGTTCTGTCGGAAACCTTTGGGCAGGAAAATGATAAATGGTTGAGAATCTACCGGGATATCATCTGCGGCTACGACAGTGTGGTGCATCTGACGGACGAGGAACGCAAAGCTATTCCTTATGTGATCCTTGCCAACCAGTTTGTTTGTGTAGCATGGTTTGCCGAGCAGGATAAGTACGCAGAACTATTTGAGATTAACAAACGGATGACCGAATGGTTGATTGAGAAATTTGAAAAACTGAAAGACATTTGATACCATGAGCCGGGAGAGATCTCGGCTCAAACTATTTTCAGAAACAATTCGGAAATTTACAACATTACATCCATGTGGTACAATGGCATAAGATTATGTATCAGGGGGACAAAATCTTGAGAAAACTCTGTGTGACCGGTGGCACGGTGTTTGTCTGCCGCTTCGTTGCCAATTACTTTGCCCAGAGGGGCGACGACGTGTATGTCCTGAATCGCAATTCCAAGCCACAGCTACCCAATCCACAGCATCCCTTACAGTGTAGCACTTGTCCTTGGAGAGGGACACTAAGAACTACTACTCTATAATACAAGGAGTAAAATTATGAGAGTATGGCTTTACTACCGCCTGTCTCGTGACGAAGATGCTTGCCACAAACGCAATAACAGATAATATCGTTAATGATTTGATTGCCAAGGTCAAAGCTCTTAATGTAAGAATCAACCCGAACGTTTCACCGATTGGTAAAAGTTTCGGGTTTGAATGCTTTGGTGCGGGCGACAGGACTCGAACCTGCACGGCGATGCCAGAGGAACCTAAGGCTGGTGTGACCTTAGTGAAGGTCATGAACTGAAAACCTAATGTTTTATTCTTGAATTATCCAGCAAATATGATATAATGGGTTGTGGCAAAACTAGTCTGCATCCTATTTTTTAGAACATCTTAAAGAAGCTTATCGTGCGGCCGGATGCACAGCAGTTATTAAATGACAGGAGTGACAGAAACATATGCCTTTTTGGAACAAAAAGAGCCAGAATCAACTGTCCGAATTGAGCAAGACGGTTGAATCTGAGCTGCAGCAGCTGAAGGTGACTTGCCCCAAGTGTAAGAAGGTTTACAGCGGCAAGGAAGCCTTTGAACATCTCTACATCTGCCCCGAGTGCGGCAAGTATATGCCCATCGGAGCCAAGGAGCGTCTGGTGATGATCCTGGACGAGGGCAGCTTCGAGCCCTGGTTTGAGGACGTGCTCACCGGCAATCCTCTGGACACCGCCGGCTACGAGTCAAAAATTGTAACCATTCAGCAGAAAAGCGGCTGCAGCGAAGCCGTTACCATCGGCAGAGGCAGGATTGCCGGTCACGAGACGGTGATTGGTGTCTGCGACCCCAACTTTATGATGGGCAGCATGGGTCAGGCCATGGGCGAACGTATCACCCGGGCCTTTGAAAAGGCCACCCGACTGAAGCTGCCTGTGATTCTGTTCTGCTGCTCCGGCGGTGCCCGGATGCAGGAGGGGATCATCTCCCTGATGCAGATGGAAAAGACCTCCGCTGCCGTGAAGCTCCACTCCGATGCCGGACTGTTTTACTGCTCCGTCCTCACCGACCCCACCATGGGCGGCGTTACCGCCAGCTTTTCTACGCTGGCCGATGTGATTCTGGCAGAGCCTCAGGCCCGGATCGGCTTTGCCGGTCCCCGGGTCATTCAGCAGACCATCGGCGCTACCCTGCCTCAGGGCTTCCAGACGGCAGAGTTCCAGCTGGAGCATGGCTTCGTAGACCGTCTGGTGGAGCGCAAAAACCTGAGAAACGAGCTGCACTACCTGCTCTACGCCCATCCGGTTCGCAGCAAGGACTGGTTCCGGCTCCGTACCAGCGTGCCGGTGCCGAAGCATGAGCTGGACGCAGAAAGCATCGAGCTGATGAACCGCCACGATAAGACCCCTTGGGACAAGGTTAAAATGTGCCGCAGTGGTGAGCGTGCCACTGCCACCGATTACATCATGCGCATCTTCAAGGACTTCCGTGAAATGCACGGCGACCGTTACTTCGGTGACGATCAGGCTCTGGTAGGCGGCATCGCATTCCTTGGCGCAACCCCTGTGACCATCATTGCCGACCTCCGGGGCAAGAGCTTTGAAGAGCGTGTCCGCCGCAACTTCGGTATGCCCAAGCCCGAGGGCTACCGCAAGGCCATCCGGCTGATGAAGCAGGCTGAAAAATTCCGCCGTCCCGTCATCAGCTTCATCAACACCTCCGGTGCCTTCTGCGGCATCGACGCGGAGGAACGGGGACAGGGACAGGCTATCGCCCAGTCCATCATGGAAATGTCCATGCTGAAAACGCCCACGTTGAGCATTCTCATTGGTGAAGGCGGATCCGGCGGCGCACTGGCCACCGCCGTGGGCAACGAGGTCTGGATGCTGGAGCACTCCACCTACGCCATCCTCTCTCCCGAGGGCTACTCCGCCATTCTCTGGAAGACCGAGGGTAAGGCCGAGGAAGCCGCCGCTGTGATGAAAATTACCGCGCAGGATTTGGCAGAGCTGGGGGTCATTGACCGGATTATCCCCGAATTTGGCGGCGCCACCGAGGTCACCGCACAGAAAATCAGCACCATCATGAGCAAGGCCATCAGTGACTTGATTAAGAAATATGAGAACATGACCGGCGAAGAGATCGTTGCAGACCGTTACAGCCGGTTCCGTAAATTTTAATTTGGAGGAGATCAAAGGATGAAGGAAAAAATTGCGATTATCGGCATGGGCTGCGTATTCCCCGGTGCTCTGGATTTTACCGAGTATTGGCAGAATATCGTTGAAGGCAAGGACTGCATCAAGGAAGTGGAGCCGGATTTCTGGAAGCTGGAGGAGTTCTACGATCCCGACCCCAGCGTTCCCGACAAGAGCTACTGCAAAATGGGCGGTCAGTCCGGCCCCGTGGAGTTTGACACCAAGGAATTTGGTATCTCCCCCAAGGTCATGGAGCATACGGCTGTTGACCAGCTGTTTGGTCTGATCGTGGCCCGTCAGGCTCTGATCGACGCCGGCTACTACGGCAAGAATGCCCGACCCTTCAACCGTGAAAATACCGGCGTTATTATGTCTGCCGGTACCGCCAGCCATGTGTTCAGCCTCCACGTTCGTACCCAGCGGTATAAGATTCGCCAGATTCTGGTGAACAACGGTGTTCCCGAGGCTGCTGCCGATATGATCGTTGCCAAGTTCCTGGAGACCCAGCACGAGTGGTCTGAGGACGACAACCCCGGTTACATCCCCAACGTGGTGGCAGGCCGTATCGCCAACCGGTTTGACTTGGGCGGCACTTCCTGCTCCGTGGACGCTGCCTGCGGCGCATCTCTGGGCGCTGTGAAGTTTGCCGTTGATGAGCTGCAGAACCACAACATGGATATGATGCTGGTTGGCGGCGCAAACCTGGATAACTCTCCTGTTACATACCTGTCCTTCACCAAGACTCCCGCCTGCTCCAAGACCGGCAAGATCAGACCCTTCGACGCCAATGCCGACGGCATGATCATCGGCGACGGCGTGGGCATCATGGTTCTGAAGCGTCTTTCCGATGCCGAGCGTGACGGCGACAAAATCTACGCTGTAATCTGCGGCAGCGGCTCCTCCTCCGACGGCCGTGCCAAGAGTATCTACGCACCCAGCAAGGAAGGTCAGATGCGCGCCCTGCGCCGTGCCTACCAAAACACCGGCGTGGATATGGACACCATCGGTCTGCTGGAGGCCCACGGCACCGGCACCGCTGCCGGTGATGCCTGCGAAGCCGGCAGCGCCGCTGCGACCTTCCCCAAGAGCGACAAGCGCAAGACCGTCATCGGCTCCGTCAAGAGCCAGATTGGTCATATGCGTCTGGCCGCCGGTGTTGCCGGCTGCATGAAGGTGGCGCTGGCACTGCACCACAAGGTGCTGCCCAACTCCATCAATATGGAAACCCCCAATCCCGCACTGGTGGACAGCCGCCTGACTGTTTTGAAAAAATCCCAGCCCTGGATCATCAACGACGCACAGCCTGTGCGCCGTGCCGGTGCCAGCGCCTTTGGTTTCGGCGGCACCAACTTCCATGTGGTTCTGGAGGAATATAAGCCCGAGCACGAAAGTGCCTACCGGGTTGGCCGTGCGCCCACCGGCGTTCTGTTCGCCGCCGACAGCAAGGACGCTCTGATTGAAAAGATTCAGGCTCTGGCTGCCGCCCCCGAACAGTTCCGCAGCGATGCGTACCGCTACGAAAATGCCGGCAACGGTTCCTTCCGGCTGGCCTTCGTGGTCAAGACCAAGGAGGACGTGGCCGATAAGTGTGCCACGGCGCTGGAGCTGCTGAACAAGACCTCCGCCGATTCCTTCACCCAGAAGGGCATCGCCTACAACAGCAAGCCTGTGGACGGCAAAATCACCGTCCTGTTCCCCGGTCAGGGTACCCAGGCTTTGAATATGCTGGCCGAAGCCGCCATCAACTATCCCGAGCTGCGTAACGCCGTTTCCAAGGCGGACAACGTGATGCTGAAGCGCGGCACTGACCCCATCTCCGAAATTCTCTATCCCAAGGCTCTGATGCCCGAGGAATTTGCCGCGGCCGAAGCCGCCATCAACAACACCGCCAACACCCAGCCCATTCTGGCTGCGGTGGAAGCCGGTCTTTACAACATCGTCACCAAGCGTGGCCTGAAGGCCGACAGCTTCATCGGCCACAGCTTTGGCGAGCTGGTGGCTCTGTGGGCCGACGGCGTTATGGACTACGAGACTCTGATCACCATGGCCAAGGAGCGTGGCAGCCTCATGAGCGAGGCCGACCCCAACGCCGCCATGATGGCCTGCATGACCGACAAGGCTACCCTCACCGCCGCCTGCGAAGGCATCGCCAACGTCTATGTTGCCAACGAAAATTCCGCTGCCCAGACTGTGGTTTCCGGCAGCACCGAGGGCATTGCCGCTCTGGAGGAAAAACTCACCGGCATGGGCATCCGTGCGGTTCGTCTGAAGGTCTCCGGCGCTTTCCACAGCCCCTATATGAAAGAAGCCTCCGTAGCCTTCCGCAGCTATCTGGACGGCCTGAAGCTGAAAAAGCCCACCGGCGCTGTCATCGCCAACGCCACCGGCAAGAGCTACGGAAAGAACGTGGCAGACCTGCTGGAAAAGCAGCTGCTGAATCCCGTTCTGTTCCGCACCAGTGCCGAGAAGGCCTATGCCGACGGCACCCGGATCTTTGTGGAGGTGGGCAACGGCAAGGTGCTGACCAATCTGCTAAAGGACTGCCTCTCCGGCAAGGACTATGCCGCCATCTCCCTGTGCCCCGAAAAGGGCAAGGATACCGCCGAGCAGCTGGAGTTCGCCATGGCACAGCTGGCGGTGCTGGGCATTGCCGTTCAGGACGACCCCTACCGTTTCCCCTACAACGAGGATTACGTTCCCAAGAAGAGCAAGACCACCTATACCGTCAAGATGAAGAGCTTCGTGCTGCCCAAGCGTCAGGAAGCCATGGATGCCGCCCTGTTGCCCGATCAGCGCATCATCGACATCATGAAAACCGCTCAGGAACCCAAAACCATCATTAAAGAAGTGGAAGTTGTCAAGGAGGTTGTCAAGCCCATGGAAGTTAAGACCACTGCCCCTGCCGCCAACGCTTACAGCGCCAATGCAGAGGTATTCAGCAAGTTTATGGATGTGCAGACCAGCCAGATGCAGGCAGCATCTGATATGCTGTCCAAGGTCAGCGCCGAAAACGAAAAGCAGAATGTTTTGAACTGCGTTACCATGTTCCAGAACAACTCCATGCGGGCTCTGGAGGCCTACTTCGGCAATCAGACCGGTACACCTGTGACGGTTGCCGCACCGGTTGCCGCACCTGCGCCGGTGGTTACGCCGGTGGCCGCACCTGCCCCGGTGGTTGCTCCCGTTGCCGTACCTGCTCCTGTGGTGGAGCCGGTGGCCGCCCCTGTGGTGGAAATCGAGACACCCAAAGCACCCGAACCGGTAGCAGCCGCTGCTCCCGTCAGCGCCAATCTGAATATGTACGAGATCCTCACCGAGGCCATTGCCGACAAGACCGGCTATCCCACCGACATGATCGACGAGGATATGGAGCTGGAGGCCGATCTGGGCATCGACTCCATCAAGCGTGTGGAAATTCTGTCCACGGTCAACACGGCTCTTGGCGGTGTGTTCACCAAGGAGAATGTGGAGGAGCTGTCCGTTCTGGGCAAGATTGCTGACATTGTGGCTTACCTGAACGGCCTGACTCCTGCCGCTGCCGAGGAAGCCCCGGTGGCTGCCGCTGTGGAAGTCCCCGTGGTGGAAGTCCCTGTGGTGGAAGCCGCTGCCGCTCCGGCTGCTGAGGCTGCCCCTGCTGTGGCCGCCGGCAAGGTCACCGAGATCATCCTCGCCGCCATTGCCGACAAGACCGGCTATCCTGAGGATATGCTGGACAACGATATGGAGCTGGAAGCCGATCTGGGCATCGACTCCATCAAGCGTGTGGAAATCTTTGCTGACGTTGTCAGGCAGCTGAACATCACTCTGACCCCCGAACAGACGGAGGAGCTGTCCGGTCTGTCCACGATTGAGGCCATTGACGCTTACCTGTCCACGCTGGTATAAGGAGAACCCTTATGGATAACAGAATGTATGACCCTCAATTTGAAAGCCTGAAGGTTTTCTGGGAGGCTCAGGAAAAGCGGCTGGGGCTCTTGTCCGGTATGCCCATCACCGACGATGTGCTCAGACAAACTGCCGCCTTCGGCGATTGCGAGATCGCCTGCTTTGAAAAGCTGATGCAGACCCAACGGACGCTGGCCGGCCTGATGGAGCAACGCTCCACGGCACCGGCCGGTGCCTCCAGGGGTGTTTACAATCCCGTCATTGACGATCTGGATCTGTCCGATCCCAAGACCGTCCGCCGCTTTGAGATTCACAGTCAGGAGCGTGTGGGCGTTCAGCCGGGGGAAAGCATGATCCCCACCTTCGGCATTCTGTTGCTGCTGGGCAAAAAAGATGCCTACACCGATACCATCGCAGAATATTTCACCGGCAAAGGTCTTACCGTCAAGCGGCTGGAGCAAAACATGAATGAACAGGAGGCCGAAGCGCTGATTGCCAGCGTTTCCAAGGAAGGCCCCATCACAGCCATGGCCTTCGCCGCCAATGCCTATGATGCCCAAAATCAGGATCAGTGCGCCTATGACCATACCATGACGGCGGTGTACCTGATCAAGCACTACACCATCCACATCCGGGATACCAAGCCGGATTGGAAGGGGCTGGTGTTCTTCGCCACCTTCCTGGACGGCAAGATGGGCTTTACCGGCGAAAGTGAGCATTATGCCTACGGCACCTTCAACGGTGTTGCCAAAGCACTAGCCATCGAGTTCGGTCAGCAGGCTGCTGTGAAGCTCATTGACTTCCAGCCGGATGTGCCCCCCGGAAAAATGACAGAGATTCTGGATGACGAGCTGTGCATCCACGATTACTGGCCGGAAATCGGCCGCACCAACGACGGCAAACGCTGGACCTGCACCGGTGTGTTCACCGATGCCCGGGTCAAGGAGAACCGCTGTCCCTATACCTCTGACGATGTGATTGTGGTCA
>SVME01000040.1 GCA_015067605.1 Oscillospiraceae bacterium
TGACGAGATGCATACCATTGTGGGAGCCGGCGCGGCGGAGGGGGCCATCGATGCGGCGAATATTTTGAAGCCGGCCCTTGGCCGTGGGGAGCTGCAGGTGCTGGGTGCCACGACGCTGGAGGAGTACCGAAAGTATATTGAAAAGGATCCGGCTCTGGAACGGCGATTTCGTCCGGTTCGGGTGGATCAGCCCAATCAGGAGGCCACCATGGCGATCCTACGGGGACTGAAGCCCGGGCTGGAGCGACATCACCGGATGCGTATCACGGAGGAGGCGATGACGGAGGCCATTCGTCTTTCGGTGCGATATCTGCCGGATTTGTATCTGCCGGATAAGGCCATCGATCTGTTGGATGAGGGGGCGGCCAGAGCCAGAATGGAGGAGCTGAGCCATGGCAAGGGTCATGCCCGACAGAATCTGGAGCAGGAGCTGCACGAAGCGGTGCGGGAAAGCCGGTACGAGCGGGCGGCGGAGCTGCGGGACCGGATGCAACGGATTGGGGAGAAATCCGGAGAAGGCCACCGGCGGACAGTGACCGGCATGGATATCGCTTGGGCGGTATCCGCCCGAACGGGAATTCCGGTGGGAAGGCTGACTGCTGATGAGCGGAAACGATTGCTGGATCTGGAGGGAGTGTTATCCCGCAAGGTGGTGGGACAGCCGGAGGCAGTGAAGGCTGTCGCAGAGGCGGTGCGCCGTGGTTACAGCGGTGTGCGGGATGAAAACCGCCCCATTGCCTGCTTGATGTTCACTGGCCCAACAGGGGTGGGTAAGACGGAATTGTGCCGTGTTCTGGCGGAGGAGATTTACGGTAGTCGGGATGCGATGATTCGTCTGGATATGACGGAATATATGGAAAAGCAATCCGTATCCCGCCTGATTGGTGCGCCTCCTGGCTATGTGGGCTATGAGGAAGGGGGCAAGCTGACAGAGGCGGTGCGCCGCCGGCCTTATTGTCTGGTGTTGCTGGATGAGCTGGAGAAAGCTCATCGGGATGTGGCAGGGATTCTGCTGCAAATCATGGAAGAGGGGGAACTGACCGATTCCACCGGACGAAAGGTCAGCTTCAAAAACGCAATCGTTGTGATGACCTCCAACATTGGCGGAGAGCTGCGTTCGGACGGGCTGGGCTTCCGACCGGCGGGACGAACGGGGGAAACCAATACGGCATTGCGGCAGGCATTTTCGCCGGAGTTTTTAGGCCGGCTGGATCGGGTGGTCTGTTTTGAGCCGCTGTCCCAGGAGGCGCTGGGGATGATTGCCCAAAAATATTTGACGATTTTGACCCAAAGGCTGGAAAAGCAGGGGATTCAGCTGCAGCTGCCGGAAACGCTGGCGGGGGAGCTGAGCCGCAGATGTGTCAAAAAGGAGGGAGCCCGTTGCCTGCGACGATTGGTGCAGGAGGAGGTAGAGGGGCCCCTGGCGGTGTTACTGCTGAAAAGCGCCAAGCGGCTGTCCAAAATTCGGGGGGTTTACAAAGATGGGCTCCTGCAATTCCAAAGCTGAAAGGTATTGTTGGTTTGAGGTGTCCTCATTTCAAAACGCTTGTTTTGGAATGGGGACGTTTCCTTTTTTGTAAAAAATTTTCTAATTATTTTGATGAAAAAGATTGATTTTTTGTGAGAAAGGGTATATACTGTTAGCAAGTGGAGCAAAATGGAGTAAAAGTGGAGCAAAATGGAGGAGGTGAGGCGCTGTGATCGGTAAATATCCCGCAAAACTGGACGATAAGAACCGTTTGTTCGTCCCTGCGAAGCTCAGAAGCGAGCTGGGCGAGGCATTTTTTGTGACGCTGGGCGTCAACTGCGGTCGTCGGTGCCTCACGGTTTACACCGATGCCGACTGGCAGACTCTTCAGGAAAACTACAACGCTTTGCCCATTTCCCAGCGTGGCGCAGCCACCAGCCTGATTTTCATCAACGCCACCGAGTGCACGCCGGACAAGCAGTTCCGTTTTATGCTGACCCAGAATTTGCTGGACTTTGCCGGTATCGGTCGGGATGTGGTGATCGTGGGCCGTGCGGGACAGGCTGAAATCTGGTCCGCCGATGAGTTCGCAGCCTTCGAGGCAGAGAATCTGACTCCCGAAAAGCTGCTGGCCTCTCTGGAGGCGATTGGTCTATGAGTGAGTTTTACCATGTTTCCGTGTTGCTCAATGAGTGCATCGATGCATTGAATATTCGTCCCGACGGGATTTATGTGGATGGCACCCTTGGCGGCGCCGGCCACTCCAGCCAGATTGCCAAGCGGCTGACCACTGGTCGGCTCATTGGCATTGACCGCGATCCGGTGGCTTTGAAGGCAGCGGGGGAGCGGCTGGCACCTTATAGTGACAGAGTGACGCTGGTTCACTCTAATTTCTGTGAAATTAAAAACGTTCTTGCGGAATTGAACATTTCCGGCGTGGACGGCATCCTGCTGGACTTGGGCGTTTCGTCCCCCCAGTTGGACGACGGTGCCAGAGGTTTTTCCTATATGACCGATGCGCCGCTGGATATGAGAATGAATAACGAGGATACCCTCAGCGCCTACACGGTGGTCAATACGTGGCCACAGGAGGAACTGAAGCGCATCCTTTACGATTACGGCGAGGAGCGCTACGCCCCTCAAATCGCCGCCGCCATCTGCCGCCGCAGAGAGGAGAAGCCCATCGAAACCACGCTGGAGCTGGTGGATATCATCCGCAGCGCCATGCCCGCCGCAGCGTTGCGTGAGAAGCAGCATCCGGCGAAGCGGAGCTTTCAGGCCATTCGGATTGCCGTCAATGACGAGCTGGGCGCTGTGGAAAAGGTGATGGCCGATGCGATTCCTTGCCTGAATGAAGGTGGCCGGTTTGCAATCATCACCTTCCATTCGTTAGAGGATCGAATCGTCAAGAACGGCATGAGCGCCGCATCCAAGGGCTGCACCTGCCCGCCTAATTTTCCGGTTTGCGTCTGCGGAAAAAAGCCGCAAGTGAAGCTGATTAGCCGCAAGCCCATCGTTTCCGGTGAGGAAGAGCTGGAACGAAACCCCAGAGCCAGAAGCGCCAAGCTTCGTGTTTGTGAGAAACTTTGATTTTTGTGCCCGAATGAAAGAGGGAGTGACCCATGGCACGTCAGCCCGATATTCAATATGTACGCTTTTATACCGCCGGCAGTGCGGCCCGGAAGCTGGAGCCTGTAAAGAAACCCAGAAAGAACGGTGTTGCGCTGCCCAAAATGAAGCCCCGTGTGGAGAAGCGGCGGGTTATTCGCGTTGACCCGCTGGCTGTCTGCGCAGTGGTAACCGCAGTGTTCATGCTGTTTGCTATGGCGGTGGGAATGTTGGAGCTGGGAAGCCTGACGGATCAGGCGAATCAGATGGAATCCTACGCCGCGAAGCTTTCCGCGGAAAATGCGCAGCTGGAGGCCCAGTATCATTCCAGCTATGATTTGAACGATGTGGAGCAAAAGGCGCTGGACATGGGCTTCGTGTCCGAGGATCAGCTGCAGCATATCACCGTGGAGGTCAGCGAGCCTGTGGTGGAGGCGGAGCCTACTGCCTGGGAAGAATTCTGCCAGTTTGTTACGGAGCTGTTTGCATAAAGCGGCATCCGGCCAATAAAATTAGGATAGAGCTGCAATGGGCAGTAAGGGTGCGCCCCTTGCTGCCCATTTTGATCCTGATGGAAAGGCCGGTGGCACATGAAAAAGGCTTCCAATCGCAAGAAGGAACACATCAGAGTCCGGGGAGATACCGGACAGCATCAACGCATCATGGCCGTTATGGCGGCGCTGGGGCTGGCGGCCTTTATTCCCACGGCGATTCGCCTGTACAGCTTGATGATTTCCGACCATGAATACTATGCCAATCTGGCGCTGATGAATCAGACCAGAACCACATCCGTCACGGCGAATCGGGGCATCATATACGATCGGAATATGAATATTCTGGCTTGCTCCCGCAGTGTGGAGAATGTGTATCTGAACCCACATGAGTTACGGCAGTCTAAGGCGGACGTGCCGCAGATTGCCGATACACTGGGGCAGATTCTTGATTTAGATCCGGTGTGGATTCAGGAGCAGGCGGCGGATACGTCTATGCGTTATAAGCAGATTGCCGCCAGAGTGGATACGGATACTGGTGCACGGATTCGCGCCTATATCAATGAAAATAAAATCGCTGGCATCCATCTGGAGCCGTCCTCTCAGCGTTACTATCCCTATCAGAGCCTTGGAGCGCAGGTGATTGGCTTCACAAACGCCTCCAATACCGGCTCGGAAGGGGTGGAGGCGGCCTACGATAGCTACCTGTCAGGCAAGACCGGCAGTGTCATCACAACTAAGGGTAATAACGAGATGGATATGCCCTATTCCTATGAAAATTATGTGTCCTCCGTTCCTGGCTGCGATGTGATTTTGACGCTGGATACCACAGTGCAGGCGTGTCTTGAAAAGCAGATGCAGGCGGCAATCGAACGCTATGATGTGCAAAATGGTGCATTTGGGCTGGTGATGAATGCAAAAACCGGTGAAATACTGGCCATGGCCACGCTGGGCAGCTATGACCCCAATGCCTATCTGGAGATTTGCGATCCGGAGGCGCTGGCTCAGACGGAGCAGCTCAAGCAGTCCTATTTGCAGTACATAGAGGGCACCGACCAATACCGGCAGGGGCTGAAAGCCTATCAGGAGGCGGTGACGGCGGCACGGCTGAAGCAGTGGCGCAATCGGGTGCTGTCCGATGGCTATGAGCCTGGATCGACCTTCAAGGTGCTGACCATGGCGGCGGCGTTGGATAGCGGCGCCATCACTTTGGATACGCCCTTTCATTGCTCCGGTGCGGAGCAGATTCCCGGCCGTGCCCAGCTGCTGCACTGCTGGCGCTCCACCGGCCACGGTGCCCAGAAAACACCCCAGGCCTTGCAGAATTCCTGCAACCTTGCCTTTGCCCATATCGCTCTGAAAATGGGCGGCGATACCTTTTATGACTATATCCAGCGGTTCGGAATTTTGGAAAAGACCGGCGTAGACTTGGCGGGGGAGAGCAAGGGAATCTTCTTTGATAAAGCGCTGGTGACGGACACGGACAAATGGGGCACGGCTTCCCTGACCTCCGGATCCTTCGGGCAAACCTTCAAGATCACGCCGTTGCAGCTTGTGCGTGCCATTTCGGCGGTGGTCAACGGAGGTAATCTGATGGAGCCGTATCTGGTATCCGAGGTGGTGGATGCGCAGGGGAAAACTGTGCTGAAACAGGAGCCGACGGTGGTGCGGCAGGTCATCAGCGAGGCCACTTCCAAAACCATGTGTACCCTTCTGGAAGGGGTAGTGACGGAGGGAACGGCAAAAAATGCCTCCGTTGCCGGATTTTCCATCGGTGGAAAGACCGGTACAAGCGAAAAAATTGACGTTTTTGATGAGAATGGCCAGCGTGTGCTGGATAAAATCGTATCATTTGTGGGTATTGCGCCGATGGATGATCCGGAGTATATTATATTAGTAGCGCTGGATACTCCCTCTCGTGAAACGGGAATCTATATTTCCGGTGGTGTCATGGCGGCTCCCACGGTGGGGGCGGTGATGGCGGACGTTCTGCCCTATCTGGGGGTGGAGCAACACTTCTCAGAGGAGGAACTGCAAGGGAAGTCTGTGGTTCTTTCTGATATGACCGGCAAGACCAGAGAGGAAGCCAAAAAGGAACTGGAAAGCCAAAGCCTGAGCTATCAGGCGGTAGGGGAAGGGAATACGGTCACGGGGCAGATTCCGGCGGCCGGCCAGACAGTTCCCGGTGGCAGCAAGGTGATATTGTATTTTGGCGAGGAACCGGAGGAACGGCTGGTTGCCATGCCTGATTTACTGGGTATGACCCGACAGCAGGCCAGCGACACTGCGGGGCAGCTAGGGATATATATTTTGGTGAAGGGAAATACCTCTCTGGAGCCGTCGGTAACGGTGGCAGCCCAGAGCGTTGCCCCCGGCACCATGATTCCGGTGGGCACTACGGTGACGCTGGAGTTTATCGATACAAAGGCTGCGGCGTAATAAGGAGAGTTTTATTTATGAAGCTGAAGGATTTACTGCATGGCGTCGAGATACTGGATGCCACAGCGGATTTAGATATAGAGATCAATGCGGTGGCGTATGACTCCCGTAAAGTCACTGAAGGCGATTTGTTTGTTGCCATTTCCGGCTTTGCCTCTGACGGCAACCGGTTTATTCCCATGGCCATGGAAAAGGGTGCGGCGGCGGTTGTGACGGCCAAGCGTCCGGAGGGGGATGTGCCCTATGTGCTGGTGGCCTCCGACCGGCTGGCGCTGGCGCTGATTGGCTGCAATTTTTATGGCCGTCCGGCGGAAAGCATGACGCTGATTGGCGTTACCGGCACCAACGGCAAAACATCCGTCACATGGCTGCTCAAGCAGGTGCTTGAGCAGGTTACCGGCAAGAAAGCCGGCCTGATTGGTACCATGGAGAATCGAATCGGTGACGAGGTGATTCCCACGGAGCGTACCACGCCGGAGAGTTTTGAGCTGCAAGGGCTGTTTGCCCGTATGCGCTCCGCTGGCTGCGGCTATGCTATCATGGAGGTGTCTTCCCACGCCATCGCACTGGAGCGTGTGGGAGGTGTCCGGTTTGACGTGGCGGCCTTTACCAATCTGACGGAAGATCACCTGGATTTCCACAAGACCATGGAAAACTATTGCGATACCAAGGCGGAACTGTTCGCTCGTTGCGGCAGCGCGGTCATCAATCAGGATGACCAGTGGTTCCAACGAATCAGTCGGTTGGCGGCCTGTCCGGTCATCACCACCTCGGTGAAGGGGCAGGGAATTCTGACCGCTGATAATGTGCAGCTTCTGTCCGATGGTGTTCGTTTTACTGCTGTAACTGACGAGGAGCGGGTGGAGATTTCTCTGCCCATCCCCGGTAGATTTACGATTTATAATGTGTTGACGGTGCTGGGCATCGTCAAGGCACTGGGTATCGATTTGAAGGCTGCTGCTGGGGCGCTGACCGGCGTACAGGGTGTCAAGGGCCGTGTGGAAGTGGTACCTACCCCCGACCAGCCCTATACGATTCTGGTGGATTATGCCCATACCCCTGACGGACTGGAAAATGTAATTTCCTCCGTGCGGGATTTCTGTAAGGGACGTATCATTACCGTCTTTGGCTGCGGTGGTGATCGGGATCCCATCAAGCGGCCTATCATGGGGCGCATCGGCGTTGAGCTGTCGGATATTGCAATCATCACCTCCGACAATCCCCGTACCGAGGATCCGGATCGGATCATTGCGGACATTCTCAAGGGCGTGGAGCCTGCTATGGGCGAATACATCACCATCACCGACCGCCGAAAGGCCATCCGCCATGCCATGAGCATTGCGAAAGAGAATGACATCATCATTCTGGCCGGCAAGGGACACGAAACCTATCAAGAGATTAACGGTGTGAAGCACCATCTGGACGAGCGGGAGGAAGTCGCCGCCGCCCTGAAAGAAGCGAGGTAAGCTATGGGAACGATAACATTGGGGCAGGCCGCCCAGTGGTGCGGCGGCTATGTTGAGCCGAAATATGCGGACATCACCTTCCTTGGAGCCAGCAACGATACCCGCAAGCTCCAGCCGGGGCAGCTGTTTGTGGCGCTGGTTGGCGAGCGGGACGGTCATGATTTCATTCCTGCGGCGCTGGGCAACGGCGCTGCGGCAGTGCTTTGCACCCGAACAGTCGGAGATCACCCCGCTATCGTGGTGGAAGATACCCGCAAGGCGTTGGGGGATATCGCCCGTGGAGAGCGCTTGCGCATCGGCATGAAGGTGGTGGGCGTTACCGGTTCTGTGGGTAAAAGTACCACCAAGGAAATGATTTGCGCGGTCTTGTCGGAAAACTACCGTGTCAGAAAGACCCCTGAAAACCACAATAACGACATCGGTATGCCCATGGCGATACTGGCCATGCCGGAGGATACCCAGATTGCGGTGCTGGAGATGGGCATGAACCACTTCCGAGAGATAGCGTATCTTGCCTCCATTGCCCAGCCGGACATTGCGGTGATTACCAACATCGGCACTATGCATATCGAGCATCTTGGTTCCCGGCAGGGAATTCTGCAGGCGAAGCTAGAGATTTTGGAGGGTATGGGTACTGAGGGTAAGCTGTTGCTCAACGGCGATGATACGCTGCTTTGGAACCTGCATGGTCAGCAGAAAATCGAGCTTGCCTACTTCGGTGTGGAGAACCCTCAGTGTGCCTATCTGGCCAAAAATATTCAGCAATCACCCGGTAATATCCATTTTGATGCGGAAGCGAAAGGGAAAGCCTTTGGTGTTGATTTGGAACTGGAGGGTATGCACTATGTGATCGATGCTATGGCGGCCATTGGTGTCGGCACGGAGCTGGGTGTTCCGGAGGAGAAACTCCAGCGGGCGCTGCTAAGTTTCCAAAACATGGCCGGCCGTCAGGAAATTTTCGAGGCCAAGGGCTGTACCATCATCAAGGATTGCTATAACGCAGGCCCTGAGTCCATGACCGCGGCGCTGTCTGTTCTGGGTAATAAGACCGGTCGTCGTGTGGCGGTGTTGGGCGATATGCTGGAGCTGGGCGTTTGCACACAGGCGGAGCATTATCGTGTAGGACGCATCGCTGCCGAGAAAGCGGATGTGGTGCTGGCCTACGGCCCCAACAGCAGCCGTGTTATCAGTGGCGCTCTCACCGGCGGTATGTCGCCGGCGATGGCAAAGTGCTTTGAGAAGCGGGAGGATATTGCCGAGGCCATGATTCGTGTGGTGCGCCCCGGTGACGTGATTCTGGTCAAGGGCAGCCGCGGTATGCGGATGGAGCTGATTCTGGACCAATTCCTGAAAGATACATAAGCGGAGGTCAAATATGACGACGAGAATTATTATTACCGCCATTGTGGCCTGCGGGCTGTCGGCGGCTATTGGATACCTGCTGTTGCCGATTCTGCGGGCGCTGAAGGCGGGACAGTCCATTCGTGAGGTGGGTCCCACATGGCACAACAGCAAGGCCGGCACCCCCATGATGGGCGGACTGATGTTCATCCTGACAGCGGTGCTGTGTCTGCTGGTCAGTATTCCGGCCATGACGGATTTTTCCGTGTTTTATGTGCTGGCGCTGGGTTTGTGCTTCGGCCTTGTGGGTTTTCTGGATGACTTCTTCAAGCTGAAATTCAAGCGTAATCTGGGCTTGACCTCTATTCAAAAGGCGCTGCTGCAGATGGCTGTGTCTGCGATTTACCTGTATCTATTGTACAGAGCCGACGTTATGACCTGTGATTTGTACATCCCCTTTGTGAATGTGGTGTTCCATATCCATCCCATCGTGTACATTTTCTTTGCCATGTTCGTGATCGTGGGCTGCGTCAATGCGGTGAACCTGACCGATGGCGTGGATGGCCTCTGCGGCAGCGTTACGGTGCCGGTGATGGTGTTCTTCACTGCTGTGGCCATTGCCATGGGCAAATATGATTTGGCACTGCTGCCGGCGTCGCTGGTTGGTGGCCTTGTGGGCTATCTGTTTTACAACTGGCATCCGGCGAAGGTGTTCATGGGCGATACCGGCTCACTGTTTCTGGGCGGCATCGTCTGCGGACTGGCCTTTGCGTTGGATATGCCCATCGTTCTGATTCTGGTGGGTCTGGTCTACATTGTGGAAACCCTGTCCGTGATTTTGCAGGTGGGCTATTTTAAGCTGACCCACGGAAAGCGTCTGTTCAAAATGTCTCCGATTCACCATCATTTTGAGATGTGTGGCTGGAAGGAAATCAAGATTTGCTTCGTTTTTTCTGCGGTGTCCGTTGTGATGTGCGCCGTGGCGTGGTTTGGTATTTCCGGCTGGCTGGGATAATCATCGAAAGGAGCTTCTATGGCGATAGAGCGAAGACTCTATGCCAAAGAGGACCGGTCGCCTGCAAAACAGACAGGCGGCGTGGATTATACTTTTTTGATACTGGTGTTGCTGCTGCTGGCGGTGGGGCTTACGATGCTCTATTCCGCCAGCTTTGCCCAGAGCCAGTATGACACCGGCTATACCAGCTCGACAAAATATCTATATAAACAGGCCGTTTGCGCGATATTGGGCTTGATTTGTATGTGGATTTTTAGTAAAATACCAGCGAAGCAGTGGTTTCGCTGGGCGTGGCCGCTGTATTTTGCCAGCATCGGGCTGCTGTTGAGTGTTCTTGTTGTCGGACAAAGTGTCAATGGCGCTCGTCGGTGGATCAATATCGCCGGTATCCAGTTCCAACCCTCGGAAATTGCCAAATTTGCCATGATTGTGCTGTTTGCACGGTTGACCAGAGCTTTCGGCTCCAGCGCCAAGGACTTCCGCCATGGTGTGCTGGGGTTTTCGCTGGCGTTGCTGGGAATTTTGGTGCCGCTTGCGCTGGAGAAGCACCTGTCTGCCATTATGCTTATTGGCATGGTGGGGGTGACCATGATGTTTGTGGCCGGTACCAGTCCCAAATGGCTGGGGGCTGGCGCTCTGGCGGCGGTGCTGTTCGTGGGCATTTACGTTAGCTTTATGGGCTACGCCGGCGACCGGGTCACCGCTTGGCTTCATCCTGAGTCGGATCCCAGCGATACCGGCTATCAGATTTTGCAATCCCTGTATGCCATCGGCTCCGGTGGCCCCTTCGGTCTGGGCTTTGGAAAGAGCAGGCAGAAATACCTTTACCTTCCGTTTCAGTACAATGATTATATTTTTGCTGTGATTTGCGAGGAACTGGGGCTGGTAGGGGCGCTGTTGATTATTGCTTTGTTTGCAGCGGTGATTATCCGTGGCTATTGGATTGCGCTGCGAGCCGCAGACCGGTTTTCTACGGTGCTGGCGGCGGGGCTGACCACCCTGATAGCGGTGCAGACTGCCCTGAATTTGGGCGTTGTTACGAATCTACTGCCCTCTACGGGCATTGCCTTGCCGTTTTTCTCCTACGGCGGCACCGCACTGGCGGTGAATCTGGGGGAAATGGGGATTTTGCTTAGCATCTCCCGTCAGCGGCACTCTACCAAGGAACAGGAGGATCTCCCTTGAATATTATCTTTACCTGTGGCGGCACGGCCGGTCACATCAATCCGGCCATTGCGGTGGCCAATATGATGAAGGAACGGCATCCGGATTGCAACATCCTTTTCATCGGCGCCGAGGGGCATATGGAAGAAAAGCTGGTGCCCAAGGCGGGCTATGAGCTGAAATGTCTGCCCGGTGCGGGATTGGTGCGGGGTATTTCTCCCAAGGCCATTGGAAAGAATATTAAGGTCATTGGCGACCTTCTGGGATCCATCAAGGCCTGTAAGAAAATTATTAAGGATTTTAAGGCAGATGTGGTTGTGGGTACTGGCGGTTATGCCAGTTACCCTGCGCTGCGAGCTGGTGCAAAGCTGAAAATCCCTACCTGCGTTCATGAGAGCAACGCTGTCCCCGGTGTCACCACCAAGATGGCAGCTAGTAAGGCCGACCGTGTGCTTGTATCCTTCGCTGAAAGCGCCCAGTTTTACCGTGACCCGAAAAAGGTCGAGGTGGTGGGTATGCCGGTGCGCAAGGAGTTTATCCAGACCACCAAAGAAGAAGCCCGTAAGCAGCTGGGGCTGGACAGCCGCCCGCTGGTGGTGTCGGCCTTTGGCAGTCTGGGCGCACGTGCCATGAACTATGCCATGACTGACTTTATGAAGTTGGAGAAGGAAGCGGGCTTCCCGTTCCAGCACATCCACGCTACCGGCTCCTACGGCTGGAAGTGGATGCCGGAGCATCTGCGCAAAGAGGGGATTGACCCTGAGCAGTGCGATGGGCTGGACGTGCGGGAATATATTTATGATATGCCCATTGTGATGGCTGCGGCGGATGTGATTATCAGCCGTGCTGGCGCATCTACGCTGAATGAAATTGGGGCTTCGGGCACGCCTTGCGTGCTGATTCCGTCCCCTAATGTGACCAATGACCACCAGACCAAAAACGCCAAAATTCTTGCCGACCGTGACGGTGCTGTTTTGCTGCCGGAGGGGGAGGATATGGGGCGTAAGCTATATGATGCGGTGTCGGAGCTGATGGCGGATTCTAATCGACGCAGCCGGATGTCAGCCAACCTGCGCAAGATGGTGGTGCTGGACTCTGCGGAGCGCATCTGCGACATTATCGAAGAGCTTGCCACAAAGAAATGAGGAGATTTCCATGAAACCAAGGAATCAAAGAAACGGAAACAAGCCCCGTCATGCCCAGAACCATTCTGCGATACCGGAGGTGGTCTACACCCAGCCAGATCCGGTGAACCGGAAGAAGCTGGTACTGCGGCTGACGACGGTTTGCGTGGTGGTGCTGGCCCTGTTTGTCGGGTTTTCCATTTTTTTTCGGGTGGATACCGTGGAAGTATCCGGCACCAATATGTATAACGAAAGCACGATTTTGGAGGTGTCCGGAATTGAAATGGGCGATAGCTTGCTGACCTTCGGTAAAGCGAAGGCCTGCGCACAGATTATCGAGAAGTTGCCTTATGTGGAGAATGTCCGAATCGGCATCAAGCTGCCGGGTACGGTGCGAATCTATATTGAGGAAGTGGATGTGATTTATTCCGTTCAGGACACATCCGACAACTGGTGGTTCATGACAGCGGAGGGGCGGCTGGTGGAGCCAACCAACCGGTCGGAGGCCGCCAAGCATACGATGGTCAAGGGCATCCAGCTGGTCAGCCCGAAGAAGGGACAGCAGGCAGTTGCGGCTGAGCCGGAGCCGGACGAAACCTATGTGGCTGGTGACGAGGAGCATACCATTGTCACCGTCACCAATGGCGAACGGCTTCAGACCTTGCTGGAGATTCTGCTGGATTTGGAACAGAACGAAATTCTCGGTGAAGTCGACGAGGTTGATGTTTCTGATTTGGGTGACCTCCGGCTGAAGTACGATTCCAAGACCACGGTGCTACTTGGCGATCCCAGCAGAATGGACGAGAAGATTCAACTGCTGAAGGCCATTGTGTCGGATAAAGATGTGGATCATACCGGTACAGTTGACCTGACGGATCCGGGGAAAGACAAGCCCGTGACCATTACACCCACATAAATAGAAAATCTTTCTCGAAAAATCAATAATTTCTATTGACTAGATCGGATTTTCGGGATACAATATACAGGTACGAATAAAATTCTCGCAGTGGGTTCGCCTACTGCACATACATAGGAGGAACAAATAATGGCTGAAGCATATCAGGATCGGGTAGTTAAGATTAAGGTCATTGGCGTCGGTGGTGCCGGTAATAACGTTATCAACCGTATGATTGAGTCCGGCGTGGACGGCGTGGATTTTGTTGTCGTCAATACCGATAAGCAGGATTTGAACAAGTCAATCTGCAAGAATAAACTGCAGATTGGTGAGAAGCTGACCAACGGCATGGGCGCTGGCTCTAAGCCCGAGGTGGGCAAGAAGTCCGCCGAGGAGTCCCGTGCTATCATTTCCAAGGCCCTGGAAGGCACCGACATGGTGTTCATAACCGCCGGTATGGGCGGTGGCACCGGCACCGGCGCTGCACCCATCGTTGCGGATCTGGCTCATGAGGCCGGTATCCTGACCGTAGGCGTGGTCACCAAGCCCTTCAAGTTCGAGGGTCAGAACCGTATGCGTCAGGCTGAGGCCGGTATCGCCAACTTGGCCGATAAGGTGGACTCCCTGATTGTTATTCCCAACGATCGCCTGAAGTATGTTACCGATCAGAAGATTACCTTCGCCAACGCATTCGGCATTGCGGACGATGTGCTGAAGATGGCTGTTACTTCCATCTCTGAGCTGGTCGGCTTCTCTGACCGTGTTATCATCAATCAGGACTTCGCCGACGTTTCCGCCGTCATGAAGGACGCTGGTCGTGCTCACATGGGCGTGGGCGTTGCCTCCGGCCGTGAGAAGGCTGAGCAGGCTGCCATGGCCGCCGTTGCCAGCCCCCTGCTGGAAACCTCCATCAATGGCGCTACTGGCGTTCTGGTCAATGTCACCGGCTCTGCCGAGCTGACTCTGGACGATGTGGAGACCGCTGCCGGTATCGTGCAGGAGGCCGCCAATCCTGATGCAAACATCATCTTCGGTGCTACCTACTCCGATGAGTTTGAGGACGAGATGCGTGTTACCGTCATTGCTACCGGCTTCGAGCAGAGAGGTCAGGCTGAGGCTCCTAGAGCCGCTGCTACCGGTGTCGGCTACTCCAGCGCCCCCAAGAGCACTGCGGACGAGGATATTTTCGCTATCTTCAAGCGCTGATTTAGAGAATCTGCATCCCGGACCGGTGTCCGGGATGCTTTTTTGTGGAGGAACCCGAATGGATGCATACCATGCGCTGGCAGCCAGCTATGATCGGCTGACCAATGATGTAGATTATCTGAAAACAGTGGATTTTTATAAACAGATTCTCCAGAAGGAGGGGGTTTCTCCTCGAACGGCGGTGGATCTGGCCTGCGGCACAGGCTCGGTGGCACTGTTGCTGGCACGGGAGGGGATTTCTGTGACGGCAGTGGATCTGTCCGAGGAGATGCTGACGGTGGCACAGATGAAGGCTCAGGGACTGGCTGGGCAGCCCACTTTTATCCGTCAGCCATTGCAATGGCTGCACCTGCCAAGAGGTGTGGATTTGGCGGTATGTGCGCTGGATAGTTTGGACTATATCACGAATCCGGCGGATTGTTTGCAGGCCATCAAGCGAGTGTACCGGGTATTGAATCCCGGTGGAATCTTTATTTTTGACGTGAATACACCGGAAAAGCTCCGGGCCATGGATGGCCAGGTGTTTCTGGACGAGGATGATGATGTGTACTGCGTCTGGCGTGGTGCCTTCGATGAGGACACGAATATTTGCTCCTATGGCATGGATTTGTTTCAGCGGCAGGGGGATTTGTGGCAGCGCAGCTTTGAGGAGCATCAGGAGTACGCCTATTCCCGTGAACAATTGACAGAATTCTTGAAGGATGCTGGATTTACCCGTATTCGGGTGTATGGCGACTGCACGCTTCAGCCGCCTAAGGCAGGGGAGCAGAGGATTTACTTTAGTGCAAGGAAGGGTATTAGAAAATGAATGACTATTTAGTGCGTGGCATGACCATGGACGGCTTTGTGAAGGTCGTTGGCATCCGCTCCACAGAAATGGTACGCAAAGCAGCCGAAATCCACAAAACCACCCCCAACGCCACGGCGGCGCTGGGACGTGCGTTGACGGCGGCCTCCATGATGGGCAATATGCAGAAGGTTGAAAACGGATCCATGACCCTCCAGATTCGGGGCGGCGGCCCCATCGGCACAATCACTTGTGTGTCGGATGCGGAAGGTAACGTTCGGGGGGTGGTGACAGAGCCCCATGTCCCGTTGGTTGAGATGTATCCCGGTAAGCTGGATGTGGGTGCGACTGTTGGTACGGACGGCACTCTAACGGTGATTCGTGATTTGCAGATGAAGGAGCCCTATATTGGTTCGATTCCTCTGATTACCGGTGAAATCGGAGATGATGTGACCACGTATTTTGCCCAGAGTGAGCAGACCCCCACGGCCTGCGCACTGGGTGTGCTGGTAGATCGAGATTGGTCGGTTAAGGTGGCCGGTGGCTATTTGATTCAGTTGCTACCCGGCGCACCGGACGAGGTGGTTGACGCACTGGAGAAGGGGATACAGCGTGCCGGTGCTGTGACTACCATGCTGGAAAACGGTCTTACGCCGGAGGAAATTCTGGGTCAGGTATGCGGCGATTTGGGTGTTGTATTTATGGAAACGACGGAGGTTTCCTATAAGTGTTACTGCTCCCGGGAGCGTGTGACTTCAGCACTTATCAGTCTTGGTCGGCAGGAGCTGACGGAAATTGCGCAGGAAGGAAAGCCCTTTCCGGTGGAATGTCAGTTTTGCGATACAGTATATCGCTTTACACCGGAGGACGTGAGAGAACTGCTTAAAAAAATTTGAAAAACTGGTAAATATATTAGTAAATAGGTGGATTGTGTGCCTGAAATGTTTTTTGCGGAAAAATGAAAATAATGCTTGACAAAAGGGTGCCATCCGTGTATAATGTGTCATGTCGCTGAGGTGAGCCCACAGAAAAATCGAAGCGACTGGTAGGGGAGCATAGCTCAGCTGGGAGAGCACATGCCTTACAAGCATGGGGTCACAGGTTCGAGCCCTGTTGTTCCCACCACACAAAATGGCCCTGTGGTGCAGTCGGTTAGCACGCCAGCCTGTCACGCTGGAGGTCGACGGTTCGAGTCCGTTCGGGGTCGCCATATGCATCTGTGGAGAGCAATCGCTCTCCACGATATGCCTCTGTAGCTCAGTTGGTAGAGCAGTGGACTGAAAATCCACGTGTCGTTGGTTCGATTCCGACCGGAGGCACCACGGTTCCTTTTAGGAACCGAGATGCGGGTGTAGCTCATCCGGTAGAGCGCCACCTTGCCAAGGTGGAGGTAGCGAGTTCGAGCCTCGTCACCCGCTCCAAATAGATAAGGAACGCATAGCGTTCCTTATTTCATATGGTACCGTGGCCAAGTGGTAAGGCAAGAGTCTGCAAAACTCTCATTCCCCAGTTCAAATCTGGGCGGTACCTCCATCATTGTTCCACGATATGGAACCCACCTGAAAAACCCTTGATTTTCAAGGGTTTTTCTTGGTTTTGGGGTACATTCGATTATTCACACATCACTACAAACTTTTTACGATTTTGCTGGTCTACT
>SVME01000041.1 GCA_015067605.1 Oscillospiraceae bacterium
GTGTCATCGAGGGCATTGCGGCCAAGTCCGTTGATGAGACCTACTACACCGCCGGCATCTACACCGTTGGCGATACCACCTATTACAGCCCCGTCATCGCTTACAGCCTTGGCAACTACTGTGAGACTGTGGCCGCCTCCGGCGAAGCCTTCGGCGCTGCCACCGCCGTCTACAGCTACTACGCAAAGGCTTACTTTGCATAAGCACTTCCCAATAACCAAGCAACCGCCACGGGGTGAACCCGTGGCGGTTTTTATGTGGTAAAGGAAGCCAAAATATCGTTTAGCGTGTCAACATATCAAACAACCATGTCATTGCGAGGAGCGAAGCGACGTGGCAATCTCCTGCTGCAACGTTTGACAATATTGGACGTTAAGGGATGAAATATACGATTTAGAGCTTTTTTCTAAATGTTGGCGAACATTTAACGTTGTACCGGGAGATTGCCACGTCGCCCCTTCAGGGCTCCTCGCAATGACAGCTTCTTCGCTACGTTTTTGTTGATTTGTGATTGTGCTTACTTAAAGGGATAACCACAACGATAATTTACAGTATTAAAAATAAGACCGGCCTTTCGGCCGGTCTTGGGTATCAGATTCTGGCGACGCCGGAGGCACGGGCGGCCTCGGCAACGGCCTTGGCAACGGCCGGGCCCACACGGGAATCGAAGGCAGCAGGGATGATGTAGTCCTCATTCAGCTCCTCGTCGGAAATCAGCCCGGCAATCGCCATAGCGGCGGCCATCTTCATCTCCTCGTTGATGTCGCTGGCACGGACATCGAAAGTACCACGGAAAATACCGGGGAAAGCCAGCACGTTGTTGACCTGATTGGGATAGTCGGAGCGGCCGGTGGAAATCACACGGGCACCGCCGGCCTTGGCATCCTCGGGGAAAATCTCGGGGGTAGGGTTGGCGCAGGCAAAGACGATGGCATCCTTGTTCATGGTCTTGACCATGTCGGTGGTCAGGGTGCCGGGGGCGGACACGCCGATGAACACGTCAGCGCCCACAATCACGTCAGCCAAAGAGCCGGAAACCTTGTCCAAATTGGTGACCTGAGCCATTTCTTCCTTAATCCAGTTCAGCTTCTCACGGCCGGCGTAGATGGCACCGGTGCGGTCGGTCATGATAACGTTCTTGAAGCCAGCGGACAGCAGCAGCTTGACGATGGAAATGGCGGCAGCGCCGGCACCGGAGGTGACGATCTTCACGTCCTCCTTCTTCTTACCCACCACCTTCAGGGCGTTCAGCAGACCGGCCAGAGTAACGATGGCGGTGCCGTGCTGGTCGTCGTGGAAAATGGGAATGTCGCACTTTTCCTTCAGCTTCCGCTCGATTTCAAAACAGCGGGGTGCGGAGATGTCCTCCAGATTCACGCCACCGAAGGAGCCGGAAATCATGTAGATGGTATTGACGATTTCATCCACATCCTTGCTCTTGACGCACAGGGGGAAGGCATCCACGTCGCCGAAGGCCTTGAACAGCACGCACTTGCCCTCCATGACGGGCATACCGGCCTCGGGGCCGATGTCGCCCAGACCCAGAACAGCAGTGCCGTCGGTGACAACGGCGCAGATGTTGTGACGGCGGGTCAGGTCGTAGGACTTCTGAACGTCCTTCTGAATCTCCAGACAGGGCTGTGCAACGCCGGGGGTGTAGGCTAAAGACAAATCTTCCTTGGTGGCAACGGGCACGGTGGCGACAACTTCGATCTTGCCCTTCCACTCATTATGCAAACGCAGGGACTCTTTTGCGTAATCCATAGCGGTATTCTCCTTTATATTATTTATTCGTTTAACGCACTAACCTATTTGTAGGGGCGAGCATCGCTCGTCCGGCTCGTTTGTAATCATTATGTTTCGGACGACCAATGGTCGCCCCTACATTTATTAAACAATAATTTTGCTTCTCACGCAGTGATAGGGGCCGACAAAGTCGGCCCCTATGGTCTTTTAATTAGAACTGCACCTGATCGATGACGGAGCGGAGCTTCTCGGCGGAGATGCGCATCTTCTCCAGCTCTTCCTCGGTCAGAGGATTCAGAATCTTGCCACGAACACCGGTACGGTCAACCAGAGCCAGAGTGGACAGGCAAACGTCCTCCACGCCGTACTCGCCGTGCATCATGGTGGACACGCTCAGAGCGGTGCCGGCATCGGAATAGATGGCCTTGCAGATGTGGCACACGGACATGGCCACAGCGTAGAAGGTAGCGCCCTTGTTCTCGATGATCTGCGCGCCGGACTTCTTGACGAACTCCTCAATCTCAGCGTAGTCCTTGTTCCACTCGATCTCGTTCATGTCGGGGGAGTGCTCACGGTAGGAATCCACATGGTTGTTGGCGATGTGAGCCAGGGACCAGGGCACGAACTGGGTATCGCCGTGCTCGCCGTAGACGTGGGCGTGGACGTTCTTGGGGCTGATCTTGAACCGCTTCGCCAGAGTGGACTGCAGACGGCTGGTGTCCAGAATGGTGCCGGAGCCGATGATCTGATTCTCGGGGATGCCGGAAACCTTGTGGAACACGTAGGTCAGCACGTCAACGGGGTTGGACACGATGACGTAGATGGAGTTGGGAGCGTACTGCACAACATTGGCAGCCACGTCCTTCAGGATGTTGACGTTGACCTGAGCCAGATCCAGACGGCTCATGCCGGGCTTACGGGCCATGCCACAGGTGATTATAACGATGTCGGAGCCTTCGCAGTCGGCGTACTCGCCGGCACGAACCTCAGCGGGGGAGCAGAAGGGAGCGCCCTGATAGATGTCCAGAGCTTCGCCCAGAGCCTTCTTCTTGTTCACGTCCACCAGAACGATCTCGGAAGCAACGCCCTGAATCATCAGGTCGTTGGCGATGGTTGCGCCGACACTGCCGGCGCCGATAACACTAATCTTGCTCATGATAGATTCCTCCCGAATCAAATAATTCTTATCGATAAAAATATATCATTTTTCGTTCCCGATGTCAACGAAAAGGGTGAAAATCCGACGGGGGCAAAGTTCTCAAAAATTTTACACTATTTTAATATAATTTATTCCATTTCTCCAAAAGAGGTGGTATAATGCGAACAGAGAACCTTGTAAATTATCGTTTAGCGTAATAACTATAACCAACGCCATTGTAGGGGCGATCATTGCTCGCCCGCTGGAAAACAATAACTTATCGCCTACGGCGATGTGATTTTGCATTGCAAAATCACCGGACGAGCGATGCTCGCCCCTACATTACGTGGTATATACTTCGTGGGCCAAACGATAATTTGTGGACGTGAGAAAGGAGAATACCTATGACCGGAAAGAGCAAATGTAAGATTCTTAAGCAGATTCGTCAGCAGATTGCTGACGAGAACGACATTGCATACGTCACCTCCGAGTGCAAATATCAGGGTGACTGTGCCGGCACCTGTCCCAAGTGCGAATCGGAGCTGCAGTATTTGGAAAACGAGCTACGCAAGCGTCAGGCAGCGGGCAAGGCGGTGGTGGTGGCAGGCATCGCCGCTACGCTGATGATGGGTCTTACCGCCTGTGCCGAGGAAGAAGTACATAAAACCACCGGCGGTACACCCCCTGTTTCCACCTCCTTATTGGAATTAGAGGGGGATGTTCCCGCCTCCACCGATGATATTCCCGCTTCCACCGACCGGATTGAGGTGGAGGGTGACATCGCACTGCCCCCCGAGGATGGAGAGGATGAAACCCTGCCGCCTCTGATGGGCGAGCCTGTGTATCCGCCCGATGATGAGCTGGGTGGCGTACCCCCCGTGGATGTACCGGAGGAGGATTTGACGCCGGATGATGTGCCGGAGGAAGCGCCCAGCCTACCGCCTGAGGAGGATGTACCGGTTGTGAACCCCGATTCTCCCGACGAGGATTTGCCGGTGACCACGCCTGAACCCGACGAGGACGACGGGCCAACGATACCCGAGAACTCCTTTGTTGACGAAGAACCGGGAATTGACGACGGCGACTGGGGTGCGCTGCACTGATGTCGGCGCCGGTTGTCACCTGCACTCGCCACCGGCTGACCGTGGACGGCGACGGCGTGACCACGCTGGTGTGCTTTCATGGCTGCCCACTGCGGTGCAAGTATTGCATCAATTCCTTCTCCTTCAACCCCAACACCCGACGGATGAATCTGTCTGCCCGAATGCTCTATGATCGGGTGAAAATCGACGAGCTGTACTTCCTTGCCACCGGCGGAGGGGTCACCTTCGGCGGCGGCGAGCCACTGCTATATGCAACTTTTCTGAAGAATTTCCGTAAAATCTGCGGCAAAAGCTGGCATTTATGTGCAGAAACATCCCTAAATGTCCCTTGGAAAAATGTCGAAACCGCCGCCGGTTGCATCGACGAATTCATCATCGACTGCAAGGACACCAATCCGGAAATTTACCGCAGCTACACCGGCAAGGATAACGCTCAGATGCTGGAAAATCTGGAAAAGCTGGTGCGTCTGATCGGCACGGAACGGATCATCGTCCGTCTGCCCCTGATACCGGAATTTAACACAGAGGACGACCGTATGAAAAGCCAGCAACTTCTGGAGGCCATAGGCATCACCCGCTTCGACCGGTTTACGTACCTGACCCCCGAACAGCAAGCGCTTCGCAAATAACACAAGGGCACGCGGATGCGTGCCCTTTGCGTATTCAGTTCAGTTCAAAAAATTTCTGGGGATCCAGCGGGGTGTCGTTGTAGGTGACGGAGAAGTGGAGATGATCTCCCAGCGCCGTTTCCATCATGGCACTGTTGCCCACATAGCCCACGGTCTGACCCAGCTCAACCCGATCGCCGGCGGAAACCGGTAACTGGCTGTCCAGACTGGCGTAGGTGGTCACATAGCCCCCGTCATGGCGGATTACCACGGTGGTACCCAGCAGCTCATCGTCGTAGGTGGTGTAGACCACACCTGCCGCTGCGGCACTGACCGGAGCCCCTGCCTCTGCGGCAATGTCAATGCCGGCGTGGGTGCGCCAGTCCCGTGTGGTGGGGTCGTAGCACAGGGCATCCACGCTATGCGCCATCAGAGTCTGGCCGGTCAGGGGCATACCGGTTTCGGTAGGCTTGCTCGGCGTGGTGGTGGGGCCGGTGGGGTCCGGCGACAGCACCGGAAGATCCGTGGAGTCCGTGGGGGAAGCCTGAAGGGTCGCCTCAGGCTGGTTGACGTTGCGGTAGTACAAATAGCCGGTGATCCCGATTGCGGCGGCGCACAGGATCAGGGCTATGTAATAGCCCTTACCGGCGATTTTGCGCCAGATATTCTTTATGCTTTTCATATCAGCACCTCCGAAGCTATTATGACCCGTGGCAGCGGAAGATATACCCACCCTTGCAAAAAAATGCAAAAGCCGCAGGGGGGAGACCTGCGACTTTTGCATTAGAAAAGAGGAGAGGAAAATGAAAAAGAAACTCTTATTTACCTTTGCCTCTATCATACAAGAGAAGTGTTAATAAAGAAAGTGGTAAAGTATTAAAATTAGATTAAGTTCGACAGTTAGTGCAGGCTCAGACCCCGCTCCAACCGTTCCCGCTCCGCCTGTGACAACCGCAAGTAGTTGGGCACCAGAGCCGCACTGTCGCCGGATTCGCCGGCGGCGATTTTTTTCAGCGCCGCCAGACCTACGCCCACGGCTCGCTGGTGCTGCCGCCACTGAGGGGGCAGAATCAGTCCGGGAATCATCCGATGGCATAGAGCCGCACCATCACCCACCAGATACACCGGCTGGTGGATATCCTTCAACTCCGTCGCCAAATCCTCCAGAGAAATAGCTCTATCCTCGCAAATACGAGAAACTTCCCCGTTTTTTACCTGAAAAAGTCCGTTATACACCTGACTGCGGCGGGCATCCATAGCGGCGCAAATCACGCCCTCGTGGATTCCCAGACCCAGCGCCATAGCCTCCAATGTGGACACGCCGTAGCAGGGCAGCTCCGCCCCCCACGCAAAGCCCTTGGCCGCCGCAACGCCAATCCGCACGCCGGTAAAAGATCCGGGGCCGGCGGCCACCGCCACCGTGGTCACATCCTCCGGCTTTCGCTGACACTGACGAATCAGATCCTGCGCCATGACCATCAGGGTCTGGCTGTGGGTCAGGGCGGTCAACTGATAGCTCTCGCCCAGCAGGGTGTCCCCCTCAAACAGGGCCACAGAAGCGGCCTTGGCAGAGGTTTCAAAGCACAACAGCATGGGCGTTTCCTCCTTCGATGGTGATGCGGCGGGTGTCGTCGTCCAGCTTCTCGATGGTCACAAGAATGGCATCCTCCATGGCATCGGCCACGTTCTCGCTCCATTCCACGGCGCACACGCCTCCCCGCTCCAGATAATCCTCCCAGCCGATGGCCCACAGGTCGTCGGCGGAGCCCAGCCGGTACATATCAAAATGGAACAGGGGCAACCGGCCGGACAGATATTCGTTGACGATGGTGTAGGTAGGGCTGGTGACCAAATCCGTATGACCCAGACCACGGGCCAGTCCTCGGGTGAAGGCGGTTTTCCCAGCGCCCAAATCCCCACGGTAGGCCACCACCGCTCCGGCGGTCAGCACAGCGCCCAGCGCCGCACCCACCTGCTCCGTTTCGGCGGGGGAGTGGGTGATATATACCATAAAATCACTCCTGATTTCGCTTCTTCATCAGCTCACGCATACGGATACTGTGATCCAGCTCCCGCTTGCGGATGCGTAGGCTCTTAGGGGTACATTCCAGCAGCTCATCGTCGGCCAGGAACTCCAGACACTGCTCCAGAGAAAACACCCGAGGTGTCACCAGCCGGATGGCATCGTCGGAGCCAGAGGCACGCATATTGGTCAGCTGCTTGCGCTTGCAAACGTTGACGGTCATATCCTCGTTGCGGCTGCAAATGCCCACCACCATGCCGGCGTACACCGGTGTGCCGGGTCCGATGAACAGCGCGCCACGCTCCTGGGCCGCACCCAGACCGTAGGCCACCGCCTCGCCGGATTCGTGGGCGATTAGGCTGCCCACCAGACGGCGCTCGATTTCGCCCTTCATGGGGGCGTAGGAATCCAGAACGGAGGACATGATGCCCTCGCCCTTGGTGTCCGTCAAGAATTCGCTGCGGTAGCCGAACAGGCCACGGGAGGGCACCTTGAACTCCAGACGGTAGCGGCTGCCCATGGGGGTCATGCCCAGCAGGTCGCCCTTCCGGCGACCCATTTTCTCAATCACAGCGCCCATGCACTCCTCCGGCACATCCGCCACCATCCGCTCGATGGGCTCGCAGAGCTTGCCGTCGATTTCCTTGGTCAGTACACGAGGAGTGGACACGCTGAACTCGTAGCCCTCACGGCGCATGGTTTCCATCAGGATGGAAAGGTGCATTTCGCCACGGCCGGCCACATTGAATGCATCGGTGCTGGACTCAGTGACATGGAGGGAAACATCCTTCAAAAGCTCCTTCTCTAAACGGTCACGGAGGTTGCGGGAGGTGACGAATTTGCCCTCTTTTCCCGCAAAAGGCGAATCATTGACCGCAAAAGTCATTTCGATGGTGGGGTCGGAGATCTTCACGAAGGGTAGCGGCTCCACCGCATCGGGGGCGCAGAGAGTGCGGCCGATGGTGATCTCAGCCATGCCGGACAGGGCAACAATCTCACCAGCGCTGGCCTCCTGAATGGGAGCTTTGCCCAGTCCGTCAAAGGCGTACAGCGCCACCACTTTGCCCTTCTGCTTCATCTCGCCATCGTGGTAGTCGCAGATGGTAACCTCCTGATTGACCCGAATGGTGCCACGCTCCACACGTCCCACGGCAATACGGCCCACATACTCATTATAATCGATGGAGCTGACCAGCAGCTGCAGGGGGGCTTCCGCATCGCCCTGAGGGGCGGGAATATAATTGACAATGGTTTCAAAAAGGGGAGTCAGGTCGGTGCCCACCTCGTCGGGGCCGTAGGCGGCAGTGCCCTGACGGCCGGAGCAGAAAACGGTGGGAGAGTTGAACTGCTCGTCGGTGGCATCCAGATCCAGCAGCAGTTCCAGAACCTCGTCCATGACCTCCTCAATACGGGCATCGGGCTTGTCGATTTTGTTCACCGCCACGATGACCTTGTGACCCAGCTCCAGAGCCTTTTGCAGCACGAAACGGGTCTGGGGCATGGGGCCCTCAGCGGCATCCACCAGCAGGATAACGCCATTGACCATCTTCAGAATACGCTCCACCTCGCCGCCGAAGTCGGCGTGGCCGGGGGTGTCCACAATATTGATTTTGTAGTCCTTGTAGCGGACGGATGTGTTTTTCGCCAGAATGGTGATGCCACGCTCCCGCTCCAAATCGCCGGAGTCCATGACACGCTCTACTGTAGCCTGATTCTCACGGTAGATGCCGCCCTGCTTGAGCATTTCATCCACCAACGTGGTCTTGCCATGGTCAACGTGGGCAATAATGGCAATATTGCGGATATTTTCCTGAGATACCATATTTCTATCTCCTTGCAATCGAATTTTCTCAACATAGAATTATACCACATGACCAAAATAAATGCAACATTTTTGTTGAATAATACTATACAGAAAGTGTAAATTATCGTTTATAGCACTAACGTACCGAACAACCATGTCATTGCGAGGAGCCCCGAAGGGGCGACGTGGCAATCTCCCGGTACAACGCTGGATGTTCGTAAGCATTTAGGAAAGAAAGAAGCGCCTAATCGTAGCATTTTTTCCTAAACGCTCAGTATCGACAAAGGTTTCAGCAGGAGATTGCCACGTCGCTTCGCTCCTCGCAATGACAGCTTTTTCGTAACGTAAACGATAATTTACGCTTTGAATGGTGTTTGGGAACGAAAAAATACCGACGGGGAAATTCCCGTCGGTATTTGGTATTAGCGAACGTATTCGACCACCACACGGCGGTTGGGCTCAGTGCCGGTGGAGTAGGTGGTGATGTTATCCATCTCCTGCAGGGTGGCGTGGATTACATGGCGCTCGTAGGCGTTCATGGGCTCCAGCGTGGTACGGCGGCGGGCCTTCAGCACCTGCTGAGCCTTTTTCCGGGCGTACTTGCGCAGGCTCTCCTCCCGCTTGGCACGATAGTCCTCTGCGTCCACGTTGATCCGGACATGACCCTCCACGTCCCGATTGATGGAGTAGTTGCACAGGTGCTGGATCGCGTCCAGCGTATCGCCACGGCGGCCAATCAGGAAGCCCAGATCCTGACCCTCCAGCTCCACATGGTAAGTATTGTCCCCGGTCTTGGAAGCGTGGGGGACGGCGGCAGAACCCATATTCTCCAGCAGGCCCTTCAGGAACTGCTCGATCTTCTCCTCCACGGAGCCGGCCTCGGCAGGGGCATAGGCCTTGGGCTCCTTGGGAGCCTTGGGGGCTTCGGGCTTCCGCTCGGGACGGGGCTTGCGCTCAGGCTTGGGAGCCTCGGCCTTGGGAGCGACAGGCTTTTCTACCTTGGGAGCCTCAACCTTCGGCTCCACCTTGGCCTTGGGGACCACCTCCACCTTCGGCTCCTTCACGGCAGCGCCGCTGGCCTTGGGCTTGGAGGCACGGGAAGCAGCGCCCAGAGCGCTCTTGGGCTTCTCAGCAACAGGCACCGGATCCGGAGCCTCATAAGTAACCTGCACCTTGGCAGGCTGTGCGCCGAAGCCAAGGAAACCGCCCTTGGCCTGCTGCAGCACCATAACAGACACGCTGTCCCGATCCAGACCCAGCTGGGTCAGGGCAGCCTCGATGGCAAGATCAATGGTCTTGCCGGAAGTGATAATGGTCTTTTCCATATCTATTTATTCCTCCGTATTTTTGGAGCTGTACCGGTCAGCCTGATAGGCACGACCCTTGCAATAGGGCCGGTCGGCAACGCCGGACAGAGCCTGAGGCTTCTTCTCTTCCTCAATAACAATGCCCTTCTTGGCGGCATATTCCTTGGCCGCGGCGGCCTTAGCGGCCTGCTGCTCCTCACGCTGCTTCTGCTGCAGCTTCTTTTTGCTGGTATTGCTGGTAATGCCGTCGGGGTTGGCGGCACGGCGCTCGGCACGGATCCGCTCCTTCTCAGCCTCGATGGCCTCCAGCTCCATAGCCTTCTGCAGACGGATGGCATCCTCTGCGTCGTAGACTTTCCGGTAGTGGTTGGTCAGGATCACGTCCTCGATAGTACGAACCACACCGCCCACGAACCAGTAGATGGACAGGCCGGCGGGAACGCCGAAGCCGATGAACAGGCTCATCAGGGGCATCATCCACATCATGGCCTTCATGGTCGAATTGGACTGGGACTTTTCAGCGGTTTCCTTATCCTGCACGCCCTTTTCGTTGGTGATGACGGAATTGTTCATCTTCCGGGATATCATGGTCTGCAGGATCTGGCTGGCGGCAGAGATGATAGGAATCAGCGCAAGGCCAATCCACTCCCATTTCCAGCCCTTCGTCCAAACCTGCCACTCAGGCTGTAGGCCCAGATTCAGACCAAAGAAATTGAAATCGATGCCCTGCAGCGCAGCGATACCGTCGATATGGGCAAATTTCTCAGGATGTTCGAACAGCTGTAGGGCAGCGTCCACCTGCCAGTAGGCACCGTCGGTGCCCACAACCTTGCCCATGGCCTCGATGATCTCGGGGCTGGCACCCACAATATATTGCAGGGGGTAACGGATAACGGAATAAAGGGGAATCAGAATCAGCATGGGCACAAGGCTCCACAGACAGCCACCGGTCATGGAAGCGTTCTCGGACTTGTACAGCGCCTGAAGCTCGGCGTTGAGCTTCATCTGGTCGTTTGCGTATTTTTTCTGCAGCGCCTGAACACGGGGCTGCAGGCGGGACATCTTCATCATACCCTTTTTGCTCTTGGCGGTGATGGGCAGCAGGACAAGCTGCACGATGACCGCAAACAGGATGATGGCCAGACCGTAGCTACCGAACAGCTCGTAGAGCTTGAGCAGAATCCAGCCGAAGGGTTTGGTGATAATGTCGCCTAATCCAGCGAGAATCATAGATTAATTCCTCCTAAATCAAGGCACGGGGTCGAAGTAGTCGCCCTTATAGAAGGGCTGGCATCGGCAAAACCGGCGCAGAGCGAGCCAGCCGCCCTTAGCGGCCCCGTATTTGGTGATCGCCTCGTAGGCGTATTGGGAACAGGTTGGCGAAAAGCGGCAGCAGCCACGGCGATGGGGGGAGATTGCACGCTGATAGAAACGAATTAGGGAGAGAAACAGTTTTTTCATAAGCAGTACCTTCATCAAGCAGCGTCGCTCATCCCTTCCCCCGGGGGGAAGGTGGCGCGCAGCGCCGGAAGGGGAATGGCGAAATCTACAATGCGGATTAGGCCCAAAGTGGTTTGAAACTTCGGGTTATTGCCCGCGTTCCCCTTCAGTCACCGCCGTTGGCGGTGCCAGCTTCCCCCGGGGGGAAGCCATCGCCTTCGGCGTTTTCTTTTTTTAGAATCCCTGCTTTTTGGGCAAGGGACAGGTAATTTTCGGTGAGCTTATCGAACCTTGCTTCCACGCTGCGGGAACGAGCCACCAGCACAATATCCCAGCCGGACTGGAACTTGTCCTCGTTGAGGCGGTACACCTCCCGAAGGCGACGGCGGACACGGTTGCGCACATGGGCCTTGCCCAGCTTTTTGCTGACGGTGATGCCCACCCGATTGGTGTTCGTCCGATTCTTCCGGGCGTACAGCACCAGATAGGAATTGGCCTGACCATTGGTGTGGTACAGACGGCGGAAAATGTGGTTCAGCTTCAAACTGCTTGAGAATTTCATAAATATAAATTTCCCCCTCAGGCAGGCTCGAAGAAATAGATTGCTGATTGATCAGCGCAAGATTTTGGCTCAGGACGAGGTTTGGAATCGCCGGAATACTTTGTGTATTTCAAGATTTCAAACCGAAGTCGTGGGGCAAAAGATTCGCTAAGCAACAGCAAGATATTTTGAGAGTATGCCATAATAAAAAAGGGAGCGGGGCGATTTACGCCCCGCACAATCCTCCCGTTTCGCCATAAGCGCTGCATTCGCCACAGCGCTTAGGCAGACAGAACCTTGCGGCCCTTGGCACGGCGGCGGGCGAGAACCTTGCGGCCGTTGGAAGTAGCCATTCTCTTCCGGAAACCGTGAACCTTGGAGCGGTGACGGCGGCTGGGCTGGTAGGTACGCTTCATTTGTACACCTCCTTGTCTTTCTGGTATTCATATGCTCGACGGCCAAATGGCCGCAGCAACACATAGTATCAGACCATAATTGGTCATGCTAGAGCATTATAACCCAAAATCGCAAGAAGGTCAACAACTTTTTCACCGTTTTTTACCCTCTGATTCATTGATTTATGGTTTAGCGATACCCGCACACCCCAAAAGTGTTGTGCTTCGGTAAATTATCGTTTATGTTACAGAAAAGCTGTCATTGCGAGGGCCGTAGGCCCGTGGCAATCTCCTGCTGAAATGCTACATCAATAATGAGCGTTGAGAAATGAAAATAACGTTTTGACGCTGTTTTCATTTTTGTGGGCTGATATAATACAAACGCTGTACCGGGAGATTGCCACGTCGCCCTTTCAGGGCTCCTCGCAATGACATGGTTGTTCGATACGTCGGTGCGCTAAACGATAATTTATAGTTATTTGACACATTGAAAAGGGCACGCATGGTGCGTGCCCTTTGGGGGGTATATTCAGCGGCCGGCGGTGCAGAAGCAATGCTTGCCGTCCTCGAAGAAGCTGCTGTAATAGTTGCCAACGCCGTCGAAAGTGGCATCAAACAGCCGATTGCCGTCCTTGTCAATCACCGTCCACTGGCCCTCTTCGACCATAACAACAGCGTAGCCGTCCTCGTAAAAGTTCGTGGTCTGAGCGTAGCCCTGAATCACAAGCTTTCCGGTGGTGTCGATGTAGCCCCAACTGCCGTCGTCCAGCTGTACTGTGGCAAAGCCGTAGCAGAAGCGACCCATTTCCGAATAGGTAGGCTCCACCACCCATTTGCCCTCGGTGTCGATCAGACCCCACCGGTGATTCACCAGCACCGGCGCCACGCCCTCGTGGAAGTCCAGCGCATAGTCGAACTGGGCATCAAAGGCCACCTTGCCCTCTTGGTTGATATAGCCGTATTTTTCGCCCATATCCACAGCAGCCAAATCGTCGTAGAAGCACACATACCAGTCGTACTTCGGCTCCACTACGAATTTGCCGGTGGTGTCGATGACACCCCACTTGCCGTCTTTTTTCACGGTGCAAAGTCTGTTCCGGAAATACTCCGCACCCTCGTACTGGGCTTCGATGATCCACTTGCCGGCGGAGTCGATGAAGCCCCACTTGTCATCCACACAGACGCTGATCAGGCCGTCGAAAATAAATCTGCCGCTGGTTTCGTCGCCGTTGAACTGGTCAAACTGGGTTTCAAAGACCATGCTACCGGTCTTGTCAACGATGGCCAGCTTCTGGTTGCTCCAGCCCACAATGGCGGCACCGTTTTTGAAGGGCCACCCCCGTCCGGCGCCGTCCCGGAAGGTAGTCAGGGTGCGGCCGGTGTGGTTGATGAAGCTGTACACAGGGCTGCCCAGATTTTCATCCAGCATGGCGATGGTGGCCACGCCCTCGGAGAAGGGGGCAGCGTACATAAACTGAGGCCGGATTGCCCATTCACCCTCCGGATCCATGTATCCGTAAAGGCCGTTGTCGTTGACGGGCAATAGGCCGGCGTTGAATTTTTTAGGGTCATTTAGGCAGGGGGCGATGATTACATTGCCTTCGGCATCGATAAAGCCCCATTGCTCCCCGATTTTTACACAGATTCGGTCGTTGTTGATCAAGGCGTCGGCCATCTTGTTGTCAGGGATGGCATCCGGTTCTGGCTCTTGGGGGGTGGGGTCGAAGGGAACGGCGGTGCTGGAGGTGGAAGGGATGGTGCCAATGTTGGGCTTTACATCCTTTTTTTCCTCTGCGCAGCCGCTCAGCAGCAGCGTCAATATGAAAATCAAAGCAGATATTTTTTTCATTATCTTGTATCCTCCGTGGTTTATACTATCAGTTTACCAAACCCGGCGTACCCTGTCAAGACCGGCGGTAGCTACACCAATCTTGTGATAAATTTTTGTTTAGCGCACCGACGTATCGAACAACCATGTCATTGCGAGGAGCCCTGAAAGGGCGACGTGGCAATCTCCCGGTACAGCGTTTGTATTATATCAGCCCACAAAAATGAAAACAGCGTCAAAACGTTATTTTCATTTCTCAACGCTCATTATTGATGTAGCATTTCAGCAGGAGATTGCCACGGGTCTACGGCCCTCGCAATGACAGCTTTTCTGTAACGTAAACGATAATTTAGGCGATAGCTGATGCAAAAAGGGAGCGGCGTTTGCCGCTCCCGCAGGATTATCTTTCTTTACCAAGGAAGAACAGCGCCAGCGTACCGGGGCCGGAATGGGATCCAATCACCGCGCCGGTATAGCCGATGTAGACCTCCTTCACGCCCAGCTTGTCCTTCAGCTGCTCTGCCAGATACTGAGCGTCCTCCAGACAGTCACCGTGGCAGATGGTGATACGGTCATTCTTACCCACCAGCTGCAGCTGCTCCATCTTGCTGGCCAGCGCATCAATGGAAGCCTTCCGGCCACGGAACTTAGCTACATTGATTAGGTGTCCTTCCTGATCCACGTGCAGCACCGGCTTGATCTTCAGCATGGTGCCCAGCAACGCCGTGGCAGCGCTGACACGGCCGCCCCGCTTCAGGAAGTACAGATCGTCCACCGTGAACCACTGGCACAGGTTCAGCTTGTTGTCCTCGACCCAAGCAGTCAGTTCCTCCAGACTCAGGCCCTCGTCCCGCTTGTCGCAGGCGTACCAGACCAGCAGACCCTGACCCAGACTGGCGCAGAGGCTGTCCACCACATTGACCTTCCGCTGCGGATACTTCTCCACCAGATCCTCGGCGGCGATTACGGCGGACTGGTAGGTGGTGCTCAGGCCGGAGGAGAAGGCAATCACCAGTGCGTCCTCACCGGCGGCCAGCACAGGCTCAATGACGGCCTTCCAGTCCTCTGGGTTAGCGGCGGAGGTGGTGGCATTTTCGCCGGCACGCATGGCATCGTACACTTCTTTGATTTCATCCGTCACAGCATCAGGACGGGGAGCGCCCCGGAACATCAGGCTCAGGGAAACAGCGGTCACATTCAGCTCCCGCAGCTTATCAACGCTCAGGTCGCAGCAGGAATCGGTAATGATTTTATATGTGCTCATTTTATTGCTCCTTCTAATAAAATAAGACTGGACACCCCACCGCCGGTGGGATATAATGCAGTCACAGATATCTACTTTAAAATACCGCAAAAGTGCGAAAAAGTCACCCGTTTTCTGGGAGAAGCCGCCCTCTGGGCGGTAGAATCGGATTCTACTGGCAGTAGAGTCCCTGTTTTTGGGGGTTTTTATGGAAAATCAACGCTCCGCCACCGGCCGCAGAGCCGGATTGGTTGGTATCATCAGCAACGTGGCGCTGTTTGCCGGCAAGCTGCTGGCGGGCATTCTGTCCGGCTCCGTGTCCATCACCGCCGACGCATTGAACAATCTGTCCGACGCTTCCAGCTCGGTGGTGACGCTGCTGGGCTTCAAGCTGGCGGAGAAGCCCGCCGACGAGGATCACCCCTACGGCCACGCTCGCTACGAATATTTGTCGGCGCTGGCGGTGGCGGCGATGATTTTGTTCATCGGCTTCGAGCTGGCCAAAACCTCGGTGTCGAAAATCATCAATCCCGAGCCGGTGCAGTTTACGTGGCTCATCGCCGGAATCCTGATTGGCTCCATTTTGGTGAAGGGATGGCTCAGCGTCTACAACCGGCGGCTGGGCAAAAAGATTCACTCCGACACCCTGCTGGCCACTGCCATCGACAGCCGCAACGACTGCGTTGCTACCGGCGCCGTGCTACTAAGCGGACTGGTGGAGAGGTTCACCGGCTGGCACATCGACGGCATTATGGGTCTGGCGGTTGCGCTGTTCATCCTGTACAGCGGCATCGACATGGCGAAAAACACCATCAGCCCTCTGCTGGGCGAGGCCGCGGGGCCGGAGCTGCGGGAGCAGATCGTGGATCAGCTGCGAGCCAACGAAAATGTGCTGGGTTGGCACGATTTGATGGTTCACGACTACGGCCCTGGCCGCCGCTTCGCCAGCCTCCATGTGGAGATGGACAGCCGGGAGGATCCTCTGCGCTGTCACGAGATCATCGACAATCTGGAGCGGGAGTGCTATCAAAGCCACGGTATCCATCTGGTGATTCACTACGATCCGGTGGTCACTGACGATCCGGAGCTGGACAGAGCGAAAATGATGGTTATCCAGACGCTGTCCACCATCGACAGCCGCCTGGCCATCCATGATTTCCGGATGGTAGTTTCTCCGGGGCATACGAACCTGATTTTCGACATGGCGCTGCCGGCGGATCTGACCGGTCGGGAACGGGAAATCAAAACCCGCCTGGATCAGGGGCTGAACCAGACGGGGGATACATTATATTATACCGTGGTCACCTTCGACCCCGAGGCCTTTAATCGGTAAATTATCGTTGTGGTTATCCCTTTTAGTAAGCAAGCCAACTAAAAGCAACGTATGTCATTGCGAGGGCCGCAGGCCCGTGGCAATCTCCTGCTGTA
>SVME01000042.1 GCA_015067605.1 Oscillospiraceae bacterium
CGGCAGGGACAGGATCCGCATCATGGTCGCCGCCTGCACGGACAGCTCCAGCTTGGTGTTGACCCGGTCCGTGACCAGCGACTTTACGGCACCCAGCAGAAGCGAGCTGATGGTCACGCTGACCATAAACACGGTGATGCCCAGCAAAAGCCGCATTTCCTTGCTTTGAACCACAGCTCCCATCAGCAGGTTGTTCAGCTTGGGAGAAAGTAGGCCCACGGCGGAGACTGCCAGAGTGGCCAGGATCACAAGGGCGATGTCCGCTCCGGAAAGGATCCCAGCGATGTATTTCAGCAGTGCCGGGACGCTGAGCTTTTTCAGAGGGAAGGGCTTATAGAAGCAGATGCCCTCGTCCTCGAAGAGGGCTTCGTTCCTACGATTCAGCCGGACCCATTTTCCGGTGGACGGGTCGGAGTATACATATCCGGAAAGGCCCTTGGGGATGAACGCCACCACACTGCCGTCATCCTTGCGCTTGCCCAAGATGGCACCGATGGAATCCTTGTACCAGCGCTTTTCCAGCTTCACGTTCCGGCGCATGATCCCGTGGGGGCGCAGGAGGTATTCCAGACGGTCGTTCAGACCCTTGACGGAGTCGGGGACCTCCCGGGGCTTTACCTTATAATATTTGAGGATCTGACCGATGGCATCTTCGGCCTTGGCTTCATCGGTGCTGTAGGCCGCCGACATTTTCGTGCCCAGCACCGCATCGGCCATGCCCACAAAGGCTTCGGCAAAGACCGCATCGTCATTTTGTTTTCTTTGCTTGATTTGTTCGTCAAACCATCCCATGGGCGCACCTCCTTAATCGCTGGTGACGAGCCGGGTATAGAGGCCGCCCAGAGCGTACAGCTCCTCGTGGGTGCCCCGTTCCACCACATTGCCCTGATCCATGACGATGATCTCGTCACAATCCCGGATGGTGGACAGCCGGTGGGCCACCACGATGCAGGTGATGCCCCTGTCTTTGATGGATTTGACCACGTTATATTCCGTTTTGGCATCCAAAGCGGAGGTGGCCTCGTCCAAAATGATGATGGTGGGATCTTGGGCCAGCACCCGGGCAATCTCCAACCGTTGCCGCTGGCCACCGGAGAAGTCCTTGCCGCCCTCGGTGATGCGGTAGTGATAGCCGCCCTCACGCTGCATGATGTCCCCGTGCAGTTGGGCATCCCGTGCCGCCATGATCATTTCGAAATCCTCGATGGAGGAGTCCCACATCTTGATATTGTTGGCGATGGTATCCTCAAAGAGGATGATATCCTGATCCACCACCGCCAGAGAGCCGGTGAAGACGCTCCGGTCGATCTGGGTCATGGGCTTGCCGTCGAACAGAATCTGACCGCTCCAGGGCTGGTAAAGTCCGGAGATCAGCTTGGACAGGGTGGATTTTCCACAGCCGGACGAACCCACGAAGGCCACACGGCTGCCGGGTTTCAGAGTCAGGTTGAAGTCCTTGATCAGCGGCTGTGCCAGCCGAGAATAGCCGAAGGTCACGTTCTTCATTTCCACCGTGCCGGAGAGCTTGTCGTACTGGGCATCCGAATCGCTGCTGTCGCATTCCAGCATCACATCTGTGGGATACTGCATCACATCCTCCACCCGTTCCATTTGGGTGCGCATCTCCTGCAGGGTCTGTCCGGCGGAGATCAGCTTCTGGGCAGGCCCCAGGAAGGAGCCGAGGAAGCCCTGGAAGGCCATGACCATACCGATGGTGAACTGGCCCTCCATGGTCAAGTACACGCCGATGATCAGCACCGCGGTGTTAGTTAGCGCGGATACGATTTGGGGAATCAAACCCAGATACTGATTTATTTTAGCAAATTTTACCTTTTGTGTATTGACACTGGCCTGATATCCGGCCCATTTTTCAAAAAACCCGTTTTCCGCGCCGCTGGCTTTGATGGTTTCAATCATTTCCACACCGGCCACGGTGGCACCGGCCAGCTTGCCGGAATCACGCATCTGCACCCGGGTCAGGTTGACCCGTTTTTTGGAGATGATTCGGGACATAATTGTGTTGATTACGATGGAACCGATGCCGATTAGGGTCAGAAGCAGGCTGTAGCGAATCATGACCACCAGATAAAAAATCATCATACACGCCTCAATCAGCAGCGGCGCAAAGGTACTGACCAGATTGCTGGCGATGGAGGCGTTGGAGCCTTTTCTCTGCTGGATATCGCCGGCCATCCGCTGGGAGAAAAACTCCATGGGCAGCCGTAATACCTTCCACATAAAGCTGGTGCTGCCCACCGCCGCGATCTTGGCGTTGATCCGGGCGGAGTAGAAAGCCTGAATAAAGGACACCAGAATCTGCAGCCCGGAAAACGCCGCCAAGGCGTAAATGAAGGGCAGAAACCAATCGGGATTTCTTCCGGTCAGCAGCCGGTCCAGGAAGATTCTGGAGAACGCTGGATTGATGATGCCCATCAGGGAGGCGATTACTGTGGTGATGGCGGTGAAGGCCACCGCTGCACCGGCACCCTTAAGCTTGGTTTTCGCGAAGGAAACCATGCTTTTGGGCTTTCCACTGGGCTCGAAGGTTTCCGATGGCTCGAACATCAGGCAAATGCCCGTAAAGGATTTGTCGAAGGTTTCCATGCTCACGCTGTAGCAGCCCTTGGCAGGGTCGTTCAGCACCGCCTTGTTGCCCTTGAAACCATTCAGCACAAGAAAATGGTTGAAATTCCAATGGATGATACAGGGGAACTTGCCATTCTTTTTCAGGGCCTCCGGTTCATAGCGGTAGCCCTTGGCGGTGAGGCCGTAGCTTCTGGCCGCCTTCAGGACATTTTTTGCATTGGAGCCGTCCCGGGAAACGCCGCAGTCGGCACGAACCTGCTCCAGAGGAATCCACTTTTCATAATACGCCAGAATCATCGTCAGGCTGGCCGCACCGCATTCCAGCGCCTCCATCTGCATGACCACGGGAACCTTGGCCGCACCTTTGGTGATTGGCTGTTTTATAGTTTTCGCCATGTCCAGCACCTCAATTCAGAATAAAGGACATGGGGGACACACTTTCAATCACAATTTTTGCGTTATGTACGCCGTCCGGCAGTTTGCCGCTGATGGATACCGCATAGACCCATTCCCCCTGTTGCAAATTTCCCACATGGAGGGCGTAGTCACTGATGGTTTCATCCACCGCCACAGGGGTCGCGCCAATGGCGGTGATGGCGTATTCCTGATTGTCGATGCGAACGGTCATGCCTTCGGTCAGGCTGGCTGCGTCCGCTTCTTTGACGTACAGGGTGGTTTCACCGTTTTCCGCCACCGCCGCCACGGAAAGGGTGGTATCCAGATGCCCCAAAACACCCCACACGCAGATACCCATCAGCAATACTACGATTGCCGCCAGCACCATCCAAACGCCGGGGTTGGATACTCGGATGTATTCATCGAGCTGCTCCGGGGAAGAAACTCGTTCGATGCTCTTTTTTCGGAATAACTGTTCGTTCATAGACGTTCCCCTTTCAAATCCGTTTTTTGATCGTCAAAATGTTTTGTCCGTTTTCGTAGGTATAGGATAGTTCGTCCATGGTTTTCTTGACCAGATAGATTCCCAGACCGCCTGCGACCCTATCCTCGGCGGAAAGCGTCACATTAGGATCTTCCTTAGCCAACGGGTCGTAGGGAACGCCGTTATCCATGAAGGTTATCACTACGGCAAGGGGATTTTCCGTTACTTCCACACGAACGGTGGCGTTGCCGATTTCGGGATGATACGCATACTGAGCGATATTGCCAAACAGCTCGTCAATGGCAACGTCGATTTGCATCTGCGCCTTCATGGGACAATCTAGCGCTTCCAGCTCCCCGTTGACAAAATCCGTAACCATTTCAATATTCTCAACAGTTGCGGCAACAGTCAATTCCTTCATGTTGTTTCCTTTCCCGGCGCTTCCGGACTTCCCTTGTAAACGATGGACAGCATGGTAATGTCATCGAACTGGGGAGCTTCTCCCACGAATGCGTCCACATCTTTCTTGACCGCGTCACAGATTTCCTCCGGATTTCTGTTGACATTCTCATCTAAAATAGTAAGAAGTCGTTTTTCCCCATACAAATCGCTGTTTGCGTCGGTGGCCTCGGTCACGCCGTCGGTGTAGAGGTAGATGATATCTCCCGGTGCAAGCTGTAGTTCATTCTTACGGTAACGAATCCCTTCCATGCCCGCCAGAACGAATCCCGGACGGGATTTCAGATAAGTAAAGCTTCCATCCCCGTGCTTGACCAACGGAGGATTATGACCTGCGTTGGCGAAGGTAACCTTTCCCGTTTTCGTATTCAAAAGTCCCATCCATGCCGTGACAAACATCCCCGTTTCATTGCCCTCACAGAGCTTTTCGTTGGCAACTGTGAACACCTGATCCACGTCCATACCCGATTCGGCACAGCTTTTCAGTAGGGTCTTTGCCTCCATCATGAACATTGCGGCAGGAATTCCCTTTCCCGACACATCCGCTACCAAAAACGCCAAGGTATCCTCGTCTACGAAATAGAAATCGTAGAAATCGCCGCCAACCTCCTTCGCCGTGTGCATGGCGGCGTGGATGGCAAACTCCCCTCGCTGGGGATAGGGGGGGAATACCGACGGCAGGGATCCATGCTGAATGGCCTTGGCAAAGGCCAGCTCCGTATCGATTCGGGCCGCCGCATCGGCGATGTAACGCTTGAGGGTATCCACGGTGGAGTTGATGTCATCGGACAATGAGGCGAACTCCTGATGGGAACGCACATCCACCACCGTATCCAGATCGCCGTCGGTAATCTGGGAAAGAGAGCCGTTGATCCGGTGGATGTTGTCTACCACCAGCCGCTTCACCAGATAGTAGATCATCACGAATAGGGCGGCGAATACCACAATCTCAATGGCCGTGGTCATGCCCACCGCCACATTTCGGGAAAGGGCGGCCTCCTGCTGGGGCATCACCGCTACCATGGTATAGCCCTCCTGCATTTTGTACATACAGTAGCAGTCCTGACCGTAGACCTGTGCGGTGAACACCTGCCCCGGGGTGACGGCATTGGTGTCAAGGTGGATGCCGGTGACGCTCAGATTTTTTCCCTCGTTGCCGTTGGGTGCGCTGACGATGCTCCAGCTCTCGTTGGCAATGATGATGAAGCCCCCCTCGCCCACATGACGGTTACGGGTTACGCCCACAACGAAGGAATCGATGTCCTTCTGAAACCGTTCCGCGCCGTAGCCCACCTGAACGAAGCCTCCGTTTTCCAGCACCACGCCGCCGTATTTGCGGGAAATGGAAGCGTCGTAGGAAACCGGCTGGTAGCTCTGCACATATTCTGTTTCTCCGGACAGCAGCACCATAAACTCCGCGGATTGCTGACCGCTGCGCATATCGTAGTTCAAAAAGTCGGGGTATGTACTGGCACGGATTACGCCGTCGCTGCCCACATAGTTGATTTCTGTTACATCGTATTGGGCGGTAAGCGCAAACAGCAGCTCAGAAGTGATGTTATCCACAGCGTTCAGTTCGCCGGCAATTTGCCGGGTCAACGCCAGCAGATTTTCGTCGGATGCGTCCACGATATCCTGCCGGACATCGGAAATATTCAGCTTCAGCAGCTGGGCGGTGTTGCGCTCCGACAGCTCCGTCTGGAACAGCCACAAAAAGACCGTGGTGCCGAGGAAAGCCACCAAAACCAGGATCAGCAGCCGTCGCTGGAATGCCTGAGAGAGCTTTTTCGTTTTTCTTTTCATGGCCCATTATTCGATGGTCAGGATGTCACAAAAGCCTGTGATTTCAAAAACCTCGTTGACAGCCTCGTTGACATTGCGCAGAATCATGCTGCCCTGCTTGTTCATCACCTTCTGGGCGGCCAGCAGCACTCGCAGACCGGCGGAGGAAATGTATTCGATTCCCGCAAAGTCGAAGACCAGCGTCTGAATACCGGCGATGCTATGCTTCAGCTCTGCCTCCAGCAGCGGTGCGTTGGTGGTGTCCAGACGGCCCCGGAGGGTCAGGGTCAGTTCATTTTCCTGAAGTGTTTTTTCGATGGTCATATCGTAGTCTCCTTTACTGAATCATTTTCATCCCTTGTGCAAGTTTTCTGCATTAATTATATATAATTGTAACGGGAAAATCAACAAATATCTGCCAGAACGCTTTGACGTTCTCTGAAATTATGCATAAATTTGGTGATTTAACGGCAATTGATGTTGCATAGTGTCAGAACCTGTCCCTGACGGCGGCGAGGGCCTATTATATCAAGCTTCTACCCGTGGACACCATCGAGTGGTAATACATAATAAAGCGAACCGGCTTGGAAAGGTTGCTTCCAAGCCGGTTTTATATGTATGGGGTCAGAGCATTTCCAGTGACCGGAACAGCTCCAGACGGGGGGATGTGGCGGCGTTGTCCACCTTGCTTTCTTTTTTGATTGCGGTTCTGCCGTGGAAAATCAGCCGGTGGAACCATGCGGCCGGCAGCAGCCACTTATGCCGCTGCAGCCAAGGGTAACGGGGAAGCAGCTGCTCTCTTTTCGGGAAGAAGGTGCGCAGACTTAGGCCGTGGCGCCATTTGAATAGGTAGATTCGATACCGCCAAGGGCTGAGCTGCCGAAGCATTAGCTCCCGATTGTAGTCCAGTCCGCTTTGTGCCCGCTGCTCCATATCGTTGTGACCCAGCCAGCCGCCCTCCTCGATGTCGGAGAGGATACGCTGGATATGCTCCTGCGGACAGGGGGCAAGACCGGGGAAATCCTCCGCAGATAGGCCACAGTAGGTGATGGTGGCCCACAGGATGCCACGCATCAGCGGCGTGTAGTGCAAGGATTCAATCACGGACCAGAAACGATCCGTATCCAGACTATCTTTATTCTTAATGAAATGAAGTGCTACGTCCATCATCATCCGAAGGCTCATGCCGCTAGAGATGAAGTGCTTTATCATATGCAGGGCCATGAAAATCAGATGATCCGTGGGGCCCAGTGTGTGGAAGATGCCATCGGAGGTGACGATGTCCTGAAGGGGCTCAGCCAAAAGCGTGGACTCGGGAATGGCCTTAAACCAGACATCCTGCGCAATCTCGTCGTAAAGGCGGATGTGAACCTCCAGAGCGCCCATGCGGGGATACCGTGCCACAGAATGATGTCCGTTACGCCAGCGTGGAGTCACAGAAAATCCATAATTATGGAGCCACCGGCACGCTTCTTCTTCCTGCGCCGGATCGATGCAGATGTCCGTATCCGAGGAGATTCGGTATTCCGGCGCAGCGTAATTGCGGGCAGCCACCGCACCCTTTACCATATAGGAACGGATGCCTGCCTGCTCCATCTTGGACAAAATGTCCACCATGAAGCCTCTGCGGACACGCTCGCTGAGAACACGAGAAAGGAGCGTCTTGGTTTGCTGCTGAAGCAGGTCGGCAGGACAGCCCAACGCATCGCTGCGCTGGCAGGCCAGTGCGATGAGGGGGACAATATGCTGTTCCTTTGCCAAGGCGAAAATACGCTCCCAGCAGATGGGCTTTTTTGGGGGCTGGGGAGTGGTGCCTGTGGCGGCGGCGCCCAGCAGATGCATTAAATATTCAAATTCGCATGTCATGTGCGGTTCACCTCGTCAGATAGGCTCGCCATCAATCAAATCGTAGCGGCACAGCGTTTATCGTTGTATCTAATATCCTGTCAGCAAATGGGTGGCTGATAGCTTTTTTGGGAAAAAGGTTACTCTTGTTTGAGCTGAAACTGGGGCGAGGACATACCCCCCAGTCTACATATGTTATCTTTAATGATAGCATATTTCGTCAAATAAATCAATAGAGAGATGGGATTTGCTGAAAGACTTTTTGATGCATGATGGTAATTTTTTTGTGAATTATGTGTTGACATCCTGATGAAATAGTGCTATTCTTATATTAGCTATCGATACAAGTTCCAACAGCACCGTTGCGGTGGCTGAAAAAGAATGATTGGAGTGAAGTTGGAATGAAGAGAATCCTTGCCTGTATTGTGGCGTTGATGGTTTGTGCCTCTCTGGTTTTGCCTGCGTATGCCGAGCCCTTTACGCCCAGTGTTACTTATAAGCCTCAACCCCAAGTGGTGCCAGTCACCGACCCCGACGGCAATTCCGCTCTGGGCGAAATTGTGGAAAGCGGCATCGTTACGGGCTATGTTTATGACTGCCTGATTATCACCGCCATTGCTGACGCTGAAACCTCTACCGAGATTCCTGAGGCATCCCGTGCGATGCTGCTGGACGTGTATGCCAAGCTCAACAGCGGTGAGATGACCATCCCCTACGAGAAGTTCAATGCCGGTCTGGATAGCAGCAAGATGTCTGTCCGTGACCTGTTTGATGCCACCTTTGTCTGTGCGGGTCAGATTGTGGATCATCCCGCATTGCTGGCCCCCGAGGGTGTCACCTTCCGTATCACCTTCGATTTGGGCGTAGATGCCGACGAAACCGTCTACACCATGACCTATACGGAAGGCCAGTGGAACCCCGTTGTTAGCACCGTCAATAACGGGGACGGCACTGTGACCTGCGAGTTTGAGAAGCTGTGCCCCGTGGCTTTCTGCGTGGAGAACGATGAGCAGACCCCCGACCAGCCTGATAAGCCCGACCAGCCCGATAAGCCCAATGATCCTTCTGCCGGCACCGGCGATCCGGAAGGCGATAATATGATTATCTGGATTTCCATCGCTGCGGTCTGTCTGGTGGCTGTGATTGTGCTGGTGGTTGTTTACCGCACCAAGCTGTCCAAGAAGTCCTGATGAATGTTACACCGCCGACAGAAGTCGGCGGTGTTTTTTCGTTCCCTCAGCGGGAAACTTATAAATGCGATGATTTCCACAGGAGCGTGCATATGGAAATGAATTATAGTAACTGTCAGCTGTGCCCACGGCGGTGCTGTGTGGATCGGAGGGCAGGGGAGCGGGGCTTTTGCGGCTGCGGTGATTTGGCACTGATAGCTAAAACTATGCTCCACAAATGGGAGGAGCCGGTGCTGGCCGGAGAGGGCGGCAGCGGCGCTATCTTTTTTGGGGGCTGCACCCTTGGCTGCAAATATTGTCAAAATCGTGCTATCAGCGGTGGGCCGGTGGGTGTCCCCACGGATAGTGCCGGACTGCGCCGGATGATGGAGGATTTGATTCGGGAAGGGGCGGAGAATATTGATTTGGTGACACCCACCCATTTTCTACCCACCATACTTCCGGCATTGGAGCCGAAGCTGCCGGTGCCTGTGGTCTACAACTGCGGCGGCTATGAACGGGTGGAGAGCTTGCGAGCGTTGGCGGGGAAAGTGGACATCTATCTGCCGGATTTGAAATACGCCGATGGGGCGTTGGCGGCAAAGCTGTCCGGTACGCCGGATTATTTTCGTGTTGCCATGGCGGCAATCGAGGAGATGTTTGCCCAGACCGGACCGGTGCGTTGGGAAGGGGACAAAGTAGTGGGGGGTGTGATTGTCCGGCATTTGATTCTGCCCGGTCATGTAGAAAATTCTCTGCGGGTGCTGGACTGGTTGGGAGAGCGGTTTGCTTCCGGACAGATTCTGGTAAGTTTGATGCGGCAGTACACACCCATGCCGAATCTGGCTGCCCCGCTGGATCGGACGGTGACCGATGAGGAATACGATGCGGTGCTGAGCTGGATGATGCTCAATGATTTGGAGGGCTTTACACAGGATTCCTCCGCCTCTGACACGGAGTTTATTCCGGATTTTTGATAAAATTTCGGGCGTGTTGCACATCGCAACACGCCCTCTTAGATAGTTATGAGCTATGAATGATTGTTATGCGTTTTTATCTTCGTAGCCTACCAGTAGACCGCCACGCTCTGCATAGAAGCTGCACAGGCCGGTACAGCGTTCGTGCTCCACGGTGACTTTGGGGTATTCCAGCCGAATCAGCGTTTCCAACAGCTTCGCTGCCGGTTCATTGTAGCAATTGGCAATGCGCACAGCTCCGCCGGCGTAGCCCCGATTCTTCATATCCTGATAGAGTGCCTCCATGGCCTTTCGTTCGCCACGAATTTTGTGCAACGGCTCCAGTGTGCCCTCGTCGGAGGCCACGCCCACCACACGGATTCCCAGCACGCCGGCGATTTTTGCCACGGCGGTGCTGACTCTTCCGTTCCTTGCCAGATTGGTCAGGGACTCTAGAGAGAAGGATAGGTGGGTATGCTTCTGGTAGTTCTGGATATCCTGCGCTATCCGGTCATAGTCACGGCCCTCTTGAGTCCACAGCCGGAGCTTTTCCAGAATCAGACCCAGCTCCGGACCGGCGGAAAGACTGTCGATGACGGTCACCTTCGCATCAGGATGCGCTGCCTGATACTCCTCGGCGGCCTGCACGCAGGAGGCGTAGGAGCCGGAAAGATTGCTGGTGATGGTAACGGCGAAAATTTCCGTTGCACCCTCGAAGGCATCCAGCCAATCCTGTATATTGGGGCATGAGGTGCCGGATTTTCCCTTGGTCGCTTTGATTCGGGCAACCATGTCCGCTACATCCAGCGATGGATTATCCACGAATTCCGCTTCGGTGGTGATGATTTTCATGGGCACGCAGGCAAAACTTACGTCCTGCATGGTAAACAGATTGGCGGAGGAATCCGCCGTCAGACGAATAGACATATAATGCTCCTTTATCGGTTATTGAAAAACCTATCATGAGTTATTATACATAGTGACGTCGGGTTCGTCAAGCACTGCCTTGACCTTTTGGCAATTTTGATGTACAATGCTTCCAAAGAGGGGTGTTACGTTATGGACAAAGCCCGAGAAGAACGGATACTGGAACAGATTCGACAGTTCAGTCTGCCCACATACGAGCAGATTCCCAATGTGGGGCTGTATCTGGAGCAGACGGCAAAGTATATATCGGAGTACGTGGCTGTGTTGGGGGACTATACCCTGACCGGCTCCATGATCAGCAACTATGTGAAGAAGGGGCTGGTAGCCAACCCCATGAAAAAGCAGTACGACCGGAATCAGATTGCGTATCTGATGTTCATCGCGGTGGCAAAGAGTGTGCTGTCTATGGAGGATATCCGCCTGCTGTTCCAGCTCCAGAGAGATACCTACGAGCCGCAGAAAGCCTATGATTATTTCCGGCTGGAGTTGGATAATGTGTTGCATCATGTGTTCGGACTGAAGCCGGATCTGGACACAGTGGGAAAGGACAAGACCGATGCCAAGAAGATGCTGCGCACGACAATCATAGCTGTGGCCCATAAGGTGTATCTGGAAAAGTACTTCGCAGCCTACCATCAGGAACAAAATCAGCCTTGATTTTCACCGGAATCCCTATCCCCCACTGGGGGATAGGGAATTTTTTCGTTTTGCGGATAAAACAGCGATTGACATTCCGCTCCGAAGGGGTTAGAATAATATTGATACACTATGTACGCGTATCTGTTACATAAGGAATACAAAGTAATTAGGAGGAAATCACTTTGAAGGATTGGGCATTTACAACCACCGTCGAGGAGATGGAAGCCGCTACAAATTCTCTGCTGGAGAACGCCGCCAAGGTCGGCGCAGACACCTGGCAACAGCGTGCTAAGAATCAGACTCCTCACTGCGGATTCGGCGAAGGCGGTACCTGCTGCCGTATCTGCTCCATGGGTCCCTGCCGCATCACCAAGAAGGCACCCCGTGGCATCTGCGGCTGCGATGTTCACGGCATCGTCGCCCGTAACTACCTGCGCTTCACTGTCGGCGGCACTGCTGCTCACTCTGACCACGGTCGTGAAATCATGCACACTCTGCACCAGACCAAGGAAGGCGGCAATTATCAGGTCAAGGACCCCGATAAGCTGCTGCGCATCGCCAAGGAATGGGGCGTGGAGACCGAGGGCAAGGATATCTACGCTCTGGCTCACGAGATGGCTGAAATCGGCCTGCTGGAGTACGGCTTCCCCTTCGGCGAGCAGAAGTTCGCTCAGCGTGCCCCCGAGCACACCAAGGAGCTGTGGCGTAAGGCTGAAATCATGCCCCGTGCTATCGACCGTGAAATTGCTACCGCTATGCATATGACCCACATGGGTTGCTCCAGCCTGCCCGAGGCTCTGATTCGTCAGGCTCTGCGCGCCGGCCTGTCCGACGGTTGGGGTGGTTCTATGATGGGTACCGAGTTCTCCGACGTTATGTTCGGCACGCCTCGCCCCATCGACACCGAGGCCAACATCGGCGTCATGGAGAAGGACAATGTCAACATCGTTGTCCATGGTCACGATCCCTCTCTGTCCGAGATGATCGTCTACTACGCCAATGATCCGGAGATGATCGCCTACGCTAAGTCCCTGGGTGCGAAGGGCATCACCGTTTCCGGTGTCTGCTGTACCTCCAACGAGGTCGCCATGCGTCACGGCATCCCCATGGCCGGTAACTTCCTGAATCAGGAGAACGTGGTGCTCACCGGTGCCTGCGAGGCCATCGTTGTGGACGTGCAGTGTATCTTCCCCGCACTGGGTCCCCTGTCCAAGTGCTTCCATACCAAGTTCATCACCACTTCTCCCATTGCCCGGATGCCCGACTCCGAGTTCTACCGCTTCTCTGCTGAGACCGCCGGTGAGAACGCCAAGGCAATCGTGAAGATGGCCATTGAGAACTTCAAGAATCGTACCCCCGAGCTGGTGAACATCCCCAACCAGAAGCAGAAGGCTAGAGTCGGTTACTCCGTCGAGGCCATCAAGAAGGTTCTGGATGGCGTTGCCAACTCTCAGGTGGACGAGTTTGGCACCACCAAGCCTCTGATTGAGTGTGTCCACTCCGGTGTTCTCCGTGGCGCTGTGGCTATGGTCGGCTGTAACAACCCCAAGGTTCGCCCCGATACCGCTCACATCGACCTGATGAAGAAGATGCTGGAGAACGACATCATCGTTATCACCACCGGCTGCTCTGCTCAGGCTGCCGGCAAGGCCGGTCTGATGGATCCGGAGAAGGCGAAGGAGTACTGCGGCGCCGGTCTGAAGCGCGTTTGCGAGCTGGCTGGTATTCCCCCCGTGCTGCACATGGGCTCCTGCGTGGATATTTCCCGTATGATGGTTCTGGCTTCCGATATCGCCAAGGACTGGGGCATCAACATTTCTCAGGTACCCGTGGTGGGCTGCGCTCCCGAGTGGATGTCTGAGAAGGCTGTTTCCATCGGTAACTACGTTGTTGCCACCGGCATCGAGACCTTCCTGGGCGTTGATCCCTACTCCAAGGGCTCCGAGGAAGTCACCGAGCTGCTGCAGGGCGAGAACGGCGTGAAGGAATGGGTGGAAGCCAAGTTCGTGGTGGATACCGATATCGATGCGCTGGGCGACAAGATGATTGCCTGCATCGAGGCCAAGCGTGCCGCACTGGGCATCTAATTAAGATAGGAAGAAACAAGATATGAGATATAAGATATTATCTCGTATCTGGTATCTCGTATCTCATATCTTTGTATTTTGAGGTTATTTTCCAATGAAAGTAGCGATAACCGGTAAGGGCGGCGTGGGTAAAACCACCCTGTCCTCAACGCTGGCAAGGCTCTACGCCGATGAAGGACGCTGCGTCCTTGCCGCCGATGTGGATCCCGATGCCAATCTGGGTCTGGCGCTGGGTCTGAGCCAGGAAGAGGTGGATGCCATCATCCCCATCTCCAAAATGCGGACGCTGGTGGAGGAACGAACCGGTGCCAATGAGGCCGGCAAGTTCTTCAAGCTCAACCCCTATGTGGCGGACATTCCGGAGAAATTCTCCAAGGACATTAACGGCGTGAAGCTGCTGGTGATGGGAACCGTGGACGTAGGCGGCACCGGTTGCGTCTGTCCGGAGCACGTGATGCTCAAGAGCATCCTCTCCGCACTGACCTACCGGAAGGACGATGTGGTGATCATGGATATGGAGGCAGGCCTTGAGCATTTGGGCCGTGGCACTGCCGCCAACATGGATCAGTTCATCGTGGTCATCGAGCCCGGTAGCCGATCCGTCCAGACCTACCGCAACGTCAAGCGGCTGGCAAGCGATTTGGGTGTGAAGCGTGTCCGTGTGGTAGCCAACAAGATTCGTGACGAGCAGGACGAGGAATTTATCAAAAACTCTATCCCTGCGGAGGATTTGCTGGGCTTCGTACATTATAATCTGGAGATTATGGACGCAGACCGGAACGGAAAATCACCTTATGATTACAGCCCCAAAGCCATCGAAGAAATTCGCAAGATAAAAGCGATCTTAGATCGTGACTAACCTTCAACTAACAACTGTCATTGCGAGCCAGTCCGCAGACTGGCGTGGCAATCCGCTTTTTGGAGAATACGGATTCCCACGGTCGCTTTGCTCCCTCGGAATGACGGCGTGCTAAAAAATTATCAGGAGGAAATACCGTGACACTTTTTGATAGAGTTTTCGGCGGTAACGACTACAACTACGAGCGTACCGTAGCCGCCATTGATGCTGCCATCGCCGCTAACGGCGAAGGCTGCGCAGTGTCCTTCCCCGGCACTGCTTACTCCCTGCCCTGTTACTACGGCGTCACCGGCGTGAAGATCACCACTCTGGGTGAGATGAAGGCCGCCATGGACACCATCAAGGGCATGATGACTCGTAACAACCGCCTGCAGGATGCCTTCGACAGTGGCATCGCCTCCGCGCTGTGTGCGGAGTTCCTGGAGGCTCTGAAGTATCTGAACGGCGCTGAGCCCTATGCCGAGCCCGAGATGGGTCACCTGACCGACGCATTCGTACGTAATCTGGGCGTGCCGCTGGTCACCGGCGACATCCCCGGTGTTGCCGTTATCATCGGCGGTGCCGAGGATCCTGCTGAGACTGTGGCTTTGGCCAAGTCCTATCAGGGTCAGGGCATTCTGGTCAGCCTGACCGGCGATGCCATCAAGCATTGTGCTGATGCTGGCATGAGTCTGGGCGAGAACGTCCGTGTGGTGCCTCTGGGCTACGAAATGCAGTCCGTCATCCACGTGGTCAGCGTGGCTATCCGTGCCGCTCTGATTTTCGGCAACGTGACTCCCGGTGACTTCAAGGCTCTGGCCAAGTACACCATGGATCGTGTCCGTGCCTTCGTCAACGCCTACAAGCCCCTCAGTGATGAAATCGTCTCCTACGGTGCCGGTGCCATCTGTCTGGGCTTCCCCGTTATCTCCAACGAGACCGAGAATATGTTCCGGGTACCCAAGTCCCTGATTCAGCAACTGGACACCGAGAAGTGGAACGCCACCTCTCTGGAGGCTCGTGACATCAAGCTGAAGATTACCAAAATCGACATTCCCGTGTCCTTCGCCACCGCTTTCGAGGGCGAGATTATCCGTCGTGGCGATATGCAGGTGGAAGTGGACGGCTCCCGTGTGGACTGCTTCGAGCTGGTTCAGACCAAGGAAGCCGCCGAGGTGGAGGATCACAAGATCACCGTCATCGGCCCCGAAATCGACGAGATTCCCGTGGGCTCCAAGATTTCCCTCAGCTACACCGTGGACGTGGCCGGCAAGGCTATGCAGTCCGACTTCGAGTCCGTCATGGAGCGTAAGTTCCATAGCTGGATCAACTGCATCGAGGGCGTTATGCACACCGGTCAGCGTGATATGATCCGTGTCCGTATCAGCAAGGCTGACTTCGAGGCCGGCTTCAAGTTCGCTCACATCGGTGAGGTGCTGTACGCCAAGGTCAAGTCCGAGTTCGAGGCTGTCGTTGACAAGTGTCAGGTCACCATCGTGGTGGACGCTGAGCAGAACAAGGCTCTGCGTGCCCATGCCAACGAGGTCTTTAATGCCCGTGACGCAAGACTTGCTTCCATGACCGACGAGTCCGTGGACACCTTCTACACCTGTATCATGTGTCAGGCCTTCTCTCCCAGCCACGTTTGTATCGTTACCCCCGAGCGTCTGGGTCTGTGTGGTGCTGTTTCCTGGCTGGATGCCAAGGCTACTCAGGAGCTGGATCCTGCCGGTCCCTGCCAGCCCATCGTGAAGGAAGGCTGTCAGGACGAGAAGCTGGGTCGCTACGACTCCATGGATGCCGCTGTTAACAAGTATTCTCAGGGTGCTGTGGAGAAGATTACGCTGTACTCCCTGTTCCAGGATCCCATGACCTCCTGCGGCTGCTTCGAGTGTATCTGCGGCGTGGAGCCCTGCTCCATGGGCGTTGTCATCACCTGCCGTGAGCACGCCGGCATGACCCCTCTGGGCATGAGCTTCTCCGAGATGGCCTCCATGACCGGCGGCGGTGTTCAGACCCCCGGCTTCATGGGCCACGGCAAGCACTTCATTTCTTCTCATAAGTTTATCGCAGCCGAAGGCGGCCCTGGCCGTATCGTCTGGATGCCCAAGATGCTGAAGGATCAGATGCGTGAGCGTCTGGATGCAACCGCTCTGGATATGTACGGCGTGGAGAACTTCACCGACATGATTGCCGATGAAACCGTCTGCACCGAGGATCCGGAGGAACTGCTGAACTATCTGGGCGAGGTGGGTCA